>CBJLAJ010000058.1:0-30178 GCA_966421005.1 uncultured Paraburkholderia sp.
TCCGTCGCCTTCGCCATCGGCCGAATGCAGTACGCCGCGGACGATTCCGGGGAGAGTGCACGGATGCAATATCCCGCGTCCGTCGCCTTCGCCATCGGCCGAATGCAGTACGCCGCGGACGATTCCGGGGAGAGTGCACGGATGCAATATCCCGCGTCCGTCGCCTGCGCCATCGGCCGAATGCAGTACGCCGCGGACGATTCGTCCGCAAGCGGGCGTATGCAGTATGCTGCCGACGACATCTCGTCGAGCGCCTTGATACAGTAGGCGGCCGTCGCACCGATGCCTTCGTTCGCCTGCCCGAACTCGCGCATCATCAGTGCCTCGCTGGCCGATGCGAGCGTCTGGCGCTGTGCTTCGTGCTCGCCGCCGTCGATGCCCAGGTACGGATCGTGATGCACCATGTAGCCGAAGATCCGTTCGCAGTCAGAGCCATAGCGCTGCGTGTCGAGAATATGCATATGCCAGAACTCGTCGACCGCTTCGCTCGGCACGACAGGCACGTCCGGGTACTTCGCTATCAGCTTGAGAAACTGCCGATAGCCTATCTCGGCACGGCGGATCGCCTCAGCCGCGATCGCGCCATGGTGCCGATGCTGCAGCTTGGCCTTGATACGCTCGAAATCGAGCTCGTCGATGGCCTGCCACATCGCGGCAATGTCTCGAGATTGTTGTGTTTGCATGGTCTTCCTCGTCTCAGGTTTGATGCGAACGGCGCGAGCCCGAATCGCGCGCGTCCCTCGGTAAAGACCCCGACGCATCGCCGGGGCCGGATTGTGCCGGCCGACCGAGGAAAGCCCTCATATCGCCAGCGGAAAGCGGACGGCTGAAGAAGTAGCCTTGTACTTCATCGCAGCGTTCCTTACGCAGAAAATCGATTTGTGCCTGCGTTTCAGCGCCCTCGGCGATGACGGCCAGGCCGAGTGAGTGCCCGAGCGCAATCACCGCGCTCGTGATTTGCGCATCGCTGTGGCTGTCTGGCAGACAGCTGATAAACGAACGATCGATCTTCACGGTGTCGATCGGGAATCGATTCAGATAGGCGAGCGACGAATAGCCCGTACCGAAGTCGTCGATCGAAAGCCGCACACCCGTCTTCTTGATGTTGTTCATCCAGCGCACGGCCTGTTCGGGGTTGCGCATCACCGTACTCTCGGTCAGCTCGAGCTCGAGCCTCTCGCCAGGCAACCTCGCGTCATCCAGCGCGCCCAGAATGCAGTGCTGCAAGCGCTTATCCGCGAACTGACGCGCGGAGAGATTGACCGCGACATGAATGTCGCCAAGGCCACCTGCGCGCCACTCGGCGGCCTGACGGCAGGCCTCGCGCAACACCCACTCGCCGATCTCCACGATCGCGCCCGTCTCTTCGGCGAGCGCAATGAAATCGCCCGGCATGACGAACCCGAGGGTCGGGCTGTTCCAGCGAATCAGCGCCTCCACGCCTGTGCAGTGGTTCGAACGCAAATCGACGCGCGGTTGATAAAAAAGCTCGAACTCGTTGTTGGCAATGGCGTGGCGCAGGCACGACTCCATCTCCACCCGCTTTTCCAACGACATGCTCATCTGACGTACGTAGAGCTGATAGGTGTTCTTGCCGCGCTGTTTCGCACCGTACATCGCGATATCGGCGTTCTTCAGCAGCGTTTGTGCGTCCGTCCCGTCCGACGGGAACGAGCTCACGCCGATGCTCGCGCTCACCTGCAACTGCATCCCGCTCACGACGAACGGCAGCGCAAGCGCGCTTTGAATGGATTCGATCGTCGAAAACAGGCAACGCGAATCGTCATGCCGTTCGTTCATGAGCACGATGAATTCGTCCCCGCCCAGCCGCGCGATCATCTCGGCCTGGGTTACGCGCTCGTTCAGCCGATCGGCCGCGGCGCGCAACAACTGGTCGCCGATATTGTGTCCAAGCGAATCGTTGATGTCCTTGAACCGGTCGAGATCGATGAAGATCACGTGAAGCACGGTGTGCTCGACGTCGGCGCGCGCAAGTGCGGCGTCGAGATGGTCCTTGAACATGAGGCGATTCGGCAACCCGGTCAGCACATCGTGATTCGCCAGAAACTGCAGGTTGTTCTCGGCACGGCGGCGCTGCAGGAAATGGCTCGTCTGGCTTGCGATGGACTGCGCCATCGCAAGCGCCTGCGGTTCCGCGTGGCGCCGTTCGCGCGAGTAGAACTCCGCCACGCCAAGTACTTCCGTACCCATGAGCAGCGGGAACGAAAACGTCGTAGAGACCGTGCATTGACCCGCCGACAAGAACGTATCGTTGCCCTTCGCGTGCCGTCTCGCCAACCAATGCGGCATTGCCGGCGCCTCGCCGGCGTCGATCTGCGGCGCTCGGCTGCCAAGCCAAAACGCGAGTTCGGACAGCTGCACCGAATGAAATGCGCCCAATTGCTGCTGAAGGCCCGCCGCGGTTGGCCGGAATGCGCCCGCGTCCCAGTTCATACCGCGCGTGAGCAGTTCGACCAGTTGTCGCAACACATCCGCTTCGTTCGTCGCCGTCGTGAGTTGAAGCGTGAACGCGTGCTCGAGTTCGCGAGCGAGATCGATCGATTTCTGTTTCGTGATTTCATGCGCCGTGCCACGCAGCTGCCGCGCGTCGGCCGGCCCGCAGGCGCGGCCGATCACGCGCAACCAGCCGCGCCGGCCACGCGACGATCGATAACGGCACTCGAGCTCGAACGGTTCGCGCGCGGCAAGCGCCTTTTTGAATCGCATCAGCAGTGCATCGCGGTCCGCCGGGTCGATCGCGCGCATGAGCGCGCCGAGCGTCGGTCTGCCGCGGCATCCGATGAGCCTCGCCATCTCCTTCGAAAGGTGCACAGCGTGTTCATCAAAGTCGATGCGCCAGTCGCCCAGACGCGCGATATGCTGAGCCTCGGCGCGTGCCGCTTCGCTTTCGCGCAAATCGGCGGTGATCGCATCCGCGAGTTTGATGGCCCGGGCACGCCCGCTCGAAAGCGCATAGGCCAGCACCGAAAGCAAGCCGCTGATGACGAGGCCCGAAACGAGAGCGAGCACAGGCAGGAAGCGCTGCGGACCGGTCAATACCGGGGCCTCGGCGGCAAAGACGATGGACCAGCGGCGCCCCGCGAACTCCCCGTATGCCTTGCGGACGAGCGCACCGTTACGTGCCATCGTGGTGGCGACTGCGTCGGCGCGTGACGCATGCCCAATCGCCGGCGTCGGTCCGAGCGCACTGTCATAGAGCAACGTCGCGGCGCTCGGGGCAAGTTCGCGCTCGCGCAGACTGCCGGCGTCATAAATCCGAAAGCGCAAAAGCCTCAACGTCTGCCCGCTGACGAGGCCCGCCATCATGCCGTTGATTCGGATGCCTGCACCGACTGAACCGAGATAAGCCAATCGGCGCTCGGCCACGGTCGCGGCCGGCATCCCCCGGCGATAGACCGGAAGCCGCATCGCCAGGCCGACCTGTTCCGCACCTCGCTCAGCGAAAATGCGCCGCCCGCTACTCAACGACATCCCCGAATCGCGCATCCGCTGTAGCGCATCGCCACGGCCCAACTTCGCCTCTAGATCGGTTCCAAGAACCTCGCGATTGGCCTCGAGCGGCTCGACGAACGTCAGGATTTCATGTTCGGCGTGCGCACCTTTGACTTGCGCGGTGAATTCGATGCCCGCGTCGGTCAACATGGAGTCCGCGCGCTCGCGTGCTTCAAACGCCGGCAGATCGACGGCACGCACATAAGCCGCGTAATTGAGGGTTTGAAATCCAGGATAGCGACCGGGCAAATCGAGACTGTTCACGAAATCGCGAAATTCGCCCCGCGTCACGGTGCCATCCGCGCTAAAAAGCGCGCGCATTGTGACAAGCACGTCAGAATAAAGTCGAACGCGCGTTGCGATCTGTTGTTCGATATCGCGTGAATCGTTTTCAAACCGTAGTTTCGCTTCGTGGTCGACAAGCGACGCCAGAAGAGAATAAACGATCACGGTCGCTCCGAGCCCCAACAGTAGGGCCCCCAAAGCGAATCCGCCAGCATAATGCTCGCGGCAGAACCGCCGCGCGCGCTCCCATAGTCTGTACACCGTACTTCCCCTGGGCGATGCGGCGAACCACGCGCCGCGCATCGCATTGAGAATCTGTCGGCCCTCACGGCGACATTTTTACCGATTTTAAAATGCCACTATTCGGCGACTTATTAATACTTTCGACGGGTCGGTCCGATTTTGCTCCTATATCGGGAGCGCGCTCTTTCATGACCGTCGGTTCGAAGAATAACGGTTCCCACGCGTCTTTCAACGAAAGGAAACCCTATCCAAGCAAACCCGACGATACGGTGTTTTTGTGCGGGGAATTTAATCTAGATCAAATCAAGCTCGATCGTCTCATATGAAATTCGGCAACAATTACCGTTAAAACAAGTGCCGAACACCGAGTGAAACAACCGTTTGCCGAGTCGAACCCGAAGCGGGCAATGCAAAGAGCTCTGCCCGTGCGCCCGCGCTCGAATGCAAATAGACCGCATTAAGGTAAACATCGGTGCGCTTCGATAGCGCGTAATCTCCGCCACCGACGATTTGGCTCCAACCGTTAGCACCTAGCGTCGAGCGCGCATAACTGGCCGATAACGAAAGCGCATAGTCGATCGAATATTTCAGCCCGCCTTCGGCGGTCCGCAACGATGCGCTTTGCCCATGTTGGCGGAAGCCTACCGCCGTATATACCGCGTGCAAATAGGCCGGGCCAAGTTCATACCCGGCGCCGACGCCCACGGCGGTCAGTTTGTCGAAGGTTTGAAAGCGTGGAAGCAGGCCCTGCGGTGAAGTGCCGATCAGCGGTGTCCCAAGTACGGTGGTTCCGATGCCAGCCACGGCGGTAAAGTCGTGGATTTCGACATAGGCTGCACCGGCCTTGAAATGTCCGCGGCCGTATGTCAGCCCGAAGCTGGCAGCACTGTGCGAGACAAAGTTGCCCGGCTGCCCCCCGAATGCGTATAACGCGCCCAATTGAAATCCCGCCATTTCTGGCGTGACGTAGCGCACCGCGTTGTCGATCCGCTCGGCGCCGAGCCGGTCTAGGTCGCCGAGATGAAAAGCGAATACCGAGGGTGTCAGTGTGCCTGCCGCGAAGGCAGTGAGGTTCGTGCTCATGAAGTCGTACTGGCGTCCGAACGTGAGCGTGCCGAAGCGCCCGCTCGTCACGCCGACCCATGCTTGGCGGCCAAACTCCAACCCGCCTTGAGAAAACCGGCCATCGTTGAGCGTGAAGCCGTTTTCGAGCCGAAAGATGGCGCGGTAGCCACCACCGAGGTTCTCCTCGCCGCGCAATCCCCATCGATCCGATTGGCCTATACCGCTCGTCTGGCCCCACGCATGATGGCCCGCCTCGTTCGTCACGAAAGTCACACCGCCGTCGACGATCCCGTACAACTGCACGGAACTTTGCGCGCGCGCGCAAACGCTCACCGAGCCGCAGATTGCGGCACACAATATCCAGCGCTTCATGACGAACCCCCATTCGCGTGCATTCGTTTTGTGGATCGACGGCCCGAAACACAGGCGCACGAAACATTGGAAACGAGAATAGGCGATTCTCCATAACCGCGATAGGTGCTCGACAAAAACGCATCACGCGTGCGAGCCTCGCAAAGCGCCCTTAGCGCACGCGCGCATCCTGCGAGATGAAGTCGAGGAACGTCCTGACCTTCGGAGAGAGGTACTTGCGGTTCTGATAAACGCCGTAAAGCTGCGAATCGAATACGCGATAGTCGGGCAGGACGATCTCGAGCCGTCCCGCTTGGAGATCGCGTGCGATGAGAGAATTCGGCAATAGCGCGAGGCCCATCCCCTCGAGCGCGGCAAGGCGCATCAACGATTCGTTGTTGCTCTGAAGCACCGGGTCCACCTTGACGGTTTCCCGACCATCGGGGCCCTCTACGTCGAGGCGATTGACGTCCTGCATCAACGAATAGGAAAGCATTGCGTGCGTGCCGAGATCGGTCGCGCGAGTCGGCCGGCCGGCGCGGTCGAGATACGCAGGCGACCCGACGACGTGAAACGTCACCGGGGCAATCGGCCGCGCAATCAACGACTGCCCGAGCGCCATCGGGTTCGTCACGCGCAGCGCCAGATCGATCCGCTCTTCGACCAGATTGACGAAGCGTCCCGAGAGATCGACATCGAGCCTGACTTCGGGGTAGCGGCCACGGTAATCGTTCAGCACGCCGATGAAATCAGGGTTGGCCATCCACACCGGGGCACTGAGGCGAAGCGTGCCGCGCGGGGCGGCTGTCGACTGCGCGACACTCGCCTCGACGTCTTCCAGATCGTCGAGCATTTGCCGGGCATGATCGAAATAGACGGTGCCGGCTTCGGTCAGACTCAGGCGGCGGCTCGTCCGATTGAGCAGCAATGCGCCGAGGCGCCGCTCGAGGTGCATCACATGCTTGCTCGCCATCGCGGGCGACATGTCCAGTCGCCGCGCGGCCGCGGCAAAGCTTTTGAGCTCGACGGCCAGACGAAAGACCTGCATGCTCGTCAATGTATCCATCCGCAACATCAACCACGAGTAAATGATGGATCAATCATAGCCGAGTTGATCGGCGTGCCGCGCCGCCGTATCGTTCGCGATAGATCGCAACCGGGATGCGCGCCAATGCCTTCGCATGAGCGCGCCGACCGTGCGTTCCCTCCTCATTGCTTCGTTTCGAACCAACGCCATGATCAATCAGAAAACCGCACCGTACGCCGCCCTGCTTTTACGAGTCAGTCTCGGCATTCTTTTCCTCGCCCACGTCGGCCTCAAACTCTTCGTCTTTTCGATTCCCGGCTTCGTCGGCTTTTTCGGCTCGCTCGGATTGCCCGCCATTGCGGCTTATCTGACGATCGCCCTGGAGCTCGCCGGCGGCATCGCGCTGATTTTCGGCATTTATGCTTCGTGGGTGGCGATCCCGCTGGCCATCGAAATGCTCGGCACCATCGTCATGGTGCACGGTGCCAACGGGTGGCTCTTCACCAACAAGGGCGGCGGATGGGAATACCCCGCTTTCTGGGCGGTGGCACTGCTCGCGCTCTTCCTGATCGGCGACGGCGCGCATGCGCTGCGCCCCGCGCCGCAACGGGGCTGAACCGGCACCCCTGACTCGTTCAACGCATATTCCCGGTATGCCCGAGCGAATAGCGCCCCGGCTGCGGCCACACCGTGAGTCCATGCGGCTCCATGCCGACGGCAATCGAGCGCACCGCGCCCGTTGCCGTATCGATCGCATAGGCGACATCGTCGAAGCGGCCGGATAGCCATAGCGTCTTGCCATCCACGCTGACGTTGCCCATATCGGGGCTGCCGCCGCCCGGGATCGGCCACGTCGCCACCACCTTGCGCGTGGCGAAATCGATGACCGACACGCTGCCCTTGCCATGCTTCATGCCATGGACATGGCTCGAGCCGCGATTGGCCACGTAGAGTTTCGTGGCGTCCCGGCTCGGGTACAGGCCGTGCGTGCCCACCCCCGTGGCGATGAACCCGACCTCCTTGAAGCTGTCGCCATCGACGACGTGCACGCCGTCAGCCGTCATGTCGGCCACATAAAAGATCTTTCCGTCGGGTGCGATACGCACATCCTGCGGCATGCTCTTTTTGCCAAACGCGATATAGCCGAGCACCTTCCGGCTCGTCATATCGATCTTGGCCAGCCCGTGACCGAATTCGCAGGTGAAGAGCGCGTATTTGCCATCGATCGAAAAATCCGCATGGTTGATGCCCTTGCATTGCGGTACGTCGAGGCTCGAACGCAGCGCCATCGTATGCGGGTCGCGAAAGTCGAGCCGCGCATGGGCCTCGGCAACCACGATCGCTTCCTTGCCGTCCGGCGTGAAGTACATGTTGTAGGGATCGTCCACCGCGATGGCCGGGCCGGGCTTGCCAGTTTTCGGATCGATCGGCGTCAACGTTCCATCGGTACGTTCCTCCGCATTGTTCGTGACCCAGAGCGTTTGCAGATCCCATGACGGCACGATGTGCTGAGGGCTGCGACCGACCTTGAATTTGTCGACGACTTTGAAGGTGGCCGGATCGATCACATAAACATCGTCCGAGCGCAGGTTCGGCACATAGATGCGCGGCAGCGCGCCAGCCACTGCCTTGCTCAGATGCCCGGCGCCGGCTTCGCTGTAAAGGTTGTGCGAATCGGCGACGGGCGGCATGCCGGGCACTGTCGTCACGGGCGGCTGCGCCGTCGCGGCGAGCGCCGACGCACCGCTCGACAGGCTCACGAACACGGCGCACACAGCGCCCAACGAGAAGCGGACTGACAGCAAGGAACGGCGAACATCGAGGCGCTGGCGCATAGGGGTTCCGTTGTCGAATGTCGAATGTCGTAAAGCCGAATCGAAATACCCACCAATTACGGACCAAGGAAAACCTGAAGCGGGCTGAAACGCAAGCCGGCGTAATGTCGCTACGGCTTGCCCGTCGCCTTTTTGATGGCGTCGACGGTGCGCGCCACGATTGCATCGGTGCCAAGCCGCCCGAGCTCAGCGCTTGCGCGACGCGGGTCGCCGCCGTAGACACCATCCGCCGGTCCCGGCTTGGCGGCCTGTCGTAACGCGTCGGCACGCACCATCTGCGGCGCGACGGCCAGCAATAACGCCGTATCGGCAAGTCCGGCATGCGTCCCGATCTCATCGTCGCGATAGCCGCGTTGACGAAGCATTCGCGCGTAGCCATCCGAACTCGTACCGTAATACTCCGGCGGCACGAGCGCGTGCGCGCTGCCGGCCCAACTGCGATTGAGGCTGACTACCGCCTGCTTGATGTCGTTCTGATACCCGCCATGATCGCCCAGGAACACGACGTTTTTGAAGCCATGAATACGCAAACTGTTCGCAGCCGATTCGAGCGTCTTCACGAAGACATCGTCCGGCACCGTAAGGGTGCCTGAAAAGCGCATGTGCGATGTGGGGGGCGCATAGCTTCCCTCGGGCACATAGGCAATGACCGGCGCCACCAATGCGTTGCCCAGCGTCTGCGCGATTCGCGCGGCAAGGACCTTCACGCGCGCATTGTGCTTGCCGAGCGCGACGTATGGCCCGCTTTGCTCGGTGCCGCCAATGGGAACGATCGCCGTTGTCTTGCCGGCTTTGACCGCATCGCGCAATTCAGTCCACGTCAGATCCTCGATCTGCACGGTATCCGGTGCCTGCGCGCGAACCGCATGCGCTGAGACGAGCACCGCGGCGAGAACGAAAGCATTTCGTAAAAAACGACGCATAGAGCAGCCTCGTATGAAAGTGCGGACAAGAAATGGTCGGCAAGCGTAGCGGCGATTATCGCTAAATAGGTAACGGTGATTTCTCCAAATAGGAGTTAACCCTTAGAGTTTGCCTCGCTAGACTTCAGTCATCGGTTCAAGCAGTTGCATCGGCAATAACCGATAGGACAAACAAACCGGAGGTCATCATGAAATCGCTCGTTCAAGCCGCAGTCATCGCCACGCTCATCGCCGCACCGGCGCTTTCTTTCGCTCAATCGGACGCCCCTGTGTCCCGCGCTCAAGTGAAGGCGGAACTCGCGCAGTTCGTGCAAGCCAACCCGCACACGGCATTCGGCAAGGACCCGTACTACCCCGATAACGTGCAAGCCACCGAAGCACGCATTGCTCAACAAGACGGAAATGCCTCGAGTTCTTATGGCGGCACGGTAGCGGGCTCGGCGTCGGGTAGCCGCATCTCGGGCCCGGAATTCAACGCTGTCTACTTCGGCCGCTAACAGCATCGATCGGGCGCCCGGCTGCAACGACAACGCCGGCGCCTCGGAATCATTCGGCCATACCTGATCGGCGCCGGCCCGATCGTCGATGAAACGGCGATCGGGCCGGTGTTCGCCATCGGTACCTCCGCCGCCGGACAACCGGCGGTTTCGCCTAGCCTCCAATCCGGCTAGGCGCTTTTTCGTTGCATGCGGGGCTTTTCGTTGCGCGCGGAGCAATAGTCTTTTTGAAAGCACGTGCGAAAGACTCGCGGCATAATTCGCGGGTGCGGTCGCCGGCCGCCGCTTTTCGCTCCGGACAACTCCCGATGCTCCACGATCTCGTCGCGCGCTACGGTCCCGCACTCGTATTCATCAATGCGCTGGCCGCGGCGCTCGGGCTTCCCGTGCCCGCGATGCCCACACTCATCGTGTTCGGCGCATTGGCCGCGCTGCACTCCGCCTCGCTCGGCGTCGCGCTGGCCCCGGTGCTCGTGCTCGCCATTTGCGCGACGCTGATCGGCGACAGTGTGTGGTTCTATGCGGGCCGGCTTTACGGCGGCGCGACGCTGAAAACGCTGTGCAAGCTATCGCTTTCGCGCGACAGCTGCGTGCGCAAGACGGAACGCTTCTTCGGACGATGGGGCGTACGGGTGCTCACGGTCGCGAAGCTGATACCGGGCCTCTCGCTCGTATCGGTGCCAATGGCAGGGGCGATGGGCACCTCGTATCGCACGTTCGTCACGCACGATAGCGTCGGCGCCGCGCTGTGGGCCGGCATCGGCATATCCATCGGCGTCGTGTTGTCGCCGCAGATCGACTATCTGCTCGCGATAGCGGGGCGTTTCGGGCGTGCGAGCGCGCTTATCGTTGTCGCTTTTCTCGCGCTTTATGCGCTGTGGCGATGGACACGCCGCCGAGCGTTGCTGCGCGCGCTCGCATCGGCGCGCATCGATGTCGATACGCTGCATGCGCTGATGGAATCTGACGGGGCGCCGGTGGTATTCGATGTCCGGTCCGCCGAAACGCGCAGCCTCGATCCGTTCGTCATTCCGGGCGCGCGTTTTGCCGACGAGCGGGAACTCGACGCCATCGTCGCCGCCTACCGGCCCGATCAAAAGCTCGTCATCTATTGCGCGTGTCCGAACGAGGTGACGGCGGCGTGGATGGCCAAGCGGCTGACCGATGCCGGCTTCATCGACGTGTTGCCGCTGCAAGGCGGTCTCGACGCGTGGCGCAATGCAGGGCGGCCAGTCGCACCACTGCCGATCGAGGCGGCCGCCTCGCCATTCGCGGATGCGCCGCTCGGCGGGGGCGGCGGCGATCCGAAGATCGTTTGAGCGAGGCTTTACCTTCCCGATTCGCTCAATTGCTTGCGGCGCACCTCGCCCTGACGCGCGAGCATCCAGCCTGGGTATTCGGTCGGCAACGCACTGACCTGATCGAGGGTGGCCAGCTCCTCCGGGCTGAGCTCGACCGACGTGGCGGCGATATTGTCATCGAGCTGATCGAGACGCTTCGCGCCGACGATGACGCTCGTCACCGTTTTCTGATGCAGCAACCACGCCAGCGCAATCTGCGCGACGGACACACCTTTTGCTTCGGCGATACCGCGCATTGCCTCGATGCAGTCATAGCCGCGCTCGAGATTGACCGGCGGAAAATCGAACGTCGTGCGCCGGCTGCCTTCTTCAGCCTTCACATGACGGCCGTATTTGCCGCTCAGCAAACCGCCCGCGAGCGGGCTCCAGACCATGAGTCCGAGCCCTTCGCTCGCCAGCATCGGCACGATCTCGCGTTCGAGATCGCGGCCCGCGATCGTGTAATACGCCTGTAGCGACTCGAACCGCGCAAGGCCCAGACGCTCGGCCACACCCAATGCCTTCACGATCTGCCACGCGGCCCAGTTCGACACGCCGACATAGCGCACGTGCCCTTGCTGCACGAGCGCGTCGAGCGCGCGCACCGTTTCCTCGACCGGCGTCGCGGGATCGAAGCCGTGCACTTGATAGAGATCGATGTAATCCGTCTGCAGGCGGCGCAGGCTCGCCTTGACGGCATCCATGATGTGATGGCGCGACAACCCGCGCGAATTGACGCTTTTCGTGCCTGTCTCACCGAACACTTTCGTCGCGACGATCACATTCTCGCGCGGCACGTCGAGGTTCTTCAGCGCGGCGCCCGTCATCGTCTCCGATACGCCATCCGAATAGACGTTTGCCGTATCGATGAAGTTGATGCCAGCGTCGATCGCCCGCCCGACCAACTTCTCTACGTCGGCTTGCTGCAACTGCCCGATTTGCCCCCAGATGCCGCTCGTGCCGCCGAACGTCATCGTGCCCAGACACAACTCCGATACGAATAAACCCGTGGAACCAAACTTTGCATAACGCATGACCCGATTCCCTCCATACGCGCTTCGTTCATGACATCGCCGCGCAGCTTGGGCGGGCTCGAATACACGCAATCACGCAACGCTTCGCCCGCGCCCCAAGCCACGGCGCGCAAAGTATGAGCCCGATGCGGCACCGCCTCGATACCCAATCGTCTCGCATCCTTGCCTGATTCTCTCGATGCGGTCCGCGCGAGGACGACGCGGCGTTCAGGACATCATCAGGACATCAAAGCGCCTGGCGCTGGACCGGCGCTCCCGGTTTGCCGGCCAGACTGGGCGCGATGACGAGATAGCGGCGCGCATCGTCAGCCCCGCTCACGCCTGGCGCGACGACCTCGCGGATCTGTCCGACGGCGTTGACGATCGCGGAGCCCGCGGGGTTCGTCATGAACATTGCGAGCGGCTCGATGCGGCCGCTGCCATCGGCCTTCCGGGACAATCCGAGCACGTAGGTCTGCTTCGGCTGAAGGCCTGTCACGGCAGCCTGGAGTACCTGCAGCAGGCCTTGATCGAACAACGCGACCGTCGTTCGGGCCGCGCCGCCATCCACGGACACCAGTTCGAGATGCGCAGCGCTCGCGGCAAGACCCAGCGGTTCCGTGTTTTGCGTGCCATCGCCTTGCGGCACCGCGTCCGGCACGTAGGCCACCGCTTGCGGCGCCTGACCGATCGGCACCGTCGCCACGACTTTATTGGTCGACGTATCGATGACGGCCAGCGCATCGGCGTTTTCAAGACCGACATAGACGCGACTACCGTCGCCCGACGGCCAGAGCCCATGTGGCAGACTGCCGACCGGAATCGTCGCGACCGGCGAGAAATCATCGGTGCGGAAAACTTTCACCTGATTCAAGCCGCCTACCGTCACATACGCAAACATGTCCTCGCCGCGACGCACGATATTGACATGGTTGGTGATCGGCCCCGTGTCGAGCGTAGCGAGAAGTTTGAATGGCGCTTGCGCGTCGAATACCTGCGTCTTGCCGATATCTTTCAGCGTGAACCAGACCTGCTTGCCGTCTGGCGTCGCCGCGATGTTGGGGCAGAATGGACTGGCCTGGGTCACTTTGCCCACTATCTTGTGATCGGCCACCGAGATGATGTCGGTCTCCGGATTGAACGACGAGCAGACGTACCCGTATTTTCCGTCCGGCGAAAAGATCTGCATGCCGGGCCCCGCGGGCAACGTGATCCGCGATTTCTCCTCGAAAGTCTTTCCATCGAGTACGGCGACATAGTTTTCGCCTCGCACCGTCACCCACACTTCACTGCCGTCCGGCGTGAAAAACGCCTCGTGCGGCGAACGGCCTACATAGGTGATGTGCTTGACCGCATTCGTCTGCGTATCGATGAACGCGACGGAGTTCGAACCGATCGATACCACGGCGAGCGTGCGGTGATCAGGCGAGAACCCCATGCCATGGACCAGGACTTGACCGTGGTAAAGCGGAGACAAATTCTTCGGCGCCGGATCGCCCAGCCGGATTGCGCCAATAAATCGATTGCTGGCCGGATCGACAATCGACACGGTATTGGAAAACTGCTCTGCCGCGTACACGCGATCGTGATGCGTGACTGGGATATCGGGGCTCGACGCGGAACCGGGAACCTGGCCGGCCGAGGCACACTGCGCGGCCAGCTGCAATGCAGCGCAAGCAAGCGCGCGATACAAGATGCCATTCATTCGGACTCCTTCATAGACTATTGACCCGGGTGCCGGGAATGAGTGTGACCAGGGGCAGTGGATGGCGCCGAGCCCGGCACGACGCCGTCTTGATCGGGTGTCGGCGCGGGCGCCGGTAACGGCTCGCCGAGAGCGAGCCGCATCGCGACGATCTCCTGCTGCTGCTCGACCACTATCTCTTGGGCGATCCGCCTCAATTGCTCATTGCGACCATGGCGCAATTCCGCCTGGGCCATATCGATCGCACCTTGATGATGAGGAATCATCGTCTGCACGAAGTCGCGATCGACATCGCCGCTCGGCTTGACCGACATGCCGTCCATCATTCGGGCCATCGCTCGATCGTTTTCAGCGAGGAAGGCCGACTCGTCCGGGCTGCCGACGAGTCGGCCCGCGGCAACCGCGGCGCTACCGAATGCGATCGCCGCCGCAAGAAGTGCAATTCTTCTCATAAGACTCCTGACAAATGGAACACTGCGAATGAGAGCGCCATGAAAGGGCGAACGACCCGAGCCAATCGAATATTCCGTACTACGCTCAGGTTTCCGCGGTGCCCGCTCCGGCCGGCGCACTGGCGACGATCGCCGGCGCGAACGAGATGCGCGCGGTTCAAGCCGATACCACGCAGGCATTCGCGCGCCGCGCCGCCATCGCCCACGTCGTTTATATGCCGACCGTGGAGCGCCCTTCGCAGCTCGGCGCGCGCCGTGAGCAAGATTTCGTGCAATGGCTGGCCGACAAACTCGGCACGGACATTCATCCGCCGATTCTGTCGCGCAGTGGATACGAACTGATGGGCGGCCGCCTGCTGCGCGATGCCGACGGCGAAATGGCCATGTTCATGTATCGGGACGCACAGGGTCGGCGCGTCACGCTATCGATCTCGCGCCGAAAGGCGAGTGCCGATACGACGGCTTTCGCGCTCTACCGGGACGGCCCGGTCAATGTCTTTTATTGGGTAGATGGAGATTTCGGCTACGCGGTCTCGAGCGGCATCGATCGGCGAGCATTGCTCGCCTTGTCGCACGACATTCACAAGCAGCTGCAATCGATCGATTACCGCGACGACGCCAATTTGCCGGTTCGGCGCGGTGCTTTCGGCGCGGACTCGTCCGCGGTCTCCGAGAGCGGCGCGGCCGATCCCGCCGGAACAGGGAAGTAGACGCCGGCGCGCTGCGCCGCGGCGACGATATGCGCTTCGATCGCGCGCCCGGTGCGATTGGCGTCGCGCCGCCTCAACGCTTCGACGATCGCGGTATGTTCGCGATGCGTCGAGAGTGCGAGCTCCCGTTGGTAGAACGGCAAACGCTGGCTTTCCTGCATGATCTCGGCGCTGTTGCGCAATATGGATTCGATCGCCGAATTGCCGGCCAGCGCGACGATACGCATATGAAATTCGAAATCCAGCGCGGCCGCTGTTTCAAAGTCGCCCTCGACGAGCGCAACGCGCAACGCTTCCACGTTCTCGTCGAGCGCGGACAGATCCTCGTCGCCGACGGCCAGAGCGGCCAGCCGCGCAACGAAGCCCTCCAGCGCGTAGCGCATCTGATAGGTATCGGGCAGCGAGACCTGATCGGCAAACCGCCAGCGCTGCGTGCGCGCGGCCCGCGCACGACTGACATAGACGCCTTTTCCCGCACGGATCGTCACGAGTCCGAGGGCCTCCAGCGTGGAAAGCGCCTCGCGCAACGAAGCCCGGCTGATTTCGAGCTCCTCCGAGAGCTGTCGCTGCGCAGGCAGAAGGCTGCCAACGGGATAAATCCCTTGCTGAATGCGCTCGCGAATCGTGGAAATCGCGGCCTCGGTGACGGTTTGCGGGATGCTGTTCATGCGCGGGTGTCGGGTTTCAGGCGGTCAGACCGGTAGTGTATTACGAGCCGGCGGCGGCCGGCGTCAACCCGTCCCGCGATCCCTCTGCCGAATGAAACGAATCTGAGCGCGGGTTAACCCCCTTCGCGCCGACCTTGACGCTCGCATATTGGGTTTCTAATATCCGCAATAACGAGTGCGGTCTGACCAGTTCGACCAGTCTGGCCACCGAGCCGTTACCGATTCATCATCGAATGGAGGCAGACTGTGTCGCGATTTCTCAATTCCCTTTTCGGGCGCGTGGTGGTGGCGCTCATAGCCGGCGTGGCTATCGGCGCGCTCTTTCCGCATGCCGGCGAATCGCTGCGGCCGCTCGGCGACGGCTTTCTGAAACTGATCAAGATGGTGGTCGGCCCGATCGTCTTTTGCGTGGTCGTGAGCGGCATGGCCAGCGCGGGCGACCTTCGCAAGGTCGGGCGCGTTGGCGGCAAGGCCATCCTCTACTTCGAGGTCATGACGACGATCGCGCTCGTGATCGGCGCGCTGCTGGCGTGGTTCATCCATCCTGGCGCGGGAATGAATATCGATCTGCATACTGTCGATGCGACCGCGCTCAACACTTACACCGAACATGCGAAAAGCCTGAAGGACGTGGGCGGCTTCCTGCTCAAGATCATTCCCGATACGATCGCCGATTCATTCGCAAAAGGCGACATCCTTCAGGTGCTCGTTTTCTCGGTGCTGTTCGGCTCCGCGCTGTCCCTGCTGGGCGATAAGGCCTCACGCGTGTCGGGGTTCATCGACGATCTGACGAAAGCGCTCTTTTGCGTGATGGGCTTCGTCATCAAGCTCGCACCGCTCGGCGTGCTCGGTGCGATTGCGTTCACGACCGGCAAGTACGGCATCGCTTCGCTGAAGCAGCTCGGTTTGCTCGTCGCGGTCTTCTACCTGAGCTGTATCGTGTTCGTCTGCGTCGTGCTCGGCGTTGCCATGCGCATCGCGGGTTTCAGCATCTTCAAGCTGATGCGCTACCTCAAGGATGAGCTGTCGATCGTATTCGGCACGGCCTCTTCCGACGCCGTGCTGCCGCAGGTCATGCGCAAACTCGAGTGGCTCGGCATCAAGGATTCGACCGTCGGTCTCGTGATCCCGACGGGCTACTCGTTCAACCTCGACGGTTTTTCGATTTATCTCACGCTCGCCGTTCTCTTCATCGCCCAAGCCACCAACACCCCGCTCTCGTTGCATGACCTGATCGTCGTCGTGCTCGTATCGCTCGTGACCTCGAAAGGCGCACACGGCATTCCGGGCTCGGCCATCGTGATCCTGGCCGCGACGCTGTCCGCCATTCCCGCCATTCCCGTGCTTGGACTCGTGCTGATCCTGCCCGTCGACTGGTTCGTCGGCATCGCACGTGCCGTGACGAATCTGATCGGCAACTGTGTCGCCGCAATCGTCGTGGCGGCGTGGGAAAACGACATCGATCGGGCCCGCGCCAAACGCGTGCTGGATGGCGAAGCCGGCCTCGAATTCGTGCCGCAAGCTGCGTCGTCCGGCGTCGCACCGCACGCCCCCGCAGCGGCGCGCGCGGGCTGATAGAAGCTCACCCGGCCCATCGCTCACCGGTCATCGGTGATCGGTCATCGGTCGGGACCATCAATTTTCAGGACATCGACACATCATCATGGCTATCGTTTCCCTAGACCCCAACGCGCCTGCGTTTACCCGGCGCTATGTCAATCTCGCCGACCCCCGTCTTGGCGCGCAAGCGCTCGAAGCAAGCGACGAGTTCTTTGCGCCGAAAGAGCGCATGCTGAACCCGGAGGCCGCCGTTTTCATTCCGGGCAAATACGACGATCACGGCAAGTGGATGGACGGCTGGGAAACACGCCGCAAGCGTACGACGGGCCACGACTGGTGCATCGTCAAGCTCGCGCGGCCGGGCATCGTCAAAGGCGTCGATCTCGATACGAGCCATTTCACCGGCAACTTCCCGCCGGCCGCTTCGATCGAGGCGACCTATGCCGACGGCGAACCGCGCGCCTCGAGCGAGTGGGTCGAGATCCTGCCGTCGGTCGCGCTATCCGGCAACGCGCGCCACTATCATGCGATCGAGGCCAACCGCCCGTTCACGCATCTGCGCATCAACCTCTACCCCGATGGCGGCCTCGCGCGCCTGCGTGTGTACGGTCAACCGCAAGTGGACTGGAGCCGGATGGCAACCACGGATACCGTGAATCTTGCGGCGATGGAAAACGGCGCCTATGTCGTGACGGCCAACAACCAGCACTTCGGGCTTGCCTCGAACATGCTGATGCCGGGACGCGGCGTCAATATGGGCGATGGATGGGAAACGCGCCGCCGCCGCGAGCCCGGTAACGACTGGTGCATCGTCGCGCTCGCACACCCGGGCGAGATCCGCCGCATCGAAGTCGATACGGCGCACTTCAAGGGCAACTACCCCGATCGCTGCTCGATTCAGGCGGCGTTCGTCACAGGGGGGACCGACGAATCGCTCGTGACGCAATCGATGTTCTGGCCCGTGCTGCTGCCGGAGCAACGGCTGCAGATGGACGAGAATCATTCGTTCGCGCGCGAAATCGCCAGCCTTGGGCCCGTAACGCATGTGCGACTGAACATCGTGCCCGACGGCGGCGTCTCGCGCCTCAGACTGTTCGGGAGTCCGAAACGATGAGATCGCTTGCTATCGAGCCGCTCACGCGTGAAGCATTCGCACCGTTCGGCGACGTCATCGAACTCGACGGTGCCCGTCATTTTCCGATCAACGCCGGCACGACGGAGCGTTATCACGACCTCGCCCGTATCGATGTCGGCGATGCGGATGGCCGCGTGCTCGTCAATGTATTCCGCGCTCAACCGTTCCGCTTTCCGATCGAGATCCGGATGATGGAGCGTCATCCGCTCGGCTCGCAGGCGTTCATTCCGATCGGCGATGCGCCTTACCTCGTCGTAGTCGCGCCGCGCGGCGCGCTCGACGCCGGGCAGCTGCGTGCGTTCATTACGCGGGGCTGGCAAGGCGTCAACTACGCAAAGGGCGTCTGGCACCACCCGCTCCTCGCGCTCGAGGGCGGCAGCGACTTCCTCGTCATCGATCGCGGCGGAGCCGGTGACAATTGCGAAGAAGTCCAGCTGAGCGAGCCTTGGCGTATCGCCGAGGCGCATCACGCGCCGCGGCTGCCGGAAGCGATGCCGCTTTCGCACGGCGCTTAGGCCTCGAGCGCCGTCCCCCGCGTTTCCGGCAACGCGATGGCGGCCAGCACGACCACGCCGTAAGCGATCGCCGCGAATACGCCGATGGCCGCGCCAAGCGACATCGTCTGCGAAACGAACCCGATCAGAAACGGGAACGTTGCGCCGACGGCACGGCCGAAGTTGTAGCAAAAGCCCTGGCCGGAGCCGCGAATACGCGTTGGAAAGAGCTCCGTCATGAAGGCGCCCATGCCGGCGAACAAGCCCGATGCGAAAAAGCCGAGCGGAAACCCGAGCACCAAAAGCAACGCGTTGCTCATCGGAACGCGCGTATAGACGAGCGCGATCAGCATCGATGCCACCGAAAACATAATGAACGTCATGCGCCGCCCAAAGCGGTCGCTCGACAGCGCGCCGCACAGATAGCCGGCGTAGGACCCGGCGATGACGACGCCAAGATATCCGCCCGTGCCCACGACGCTGAGGTGCTGCTCTGTTTTGAGCCAGGTGGGCAGCCATGTCGTGATGGCGTAGTACCCGCCTTGCGCACCGGTCGCCAGCAACGCCACGCGCAGCGTCGTGAACCACGCGCCGCGGCCGAAGATTTCCATAAACGACGCACGCTGGCCTTCAGCCGCTTCCCGTTGCTGTTGCTGGCGGTGAATTTCGGGTTCGTCGACGAGCCGGCGAATCAAAATGACGAACGGCGCCGGCAACACGCCGAGTGCGAACAGCACACGCCAGGCCGTGTCGGCCGGCATCAACGAAAAGACAAGCGTATAAAGTCCGGCCGATGCTGCCCAGCCAAGGGCCCATCCCGCCTGCACCATACCGACCGCCTTGCCACGATCGCGCGGGCGAATAATCTCGCCGATCAGCACCGCGCCCGCGGTCCATTCTCCGCCGAAGCCGAAACCCATCAACCCACGCGCCACGAGCAACTGCGTGTAGTTTTGCGTCAACGAACACATCAGTGTGAAGAACGCGAACCACACGATCGTGATCTGCAACGTCCTCACGCGGCCGATGCGATCCGACAGGATGCCCGCAATCCAGCCGCCGAGGGCCGATGTCAGCAGCGTCACGGTGCCGATGAGCCCCGCCTCGCCCTTGGTCAACCCCCAGCTCGCGATCAGTGCCGGAATCACGAAGCTGAGGAACTGCGTGTCCATCGCGTCGAGCGCGTAACCGATCTTGCAGCTCCAGAACGCGCGGCGTTCGCTGGTACTCGTGTGCCGATACCAGCCGAAAAGACCCGGCGACGCGTGCAAGTCCGTCTTCTGCTGGGGCGCCGGCGTGCTGCCGCCGTAGTGGGCTTCCGTAGTCATGAGACCTTCTCCAAACAATCAGTTGCAGGGTGTGGCGTATCGGCTCACAGGATCGCGAGCGACTCGTTGGGAATATCGGTCACGAGCATGTGCCCCGGGCGATGCGCGATGGCGAACGGCAGCCGCGCGCTTTCGATTGCGCTTTGCGGGGTGACGCCACAAGCCCAGAAGACCGGCACCTCGTGTTCGCGGATGGTCACCGCATTGCCGAAATCGGGCCGGGTCAAATCTTCGATGCCAATGGCCGCGGGACTGCCGATATGCACCGGCGCGCCGTGCACGCCCGGAAAGCGGCTCGTGATCTGCACAGCCCGCACCGCATGCGCCCCGCTCATGGGCCGCATCGAAACAACGAGCTGCCCGCCGAACGGGCCGGCGGGCTGATTCGGAATAGACGTGCGATACATCGGCACGTTGACGTTTTCCTCGATGTGCCGCAATGGAATGCGGTCCGACGCCAGCATCTGCTCGAATGAGAACGAGCACCCTATCGCGAAGACGACAAGGTCGCCGCGCCAGAACTCGACGATGTCTCGCGGCTGCTCGGCCAGCACGCCATCGCGGTAGACGTTGTAGCCCGGAAGGTCCGTGCGGATATCGACATCGTGCCCGAGTGCGGGCAGGTACGCTTGTCCGGCCTCGCCGACCGCGAGCAGCGGACACGCCTTCGGATTGCGCTGGCAAAAACGCAGGAAGTCTTCGGCATAGGCTTTCGGCAGAATGGCGAGATTTGCCTGAGCGTAATCACCGCATTGGCCAGCCGTGGGGCCGTTGAACCGCTTGGCGCGAACCTGCTGACGAAATTCGTATGGCATGGGGATCTCATCGTTGGGAACCATAGAACGCAGCGTATGCGCGTCAAAATGACGATGCCAGCGAATATTTGTGATCGTTTCCGTTTAGAAAAACTTGACGCCTGAATCAGGGTCTTCCCGGATGAATCGTCCATGGATTGGCCTAGTGCGCTCTACGTCGCGCCCGCTTATGACGCGAAGCCGCTGTCTATTTTTGGCGCATTCATAATCCAACTATGAACACGCGTTTCCTCGAAACCTTCGTTACGCTTGCGCAGTTGGAAAGCTTCAGAGCGACTGCACGCGCGCTGCACGCCACACCTGCCGCGATCTCGCTGCGGATTCGCTCGCTCGAGGACGAACTCAAATGCGAGCTCGTCGATCGCAGCACACCCAAGTTCCGCTTGACGCCTGCCGGCCTCGGCCTGCTCGGCCTGGCGTCGAATGTGGTCGAGGCCGTGCGCGCGTTACGGGAGGCTGCGGGACAGGAAGTGGTCGTGGGCGGCACGCTGCGGCTCGGCGTGATCGAAACGATCGTGCACAGCTGGCTCGCGCACTACATCGCTCATTTGAATGCGAATTTTCCCAAGCTCGAAATCGACTTGACCGTCGATTCGAGTGCCGTATTGCAACGGCGCTTGCTGAGCGGAGAACTGGACCTCGCAATTCGTGTGGAAGGAATCGACAGCACGAAGATCGTATCTAGCGCTGTCGCGAGCTACCCGGTGCGCTGGATCGCGCGTCGGGGCTTGCTCTCGCCGCGCAAGTCGGGGCTTGCGCTGCGTGTGCTCAAACGCCCGTTGCTCACGTTCGGCCGTGGCACAGCCCCGCAGGTCGCGCTGGAAAGCATCATTCACGCGCTTGCGCGAGAGCATGGCGTTGCGCAGGAAACGACGCGCATGACCTGTTCGCCATCGGTTGCAGCGATCGTTCAGTTGATCCGGGATGGCTATGGCGTGGCCGCCATTCCTCGTCTTTTCGTTGCGGATGCGTTGCGCAGCGGCGAGTTCATCGAGTTGCCGCTAGCGCCGATGCCACCGCCGATCGTGGTCTCGCTGTGCCGGCCGGTGGAGGCGAATGTGACGGTCAATGCGGCTGTCAATGCGGCGCAGGATGCGTGTTCGACTTATTGCCGCTCGTTTGCGAAGGATTTGATCGAGCCCCTTTGAGAGTCGGCAGTGCCGTTTCAGACTGCGTCATGCCTGATAGTGATAACGGCACGAAATGATGCTGATCTGGAAGTCGTCGGCCTCGTACACCAGCCGGTGCGCGTCGTCGATGCGACGGGACCGGAAGCCGGAGAGATTCGCCTTCAGCGGCTCCGGCTTGCCGATGCCCTCGAACGGTGTACGCTGAGCCTCGCGAATGAGTTGGTTGATGCGCTTGAGCGTCTTGCAGTCTTGCCCTTGCCAGTAGACGTAATCGTCCCAAGCATCAGGCGTAAAAAGGATGCGCCGAACACTCATTCGGCATCCTCAACCAACTTCCGTTCCTTCGTCTTGCCCTTTCGCAACTGGCCAATCGAACGCTCAAGGTGTGCAACGTTAGCCGGCGAGCGTAACAGGTGCACCGTCTCCATCAAGCTGTCGTAGTACTCCTGGGACATGATGACGGCATTCGGCGCATCGCGACGTGTGATGAGTGTTACGTCGGCATCGTCGACAACCTGATCGATTACGGTTTTCAGGTTGCCGCGCGCATCGGAAAAATGAATGGTACGCATGGTTCGCATCTACATGTACTTTAAGTTGTACAACTTTAGCACATCACGCCCGATGTGAACAATATCCTGTCCCATTCCGGACCAACTGACGTCAGCCCGTTGCCCGCACCTACAGAACAAGTTGCCAATAACCCACGTCAATCCAGCGCTCGAACTTGAACCCAACCTGTTCGAAGTGCGCGACCTTGCGGAAACCGAAGCGTTCGTGCAGTGCCTGACTTCCTTCGTTCGGCAATGCGATCCCACCGATTACGACGTGTGTCGTTCCGCGGCGCAATCGCCCGAGCAAAGCATCATAGAGTTCCGACCCAATGCCCTGCCCTGCATGCTCAGCCGCAACGTAGACCGAACTCTCGACAGAAAAGCGGTACGCGCAGCGCCCCTTCCATTTGGTGGCGTAGGCGTAGCCGACAAGCTCGCCGCGTCGCTCAGCAATCAACCATGGCAGCCCCGCATCGGTGACTTCGCGGATGCGGGAAGCGATCTCGCCCCCGGAAACGGGGTCCGTTTCGAACGTAATGATCGTGTTCTCGACGTAGTGGTTATAGAGGTTCGCGATTGACGCGGCATCTTCGAGCGTTGCAGAGCGAATCAAGTTTTGTTCTCCTTAGCGGCGTTTTGCTGAATTGCACGCTCAGCAGTTCTGCCGGCCTCCAATAGATGCCCGGCATCAAGTTTCCCGCGTATCGGCCGTTATCGACGTTAGGGATGTCCGCCCGCACGGCACGCTCGCGGACCCGCCCAGCAGGTCCCAGCTATCGCGCCCAACTTGCCGATCCGGTGCGGCATAATATGCCATCCATATTTTCATCGCAGTTCGCTCGCAACCGTTCGGCTCCCGACAGCCTGCGTTTTACTGCTTGATGCCAGGCCGAACCGGACCATGGAAGCCACGCTGATTCACCTCGCTGCCGCCCGACGGCATCGTTTCGCAACCGGTATCGCGGCCGCCGCCCTGATCTGCGCCGCGCTCCTCGTCTGGCCGTACTCGAAAACTCAAGCGATCGTCGTGCAGCCGTTCATGCCGATTTTCGCAACGTCCGTGACGCTCACGGCAGCGCTGACTGCCTTTTTACTGTGGACGCAATATCGAGCATCGAGACGGTTCGTCTTTGCGCTGCTCGCGAGCGCTTACGCGTTCGCGAGCGTCACTGCGGCGATTCATCTGATGGTCTTCCCTGGCGTCTTTACGGCAACAGGTCTGTTTGGCGCGGGACGACAAACCTCCATATGGACTTGGCTGCTCTGGCATGGAGGATTCCCGCTGACGATCACACTCGCGCTCGCCGCGAGATCGCAACCGCCTATCGACAAACGTTGCGCACGCCGACGCGGCGCCCTGGCGATCGCAGCTTCGATTGCGCTATCGGTCTTGTTATCTTCGGCGGCAATCGTATGGCGCGACCTGCTGCCGAACCTCGTTTCAAGCACGCCGTCGTACCGGCACTTGACCCCGGGCCCCGTGTTGCTGACCGTCGAGACAATCTGTGCCGCCGCCCTGATCGCGCACATTGCAGTCACGCGGCTCAGAACATCGATGGACTTGTGGCTTGCCGTGGCGCTGCTCGCCGAACTCATCGATGTCACGCTGACCCTTGGCGCCGGAGCACGGTATAGCTTGGGCTGGTACGCGGCACGCCTCGCGTCGATGGTATCGGCCAGCGCTCTTCTGGGCATGCTGATGTATGAGACGAGCGGCCTTTACCAAAAACTGACCGCCGCGCATCGCGCGCTCAAGGAGTCGTCGGTGCGCGACGGACTCACAGGCGTCTTCAACCGCGCCTATTTCGACGAGCACTATGGACGCGAATTCGCGCTTGCGACGTCATCCAACGATCCGCTCAGCGTTTTGTTGATCGATGTCGATCATTTCAAGGCCTATAACGACGCATTCGGACATTTGGCCGGCGATGAATGTCTTCGACGCGTCGCACAGACGCTCGCGGCGCAACTGCGGCACCCATCCGGTTTTGTGGCGCGGTACGGCGGAGAAGAGTTCATGGCCGTACTGCCTGACTGCGATGCGCGAACGGGCTTGGCCATCGCGGAACGCCTGCGCCGATCGGTCGCTGATCTGCAGTTGCCCGCGCCTTTGGAAGGCTCGCCCTATGTGACCGTGTCGATCGGGCACGCAGCGAGCAGGTCCCTGTGCAATGGGAGAGCCGCCACCTTGCTGGCTAATGCGGACGTGGCGTTATACGAAGCGAAGGCCCTCGGACGCAATCGGATCCATGACGAAATCAGCGGGCAGCGGGGCATTGATGCCGAATCGCTGGGCGCCGCCAATATGAACGGCGGGATAACGCTTCGCGCTCAGCCATGAGCGATTAGCCGCAGCCGGCTGCCCCCTCCCTATCCGGACCGCGCCGACATGGGGCGGCCATCTCAAAAATGTAATAACATTGTGTTTACTTTTTGCGCCGTCTTGTTATAACTTTGTGGCCACGGTGAACTCATGAGAACGACCATTCGCAAAATGGGCAACTCGCAAGGGATACTGATCCCTAAACCGATCGTTGCACAACTCGGCTTGGAGGACGAGGTGGAAATGGAAATAGAGGACGATGCACTCGTCATCCGGCGGGCTCGGAAGCGAGTCCGGGAGGGGTGGGCCGAGGCAAGCAAGGTCGTTGCGGATGCCGGCGACGATGCGCTCGTAATGGGCGAGTTCGGGAATGCCGATGATGCGGAGTCAACGTGGTAGTGCGTGGCGAGGTCTGGTTAGTCGCGCTTGATCCAACGCTCGGTAGCGAAATTCAAAAGACTCGTCCTTGCGTCGTAGTCTCACCGCCCGAGTTGCACGACCATCTGCGAACGGTAATCGTTGCTCCTATGACTTCGAAAGGAAAGCCTGCGCCTTACCGGGTATCGGTCACCTTCAAGCGCAAACATGGTCTCATCTTGCTCGACCAACTCCGAACGGTCGACAAAGTGCGTCTCCTAAAAAGAGAAGGGACCGTCCCGGGAACTACGCTGTCCAGTACGCTGCGCGTTTTGCAAGAGGTGTTTGCGGAGTAGCCGGGAGCGGATAGCGAGCGCGGGACGTCGTGAATATCGCCGCCGTGTGCATCTCCACCACGCGACCTCTGTTCAATGTTCGGAACGTTCCAGGTTGGACCGCACATATGAAGATCGGCGTGGCTCGCGCATCGTAGGTGCACGAACCACGCCCGGTCCATGCGCGCGCGAGCCCATCTTTCTCGACAGACCAACGCGCCGCACACTACTCCGTCAGCGTCCTTAGCGTGTCACCGTCGGACAAGCCCCATGATCAGCGTCACGAGGAAGATAACGACGAAGACGAAGAACAGGATCTTGGCAATACTCGCCGCGCCTGCAGCAATGCCGCCGAAGCCGAACGCAGCGGCGATGATCGCGATGATGAAGAACACCAGAGCGTAATACAGCATGATCTGACCTCCGTTGGCTGTTTTCGGGTCGTGCGCCCAAGCTGCACGCATCGCTTTTCACGCAGCAAGCCACGTACCGCGCGCCTGCGAACCCGCTCAGCAGAGCCCGCCAGGCCCGAAACACCGCATCGCATGCGAATCGTTTCCCATCGACTGACACCGCCGCGAATCCCGCGAATGCGGGGAATAACGGCAAATTTGGCCTTACCTTGCCTTTTAGTTATATGCAAAGGACAGGCATAATGCGACTGGTGCACTGCACTTAATAGGGGTCGCATAATGGATTATGTTTTTCCTCCTACATAATTGCGTCGCCTTATATACCCCGACCCCGTTTTAGGAAGGTTGCATGAAACCGGCAAAGAATTCGCCGCGCGCCCGTATTGTCCGATATATGGTGTTTGGCGCAATCTCCGTCGCTGTTGCGCTCATCGCCGCATTTGGATATTTGCGCTATGAACACCGCGGCGGTAACAGCCATCCCGAACTCTCCGGTATCGCGAGTCAAATGCGGCATGATGCCTCCGCATGGACGCATCAGGAGCGCGACGCTTCCGCAATGCTGCGAGACATTCGCGAAGAGAATATTGCCGCGATAGGGGTCAGCCGCGACGCAATCCTTGTATCGACGCATGCGGGCGCCAAATACTTCGTGACGGATCACAATGGGGCGTTCTCGAATGCGCTGCTGCTCGGCGAAATGAAAACGGGTAGCGATGCGCCGTATCAACTCGTCTGGCTACCCGATGCAAGCGTGCAAACGGGCATGGCACGCTGGGCCGCCGCGTTCGACAAGATTCGCGATCTCATTACCCTCTTGATGCCATTGCTGCTGATCGGCGGCCTTTTCTGGTTCATGCGCCGCGAAATGACAGGCAGCGCGCAATTGCTCGAAGAATCGCCGACATTGCGTTTCGAAGACGTCATCGGCGCCGGAGAAGCCAAAGCCGCGCTGGCGGACGTTCAGTCCTATCTGACAGACCCGGCACGATTCACCGATATGGGCGTGCGCGCTCCCTGCGGCATCCTGATGACGGGAGGCCCCGGCGTGGGCAAGACCCGCCTCGCGCAAGCACTCGCGGGCGAATGCGGTGCAAGCTTCATCTCGATTACAGGGAGCTACTTCAGCGCGAAGTATTACGGCGTGGGCATCCAGAAGGTCAAGCACCTGTTCGAGCTGGCGCGAAAAAATGCACCGACCGTCATCTTCATCGACGAAGCCGACGGCCTCGGCAAGCGTACCGATACCGGGGGCGGTCCAGCCGAAGCGGAAAGCAACCGCATCGTCAATCAACTTCTGGCGGAAATGGACGGTTTTGCGTCGAATCAAGGCGTGATCGTCGTTGCCGCAACGAATCACCCCGAGAACCTCGACGAAGCATTGCGCCGGCCGGGCCGGTTCGACCGCACGGTGCAGGTGCGCCTGCCCGATCTCGAAGACCGCGCGGAGATTCTTCGCTTTTACGCCGCGAAGCTGACGTCCAAGGCGGACGATATCGACTTCAGCCAATTGGCCCGGCTGACGACGGGTCTCTCGCCCGCCACGCTTTCGATGATCGTCAATCAGGCGGGCCTCGTCGCCCGCAAAGCGGGTGCGCGGATCGTCACGGCCACGCATTTCATCGAGGCCATCAAGATTGCGCGCATCGGCGATGTGAGCGGTGCCGAGCGCGCGCTGTCGGACGAAGAGCGCACGCGCATTGCCGTTCACGAAGCGGGGCACGGTCTCGTGGCCGCACTGCTGGGCACCGGCGTACTCGAAGAAATCACGATCTTGCCGCGGGGCGGCGCACTCGGCGTGGCACTCGTTACAAAAGCGCAGGACAAGCACCTCTATCGCGAAACGGAGATGCGCAACGAAATCCAGGTGCTGCTCGGCGGACGAAATGCCGAGCTGCTGGTGTTCTCGGAAGCGTCGAGCGGTGCCGCGCAGGACTTGCAGGAAGCGTCGCGCATCGGGCTCGACATGGTGTCGAAGTTCGGTTTCAACGTCGACGGAAATCTGTTCAGCCTGGCGGCACTGCCGGCCCAATACGCAGGCCTGCAACTAAAGAATGCGATCGAGCACGCGAACGTACTGCTGCGAGACCTCGACGATGCATGCCACGCGCTGCTGCGCGCCAACGAACCGGTATTGCGCGCCATCGCGGAACGCCTGCTCGAATCGGAAACGGTCTCTGGCGAGACCGTCGAGGAACTGATCCGCGAGCATGCCGCAGCCTCGAGCGCCGGTATGCATCTGGCCCAGGAGCCGGCCGCGGCATGAAGCGCGCTCGCGCTCACTGCAGCCAAACGGTCAGCAGATGAATCGCGAGCCCAACGCACCCGCCGACAAGCGTTCCGTTGAGGCGAATGAACTGCAGGTCCCGGCCGATATTGAGCTCGAGTTTTTCGACGACTTCGTGCTCTTTCCATTCCTTCATCTTGCTCGCGATGAATACGCCCAGCTTCGGCCTGAAATGATCGAGTACACGCGGCACGTACAACAAAATCTGCTCGTTGATGACGTGCCGCATTCCCGCGTCGCCGTCCAGCGCGGCACCGAATGCGCGCACGGCACCCGAGAGCCGCGCGCGGATGCTCGACTGGGCATTGGCAATATCGGCCCGCAGCCAGCCGTTGAAGTCGCGCCATAGTCCGTCGACATACTCGTTCAGCACTTCGTTCGAGGCCAGTTGGCGCTGATGCGCGCGAACCTGCTCTCGAAACGCGGGATCGTCCTTGAGCCTCGCAATCAATCGCCACACCGCGCGATCGAATTCAGCGCGCAACGGATGAGCGGCATCCTGATCGACCTCGGCCAGCACTCTACCCAGAAAATCGAGCAGTTTGTCGATTGCGTAGTTCGCCGTCGAATCTTTCCATGCCTTGAAATAAAGCGGGATCTTCCGCGCAAGGAACTCGGCCACCCGGCCCTTGATAGTCTCGTCGTTTAGATAGTTGCTCGTTGCCGTCAGCATTTGATCGAGCAGGGCCTGGTGTCGGCCATCGTGCGTGAGCGCTTGGAGGATTTGCCCCGCCAGTGTCGACAAATCGATATCGGCAAACTTGTCCGCCACCGTCTTTCTGAAAAACGCGCGCACCTCGGCGTTATCGAACAGCGCCACACCGTAGGTGAGCAGTTTGACGACGCCCGAGCCGATGAGGTCCGCGTTTTTCTCATCCGCCAGCCATTGCGCGACTCGCGCTGCCGGATCGACGGTCCGGATAACGTTCGACACGCGTTCGGTCGAAAAGAACTCGCCCTGAACGAAATCGCCAAGATTGTCGGCAATGCGATTCTTGTTCTTCGGAATGATCGCGGTGTGCGGAACGAACGAGAGTCCAAGCGGATGACGAAAGAGCGCCGTTACGGCAAACCAGTCGGCCAATGCGCCCACCATCGCGGCCTCGGCGAACGCGCCGACGAACGGCCATATCGCGCTCGATCGGGCGAAGATGACCGAGGCGGCATATAAAACGGTGACGCCCACGAGCAACCCCGTGGCGAGCCAACGCATGTGCATCAGGCGCAAGCGCTTGACTTCATCCTCCGCGCCCGACAGACGCGCAAAAACGGAATCCGTATAACGTGTCGACATGGCATTCGCTGGATGGAAAGGCTAGTCATGATAGCCCCTCCGAAGCGGGGGACAAGGTGCCCGCACTCGCAATACAAGACGGCCCCGCGTCAGCGTGTAAACTGTCGGGTTTTTCGACTCCGCTCGTAAGCCGTATCGTGACAGCCCCGCAGCGCACAGCACTCAGCGGTCCGACACTTATTCGCCTGCTGGCTCGCCTGAGCAAGACCAACGCGGCCGAGCCTGCTCAGACGCTCTCGCAGCGACTGACCGGATGGCTCGACTGGACTGACGCCATCGCGCTGTCATCGGCGCTTGGCGGCAGCGTATCCGCCGGAGCTCATAACGCAGCGGTTGTCCGGCTCCGTGCTGCTCCAGTATGTCGTCGATACCACAGGAAAGGTCGAGCATGAGACGATCTCTGTCGTTTCATCGACTCACGCTCTCTTCGCTGCTTCAGCATCGCTTGCAGTCAGGAACGCCTCGTATCACCCGGCCATGAAGGCGGGGAAACCCGTTCGCCAGGTGATACTCCAGCCTTTTGAAT
>CBJLAJ010000059.1:0-29870 GCA_966421005.1 uncultured Paraburkholderia sp.
TCGGAAGAGTCCCCTGAACGGGGACTCTTCGCTCGGGGCGCGTTTTTGCTACAATCCCTCCCGTTCCGAGGAGCGTTGCGACGGATTTCTCCGCCAGGCTCGGAAACTTCAATCGGACCCCACGCGAAAGGCGTGGCGGCTCCATCGAACGGCGCTCACGTCTATTTTCTAGAACTCATTTAGAAAGGAGGGCGTGATGAACGCCGCAGTTATCGAATCGAATCACTCGCACGATTTCGTTGTCGCCGATCTCTCGCTTGCGGACTGGGGCCGCAAGGAGCTCAACATCGCCGAGACCGAAATGCCCGGCCTCATGCAGATTCGGGAAGAATACAAAGCCGCGCAGCCGCTCAAGGGCGCACGCATCGCGGGCTCGCTGCATATGACGATCCAGACGGCCGTGCTGATCGAGACGCTCGAAGCGCTCGGCGCCGACGTGCGCTGGGCGTCGTGCAATATCTTTTCGACGCAGGACCACGCCGCGGCGGCCATTGCCAAGAGCGGCACGCCCGTTTTTGCGTTCAAGGGCGAATCGCTCGACGAGTACTGGGAGTTTTCGCACCGCATCTTCGAATGGCCAAACGGCGAATTCGCCAACATGATCCTCGATGACGGCGGCGATGCCACGCTGCTGCTCATCCTCGGTTCGAAGGCCGAGAAAGACCGAGGCGCCATCGCCAACCCGACGAACGAAGAAGAAACCGCGCTCTTCAAATCGATCGATCGCCATCTCGCCATCGACCCGGCATGGTATTCGAAGCGCCTTTCGCAGATTCGCGGCGTGACCGAGGAAACCACGACGGGTGTGCACCGCCTCTATCAAATGGAAAAGGACGGCCGCCTGCCGTTCCCGGCCATCAACGTCAACGATTCCGTGACGAAGTCGAAGTTCGACAACCTCTATGGTTGTCGCGAATCGCTCGTCGACGGCATCAAGCGCGCGACCGACGTGATGATCGCCGGCAAGGTCGCGGTCGTGGCCGGTTACGGCGATGTCGGCAAGGGCTGCGCGCAATCGCTGCGCGGGCTCGGCGCGACGGTCTGGGTGACGGAAATCGATCCGATCTGTGCGCTGCAGGCCGCGATGGAAGGCTACCGCGTCGTCACGATGGAGTACGCCGCCGACAAGGCCGATATCTTCGTGACGGCCACGGGTAACTATCACGTCATCACTCACGCACACATGAAGGCGATGCGCCACAACGCCATCGTCTGCAACATCGGCCATTTCGATTCGGAAATCGATGTGGCTTCCACGCGCCAATACACGTGGGAAAACATCAAGCCGCAGGTCGATCACATCGTGTTCCCGGACGGCAAGCGCATCATTTTGCTGGCCGAAGGGCGCCTCGTGAACCTGGGCTGCGCAACGGGCCACCCGTCGTTCGTCATGTCGAACTCGTTCGCCAATCAGACACTCGCGCAAATCGAGCTCTTCACGCGCGGCGGCGACTATGCGAACAAGGTCTACGTGCTGCCGAAGCATCTCGACGAAAAGGTCGCGCGCCTGCACCTGGCGCGAATCGGTGCGCAGCTGACCGAGCTCACGAGCGATCAGGCGAGCTACATCGGCGTCGACAAGAACGGTCCGTTCAAGCCGAATCACTACCGTTACTGAACGCTTAGCTTCGCGCCGGCGCGTATGGCATGCTTTCCGCAACGCGCCGTCAGCCGTCCGCTGCGAGCCCTGGCTGGCAGCGGGCGCCGCTTTACGTCCGGCAGCGCCCTCGAACCGCGAATCGAAACAAACCGAAAGGAGTCCTGAGATGACTGTGCTGCTGACCTGGTTGATCAATGCGCTCGCGCTCTTGATCATCACTTATCTCGTGCCGTCGATCCATATCCGCAGCTTCGGTACGGCGCTCATCGTCGCGCTCGTGCTCGGGCTCATCAATGCCGTGCTGCGGCCGGTGCTGATTCTGCTCACGCTGCCGGTGACGATCGTGACGCTCGGGCTCTTCATTCTCGTCGTCAACGCGCTGTGCTTCTGGCTCGCGGCGTCGCTTTTGAAGGGCTTCGAGGTATCGGGATTCTGGTCGGCGTTTTTCGGCTCGATTCTTTACAGCATCGTATCGTGGTTGCTGTCGGCCCTCATTTTCGGCAATCGCAGCTTAGGCTGATTTGCCGTTCTTCTGTTGCACCATGGCCACCATCGAAATCTCGTTCGAATTTTTTCCGCCGAAGACGCCCGACGGCGTCGAGAAACTGCGCGCCACATCCGCGCAGCTCGCGCGGCTTGCGCCGAAGTTCGTCTCGGTCACGTTCGGCGCAGGCGGATCGACCCAGCAGGGCACGCTCGATACCGTCCTGGAAATGGCCCGGGATGGGCTCGAGGCCGCGCCTCACTTGTCGTGCATCGGCTCGTCCAAGCAAAGCCTGCGTGAAATTCTCGAGCGCTATCGCGCTCATGGCATCCGCCATATCGTCGCATTGCGCGGCGATCTGCCCTCGGGCATGGGCGAAGTGGGCGAGCTGCGGTACGCGTCCGAGCTCGTCGCGTTCATTCGTGCCGAATACGGAGATTGGTTTCGTATCGAAGTTGCGGGCTATCCCGAGTACCATCCTCAATCGCGTTCGCCGCAAAAAGACCTCGAAAACTTTGCGCGAAAGGTCAAGGCGGGCGCTAATTCGGCTATCACGCAATACTTCTATAACGCCGATGCGTATTTTCGTTTCGTCGACGATGCGCGCAAGCTCGGTGTCGATGTGCCGATCGTGCCCGGCATCATGCCGATCACGAACTATACGCAGCTGATGCGCTTTTCCGACATGTGCGGCGCGGAAGTACCGCGCTGGATCGCGCGCCGGCTCGAAAGCTTCGGCGATGACCGCGAAGCCATCCGTGCATTCGGGCTCGATGTCGTGACGCAGCTTTGCGAACGGCTCGTGAAGGAAGGTGCGCCGGGGCTGCATTTTTATACGCTCAATGCAGCCACGGCGACGAAGGCGATTTGCGAGCGATTGGCATAACCTGCAACCGTTGCCGGTTCGCCAGATCCTGGAGCAACCGGCATAGGGCAAGAGGCGATGCCGCGTGGATTTCGTTCCCCGCGACGTCGCCTCCGTTGATTACATGTCGAGTGCCACCGCCTTCGCCTTGTCGAGCGGATAAGCGGTAATGACCATCCCGTTCTGGCCGATCACGATTCGCACGTTACTGATCGCATAAACGCGCTGGCCGTGCGTGAAGGTAAAGTACTTGTATGTGCGTACGACATTGCCGTTGCGTCCCCGCGTTTGCGTGAATTGAGCGTAGGGATCGGTCAAGGCTGTCATGATCAACTCGGTGAGCATGGCGCGCGTGTTCACGGAAAGCCCCGCGACATTGTCCTCCCAATCGCCCCTGTGGCCCGCATTGGCGCCGCCGCCGCTGCCGGGAGCCCAAATATGCTCGAGGCCGTATTTGAACCGGTCGGTTTTTTTAATCGACGGATCGTTGAGGTAGACGATGCCGAGGTTGTCGCCAGTCGGCGCGGCATCCCGGGCGATGGCTGCGGTGAACCGGGTGAACTCTTCGTTCGACATGCCATTCGGCGCGTTCCCGTTCGTATTCAGGAATTCGCGCACGAGCGGGGTGAACCGCGCCGTATTGCGCAGGTGAAAGCGTGTGCCGTCATCGATATGCGGTGTGAGCGCCACGAACGGGCCTGTTTCGCCCTCGGTCCTGCGGATTTTTTTCTTGCCTTTGCGCACGCAAACCCGATATTCGTCGTCCCCATCGACGTTGTCCTGCTTGTCGATCGCGCAGCTCGTTTTGAGCACCTTGGTCTTGGTGTCGTCCGTCTTCTTCCGTTTCTTCTTGATCGGTATGGTCGGTTCCTCCGCAGCGCCTGAGAGACGGGCAATCGACTTCGCGCGAATGAGCGCTTGCTCAGCGCGCACGAGGTCGGCGTTGAGCCACCGATCGAGGTCGGCATTGCCGGTGCGTAACGTCGCGGGGCCCTGCTGGTCAGGCTGGTACATGCGGGCGATCTGCGCCAGCAAGTCGTCGATGGCCTGCGGCGTCAGCTCGCCGATGGCGGCGCTTTCGCGCCGGTCTTCATCGGTGCAGGGTTGTTCGTCAGGTCCGGCCCGGTGGTTGGCGTTGCAAAACTCGATGCCCATCGCGGCGTCGAATGCGTCGGCGTAGCCAAGATCGGCGGGGTCCAGCGCGGCGGCCTCGAAAACAGTCGGCTCGGGGATGCGCGGAACATCTTGCGGATCGGTTACTTCGACCAGCGGCAGCGGTGCGGCGATGTCCTGGTTCGGGTGCGGATCGAGCGAGCAGAGGTCTGCGCGGCCAAAATACACTTCGAGAAGCGCCGGGAGCAGCAAATTGCTCATTTCGTGTATGGCACTGTTCACGCATCGCTTGTCGCGCCGACGCGTGCTCTCGTCCGTACGCAGATCGAGCGTTCGCTGCTCGACAAAGAGCGGGTGGCGGGTAAAGGCAGTTGCCGGATTCTGCGTTTCGGCGTCTTCATCGGCTAACACGCCCGCGCGCAGCGGCGCTTGCCGCCATCGGGACCCATTGTTCTCATCCACCGCGAGCGTCGCCTTATCGACCAGGACCCGCCCACCGATCACTCGCATGCCTTGCACCGTCGCTTCATTGACGGTCACGACAAGATTGCCTTTACCTTTGGGCTGCGATGGGTCGCCTGTGCGGGGCAGCGCATACAGCGTCACAACGAAGTGCGTGGCTTCGGCGGACAGCGGCCCGCCCGTTGCAACGGTCTGCTCCCACCCGTTGTTTTTCCAGCGCGTTTCCTTGTCCCGCCCTACGAAGGGATTGCTGGATTCCGACACTGACGGCCCGCGGTAAGTCAAGCGCACATGGCGGTTGAAAAACTCAACGACGATCGAGGCCGCGCCGTCCTGCGACACGATAGCGAGGGTGCTGTCCCCCCTTCTCTGCGTCACCGCGCGAACGGCGCGCAACTGGCCCGCCTCGATGCCTGGCGCATCGGGCGCGGACGAGGAAGGTCGCGAGCCCTCGAAGCGGGGGAATATGACGGAATCGACTTGCTGGACGACGCGAACACCGTTCGAGCGCGCTTCGTCCCGGACGCGGTACTGGCCCTGGTCGGCTAGCGCATCGACCGGCAAAACGAAGGGAATCGATAGCAGCAATGCGCACGGGAGATGGCGTGCGCGTACAGGTAAACAGCGGAACATCTATGCCTCTATGAATGAATGAATCGGGGCGAAACGCGGGGCAAAACCCGGGTGCTTCACCGCAGTCGCGAGGCTAACGGTATGCAGCGGGTCGGTTCTCGGATCGACGCAAATCCGGACCAATCCGAGTGCGCGCGCAACTTTTCTTTCGCCGCGCGCGTGCTACGCTTGCACGACCCGTCATCGAAGGAGCGCTCCATGCCGACACGTCGTTCGCGGTTTGCCGTTCGTTTGACATCGTTCATCGTCGCGGCCGCCGCAACGGCTGGCGCTCTCATGGGACTGAGCGGCCGCGCAGCCGCTCAGTCGCCCACCAAAACGCTCGTCTATTGCTCCGATGCGAGCCCGGCCGGGTTCGACCCGGCTCAATACACGACCAGCGTCGAAAACTCCGCCGCGGCTTATACCGTCTATAACCGGCTCGTGGAATTCGAGCATGGCGGCACGAAAGTGGAGCCGGGCCTCGCCGAGTCGTGGAATATCTCGCCGGACGGCCGGGCCTACACCTTCCATTTGCGTCACGGGGTGAAGTTTCAGACGACTTCGTTTTTCAAGCCAACGCGCGAGTTCAATGCCGACGACGTCATGTTCACGTTCGAGCGCATGCGTGACGCGAACCATCCGTTTCGCAAGGCCTACCCGGTGTCGTTTCCATACTTCACCGATCTGCGCCTCGATAAAAGCATCGAGAAAATCGAGCGAATCGACGACTACACGGTGAGATTCGAACTCGCGTCCGTCAATGCACCGTTCCTGTCCGAGCTGGCGATGCCATTTACGTCGATCCTCTCGGCCGAGTACGCGCAGCAATTGCTGAACGCAGGCAAAGCGTCGGAGATGAACAATCGTCCGGTCGGCACCGGGCCATTTATCTTCCGCGACTATACGAAGGATGCCGCGATCCGTTTCGACGGTAATCCGGATTACTGGAAGCCGGGCATCGTGCGCGTGCGGCGGTTGATTTTCTCGATCACGCCGGACCCTGGTGTGCGCGAACAGAAGCTCAAACGCAACGAATGCCAGGTGATGAGCTATCCGCGCCCCGCCGATGTCGCCTCACTCAAGGCCGATCCCGCTTTGCAAGTGCCGTCGCAAGCCGGCTTCAATCTCGGCTACCTCGCCTACAACACGACGAAAAAGCCGCTCGACAGCGTGGATGTACGCAGGGCACTCGACATGGCGATCGACAAGAGAGCCATCCTGGCCGACGTCTATCAGGGTGCGGGTGTGATCGCGAGCCATCCGATGCCGCCCACGCAATGGCCCTACGACGAGTCGATCGGGGACGCGCCGCGCGACGTTGCGAAGGCAAAGCGGCTGCTCGACAGCGCGGGCTTCAAGGACGGCTTCGAGCTCACATTGTGGGCAATGCCGGTGCAACGCGCGTACAACCCGAACGCGCGGCTCATGGCGGAGATGATCCAGGCGGACTGGGCGAAGATCGGCGTGAAGGCGAAGATCGTGACTTACGAATGGGGCGAATATGTGAAACGCGCGCACGCGGGCGAGTATGACGCCATGTTGATCGGCTGGACGGGCGATAACGGCGATCCGGACAATTGGCTCGGCGTATTGCTCGGCTGCTCGGCGGTGGGCGGCAGCAATTTCGCCAGATGGTGTTACAAGCCGTTCGACGATCTGATCGTCAAGGCGCGCGAGACGACGGACACGGCCGAACGGACGAAGCTTTATCGGCAGGCTCAACGGATGTTCGCCGATCAACGCCCGTTCACGCCGATTGCCCATTCGCTTGTCTATCAACCGCTGAGCCAGGACGTGACGGGCTTCAAGATCGACCCGTTCGGGCCGACGCAATTCTGGAATGTCGGCTTGCGTTAGTCGAACGCGGAAAATTCGAAGCCATTGCCTAAAGTGGCCGGGCCTCCTTCTTGCGGGCCGCGCCAACGCTCGGGGCAACCCGCCATCATATATTTTCGACCGCTTGTTCGGGTAATCAAAGGTCAGTAATATCCGGCTACGCCGGCTAGCCGGACTACGACTTGGAGGAATGATGGAACTCAACAAACTGTTGCGCGCCGCGCGGGTCACCGCTCTCGCGGCCGCAGCCGTGACGGCATCGCTTGGCGCCGCGACGATCTCGCAGGCCGCGACGATTCCCAACAAGACCCTCGTTTATTGCTCGGAAGGCAGTCCCGCCGGCTTCGATCCCGCGCAGTACACCACGAGCGTCGATTTCAGCGCCAACACTTTCACCGTTTACAACCGTCTCGTGGAGTTCGCGCGCGGCGGCACGAATATCGAGCCGGGTCTGGCCGAGAAATGGGATGTCTCGCCCGACGGCAAGACCTATACGTTTCATCTGCGCCACGGCGTCAAGTTCCAGACGACCTCGTTCTTCAAGCCGACGCGCGAATTCAATGCCGACGACGTGGTCTTTACGTTCGAGCGCATGCTCGATCCGAACCAGCCGTTTCGCAAGGCATACAACGTCTCGTTCCCGTACTTCACCGACATGGGCCTCGACAAGCTCATCAAAAAGGTCGAGAAGGTCGATCCGTACACGGTCCGCTTCGAGCTGAACGAGGTCAATGCGCCGTTTATCCAGAATCTGGCGATGGAATACGCGTCGATTCTATCGGCCGAGTACGCGGACCAGCTGCTCAAGGCCGGCAAAGCGGCCGACATCAATCAATTTCCGGTTGGAACCGGTCCGTTCGTTTTCCGCAGCTATACGAAAGACGCGACGATCCGTTTCGATGGCAACCCCGATTACTGGAAGCCCGATATCGTCAAGGTTTCGAAGCTGATCTTCTCGATTACGGTCGACTCGAACGTGCGCGCGCAAAAGATCAAGCGCAACGAGTGCCAGGTGATGAGCTATCCGAAGCCGGCCGATCTCGCCACGCTCAAGAGCGACAGCAACGTCAATATGCCGAGCCAAGCCGGCTTCAATCTCGGCTATCTCGCATACAACGTGCAGCACAAGCCGCTCGACAATGTCGACGTGCGCCGTGCACTCGATATGGCGATCAACAAGAAGGCGATCATCGACTCGGTGTATCAAGGTGCGGGCCAGCCGGCAACGAATCCGATGCCGCCGACGGAATGGTCGTATGACAAGAACCTGAAGGCTGCGTCGTACGATCCGGCCAAAGCGAAGGCGCTGCTGGCCAAGGCCGGCTTCCCGAACGGTTTCGAGATTGCGCTGTGGGCCATGCCGGTACAGCGCCCGTACAATCCGAACGCGAAGCTGATGGCCGAGATGATCCAGGCGGACTGGGCGAAGATCGGCGTGAAGGCCAACGTCAAGACCTACGAGTGGGGCGAGTACATCAAGCGCGGCCACGCTGGCGAACAAGATGCCTATCTGATCGGCTGGACCGGCGATAACGGCGATCCCGACAACTGGCTCGGTACGTTGCTGGGCTGCGAGGCGATCAACGGCAACAACTTCTCGAAGTGGTGCTACAAGCCGTTCGACGAGCTCGTGCAAAAGGGCCGCACGACGACGGACCGCGCCCAGCGCACCAAGTACTACGAAGAGGCGCAGAAGATCTTCGCCGATCAGCTGCCGTTCTCGCCGATCGCCCACTCGACCGTCTATCAACCGACGACGAAGAATGTCGTCGACATGAAGATCGACCCGCTCGGCTACACGCGCTTCGACGGAGTGAGCCTCAAGTAACCGCCCGCTTCGTCGAGGTACGTTATTCGCGGTAACCGGCAGGCGCCCCAATCGATCCGGCGACAGAGGCCACGCGCCTCTCGTCGCCGGTCGCATTTTTCCCCACGAAGATAAAGGGACGAACCATGTTCCGATTCGTTTTGCGCCGCATCGGGATGGTGATACCGACTTTCATCGGCATCACGATTCTCGCCTTCGCGCTCATTCACCTCATTCCTGGCGACCCCATCGAAGTCATGATGGGCGAACGCGGCGTCGACCCCGCCATGCATGCCGCTGCGCTGCACCGGCTCGGGCTCGACGAGCCGCTGCCGTTACAGTACATCCATTATGTCTGGCGGGCTTTGCACGGCAATCTCGGCACGTCGATCATCACGAATACGAGCGTGATGGGCGAGTTTCTCGCGCGTTTTCCGGCGACCGTCGAGCTTTCTATCTGCGCAATGCTGCTGGCGCTCGCCATCGGTCTGCCGGCCGGGGTCATCGCGGCGCTCAGGCGCGGCAAGCTGCTCGATCATGGCGTCATGGGCTCCGCGCTCACGGGCTACTCGATGCCGATCTACTGGTGGGGCTTGATTCTCATCATGTTCTTCTCGGTGACGCTCGGATGGACCCCCGTGTCGGGCCGCATTGCCGTCGAATATGACATTCCGCGCGTGACAGGCTTCTTGCTGATCGACTCGCTGCTTGCGCCCGATGAGGGTTCGTTCATGTCGGCCGTGAGCCACCTGATTCTGCCGTCGATCGTGCTTGGCACGATCCCGCTCGCGGTCGTCGCCCGGATGACGCGCTCGTCGATGCTCGAAGTGTTGCGCGAGGACTACATTCGCACGGCCCGCGCGAAAGGGCTTTCACCGGCTCGCGTGATCGTCGTCCATGCGTTGCGCAATGCTCTGATTCCCGTCGTCACCGTCATCGGTCTGCAAGTCGGCACGCTGCTCGCGGGCGCCGTGCTGACCGAGACGACGTTTTCGTGGCCGGGCATCGGCAAATGGCTCATCGACGCAATCGGCCGGCGCGACTACCCCGTCGTGCAAGGCGGCATCTTGCTCATCGCGACGCTCGTGATCGTCGTCAATCTCATGGTCGATCTGCTTTACGGCGTGCTCAATCCGCGCATTCGCCATACACGTTGAGAGGCTGGACATGGCAGATATACAAAACGTCGTCCCGGAGGCCGTTACGCCGCCGAGCGGCCGCGCGCTCGCAGCGCGCGAGTTCTGGGCGCAATTCTCACGCAATCGCGGCGCGGTCGCGGCCGGCATCGTCGTGCTCGCGCTCATCGTCGTGGCGATCGCGGCACCCGTCGTCGCCCCGCACAGCCCCATCGAGCAATACCGCGACTTCGTCAAGATTCCGCCAATGTGGCAAAGCGGCGGCAATTGGCATTTCGTGCTCGGCACCGACGAGGCAGGCCGGGATATCCTTTCGCGCCTCATCTACGGTGCGCGCATGTCGTTCTGGATCGGCTGTGTCTCCGTCGTTCTCGCGCTGATTCCCGGCATCGTGCTGGGGCTGATCGCCGCATTCTTCGACAAGTGGGCCGACACGCCGATCATGCGGTTCATGGATGTGCTGCTCGCGTTGCCTTCGCTGCTGCTGGCGGTGGCCGTCGTCGCGATCGTCGGTCCCGGCATCGTCAATACGATGTTCGCCATCGCGACCGTGGCGTTGCCGGGGTACGTCCGACTCACGCGCGCCTCGGCGCTCGGCGAGTTGCACAAGGAGTACGTGATCGCTTCGCGCATGGCCGGTGCCAGCGTACCGAGGCTCATGTTCTCGCAGGTGCTGCCGAACTGCGCGGCACCGCTGATCGTGCAGGCGACGCTGGGCTTTTCGTCGGCCATTCTCGATGCGGCCGCGCTCGGCTTTCTTGGGCTCGGCGTTCAGCCGCCGGTGGCCGAGTGGGGCGCAATGCTCGCCTCGGCCCGCGATTACATCGACAATGCCTGGTGGATCGTTACGCTTCCGGGGCTCGCGATCGTGATTTCGGTGCTCGCGATCAACCTGCTCGGCGATGGGTTGCGCGATGCGCTCGATCCCAAACTCAAGCGGATAGGGTGAATGGCCATGACGGATCTTCTAATCATCCGGAATCTGGCGGTCAACTTCGGAGGCGCGCCGGCCGTGGACGGCGTCGACCTATCGGTCGCGCCCGGTGAAGTGGTCGGCGTCGTCGGCGAATCGGGCTCGGGCAAGAGCGTGACGATGATGGCCGTCATGGGGCTCATCGACGCGCCGGGTATCGTGACGGCCGATGAAATCACCTTCGACGGGCGCGATCTCATGAGGGCAACGCCCAAGGAGCGCCGCAAGACGGTCGGCAAGGACATCGCGATGGTGTTCCAGGACGCGCTGACGAGCCTCAATCCGAGCTATACGATCGGCTATCAGATCAAGGAGGTGCTCCGGCTGCACGAGGGGCTGCGCGGCGCGGCGCTCCACGCCCGGGCGCTCGAATTGCTCGATCAGGTCGGTATTCCCGATGCGAAAAACCGCATCGGCGCGTTTCCGCATCAGCTTTCGGGCGGCATGAATCAGCGCGTCATGATCGCCATGGCTGTGGCCTGCAATCCTAAGCTCTTGATTGCCGACGAGCCGACGACGGCGCTCGACGTCACGATCCAGGCGCAGATCATGGACTTGCTCGTGAAGCTGCAAAAGGAACGCGGCATGGCGCTCGTGCTGATCTCGCACGATCTGGCTATCGTCTCCGAAGTCGCGCAGCGGGTTGCCGTCATGTACGCGGGCGAGATCATCGAGACGAATCGCGTTCCCGACATCTTCGCGAACCCGCATCATCCCTATACCGAAGCGCTGCTCGCAGCCATTCCCGAGCATAATCTGGGCGCGAAGCGTCTTGCGGCGTTGCCCGGTATGGTGCCGGGTCGCGACGATCGCCCGCGAGGGTGCCTGTTCGCACCGCGGTGCAAGTATGTCGTCGACGATTGCTGGAAAGGGCGCCCCGAGCTCGCGGCGCTTGAAGCGGGCAACGACGACATGTGCGCGCGCTGCATCAAGCCGCTCAATCTCGATTCAGTTCGCTCACGCAATACGAGCACTCATGGAGGCGCACGATGAACGCAGTACCCGACGCACGGCGCGCGCCTGAGAGCGACGACACCGTGCTTGTCGCCGAGCAGCTGACGAAACACTATCCGGTGCGTCGCGGGCTCTTCGGCCACGCCACGGTGAAAGCGCTCAACAACGTGTCGTTTTCGCTCTCGCGCGGCAAGACGCTGGCCGTCGTCGGCGAATCGGGCTGCGGGAAGTCGACGCTCGCCCGTCAATTGACGATGATCGAGACACCCACGTCGGGGCGGCTTTCCATCGAGGGCGAGGACGTCGCCGGTGCGCCGCGCGAGCGGATCGCCGAGATGCGCCGCCATGTGCAGATGGTGTTTCAGAACCCGTTCGCATCGCTCAATCCACGCAAGACGGTCGAACAGACGCTCGGCGAGCCGCTTGCGATCAACACGGCGCTTTCGGTCTCCGAGCGCGCCGGACGCATCGCTCAGATCATGCGCACGGTCGGTCTGCGGCCCGAGCATGCCAAGCGCTATCCGCACATGTTCTCGGGCGGCCAGCGCCAGCGCATTGCCATCGCGCGCGCGATGATTCTCGATCCGCGCATCGTCGTGGCCGACGAGCCCGTCTCCGCGCTCGACGTCTCGATCCAGGCGCAGATCCTGAATCTGTTCATGGATCTGCAAGAGCAGTTCAAGACGAGCTATGTGTTCATCTCGCACAACCTCTCCGTCGTCGAGCATATCGCCGACGATGTGATGGTCATGTATTTCGGTGGCATTGCCGAGCTCGGCCCCAAGCAGACGATTTTCGCGAATCCGCGTCATCCCTATACGCGCTCGTTGATGTCGGCGACGCCGGCGATCTTCGAGTCGGACCGGCGCATTCAGATCAAGCTGCAAGGCGAGTTGCCCTCGCCGCTCAATCCGCCGTCGGGCTGCACGTTCCATCAGCGTTGCCCCTATGCGATAGAGCGGTGCCGTGTGGAGGAGCCTCGCTTGCGGGAAGTCGATGGGCGTCTGGTGTCGTGTCATCGCGCCGAGGAGGTGGGGGACGCGGATGCCTGACACGCGGACGGCGCGGCACGTGCGTGGCGGTGCATCCGCCGGCATGCGGCGGCGCCGCTCGCGCGCGCTCGTTCTGGCGCTGCTGCTGTCGTACGCGCTCGAGAGCAAGTCGCAGGCCGTGCTCGGGCTTGCGCGCGCGGTGGCCGGCCCGAGTGGCACTGCGCTGCCGTCGGCTCGTATTCCAGCGTCGGCCGTTCCCGCTTCCGCACCGAAGGCGGCGCCTGCCCCCGCGATTCCCGGTTTTCACGGACCGCCCGAGGCCTCGAGCACGAGCGCGAGCGGGCCGGTGCGCGCGGAGCCCGCCCATATGCCGTTTTATGTGGCGACGAAGGGTACGACGACGATCTATCTGCTGGGCACGTTGCACGTCGGCGATCCGGCCGACTATCCGCCGAACGCGCCGTTCAGGCGGCCGATCCTGGCTGCGCTGGCCGCAACACCCACGCTCGCGCTCGAGCTTTCGCCGGACGACCTCATTGCCTCGCAAGACGACGTGTCGAAATACGGCGTGTGCAACTACGCTTGCCTGCCGCGGCTTTTACCGGCGTCGCTCATGCGCAAGCTGTCCGCGCGGCTGCGTGACAATCCGGCCGCGCTCGCCGAGATCAAGAAAACGCGGCCCTGGCTCGCGGCGCTTCTCGTCGAAACCTATGGCTCGCTGAGCGCCGGTCTGGAAACCGAATATGGCACCGAGGCCCAGCTTCAAAACATCTACCTGCGCTCGCGCGGCAAGGTGGTCGGCCTCGAAACGCTCGCCGAACAGATGCGCGCATTCACCAATCTGACGTTGATCGAACAGCGCGAAATGCTCGCGCAGGACCTGGAGGAGACGCCGGAGCAGACGGTGGATGACGTCAAAGCGCTTCACCGGCTGTGGCGCGTGGGCGATGCCGATGCGATCTCGGCGTGGGCAACCGCCAAGTCCGAACGGCTCGCGTCATCGAAGGCGGCGGCCCGTTCGCTCGACAACAAGATCGTCTTCGAGCGCAATCGCCGGTTCACGGCACGCATGACTCAGCTTGCGGCGCCGAATCGGCCGATATTCGTGGCGATCGGCGCGCTGCATCTCGGTGGGCCGAAAGGTGTGCTCGCGTTGCTGCGCGAGCGCGGGTTTCTCGTCGAGCCGGGGTGAAGCGTCCCCTCGCCGACGAGCGTTACGTACGGAGCGTCGACGCGGGCTGCACGTCGATGCTGTTCGATTCGAGGACGGTACGCAGTCTGCGTGCGAACGCGAGCGCGTGCGGACCGTCGCCATGCAGACACAGCGTGCGCACGTTAAGCGGCACCCAGCTTCCGTCGACGGTGCGCACACGCTTGTCGCGCACCATCGAGAGCACGTGGTCGAGCATGTCGTCTTCCGATTCGATCAGCGCGCCGGGCTCGTTGCGTGGCACGAGCGAACCGTCGGCGCGATAGCCACGATCGGCGAAGCCTTCTTCGATTGCAGCGAGCCCGGCGTGCCGGGCCGTTTCGATGAAGGCGCTGTTGGCCAGACCGAAAATGGCCAGCGAAGGGTCGAAGTCATGCACGGCGGAGACGATCGCATCGGCGATCGCCGAATCGCGCGCCGCCTGATTGTAGAGCGCGCCGTGCGGCTTCACATGCGCGACGCGTCCGCCCTGAGCCTGCGCGATGGCGGACAGCGCGCCGAGTTGATAGAGAATGCCGGCATAGATATCGTCTGCCGGAAGGTCCATCTCCTTGCGTCCGAAATTGGCGGGATCGTGAAAGCTCGGATGCGCGCCGATGGCGACGCCCTTGGCGACCGCGAGCCGCACACAGTCGCGCATCGCGTTCGAGCCGCCGGCATGCCAGCCGCAGGCGATGTTCGCCGAGCTGACGAGATCGAGCAGCGCTTCGTCCGAGCCGCTGCCTTCGCCTAGATCGGCATTCAAATCGATTTCCATGACTTCCTCGTTCATAACCGCTCAAGCGGCGCGGGCCGACTGTTGCAACCGCTCCTCATACATGACCATCGCCACATCGATCTGGCGCAGATACGCACGCACTTCAGCGAGCGCCAGGATGGCTTGCTCGCGTGTGCTCGGCACGAAACGTACGCTGCCATTCAATCGTAGTTGCGCAAGCTTCCATAAATCCGCCTGAATCACGGCGCCAATGCGCGGATATCCGCCCGTGGTCTGCCCATCGGCCAGGAGCACGATGGGCTGGCCGCTCGGCGGCACCTGGATCGTGCCGGGCAAGACCGCGTGGGACAGCAGCTCGCCTTGCGCCTCGCACATGAGCGCCGTGCCCGCGAGCCGGTAGCCCATGCGGTTGCTCTGCGGCGTGACGCGCCATTCGTCGGACCAGAGCGCGTCGTGCGCATCGGCGGCGAAGCTTTCGTACTCGGGGCCGCGCAGCACGCGTATCGAAACCGCGCGCTCGGCTCCGGCGAGATGCTTGCCGCGCCGGACCGGCTCATGGCCGGCCGAGGCGAAGCGGCACCATTGGGGGGCCTTGACGCCGAACGGCGGCGCCTCGAGCGCGATGCCCGCGCGAGGACGTGCCGGCGCTATGCCGACAGCGAGGCGATCGCCCTCGCGCAACGCCCGCCCACCGAGGCCGCCGAAGCGGGCGCACAGATCGGTACTGCGCGAGGCGAGCATCGGCAGCACGTCGATGCCCCCGCGCACGCAGACGTAGCAGCGCATGCCGCGTACGGCCCCGTGCAGGACGAGTTCCTGTCCTGCATGCACGGGAAGGCTCCACCAGGCATAGACCGGCTTGCCATCGAGCGAGATATCGAACTGTGCGCCGGTGATCGCCACGCGCGTGGCTTGCGTAAAGCGCAGGGCCGTCGGCCCCATCGTCACTTCGATGGCGGCGGCCTGCGGCGCATTGCCGACGAGCCGGTTGCCGACTTCGAGCGCGAGCGTGTCGAGCGCGCCCGCCGTCGCGATGCCGAGATGCCGATAGCCGGGCCGGCCCAGATCCTGCACCGAAGTCAGGATACCCGCACGAAGCACCTCGATCATCGTTCGATCCCCGCAATGGTGAAGCGAACGCGATCGCCGGGCTGCAGGAGTGTAGGCGGCGTTTCGGCGGGATCGAAGAGCGCCAGCGTCGTTCTGCCGATCAACTGCCATCCGCCGGGCGATGCGGCGGGATAGATGCCCGTCTGTGCACCGCCAATCCCGACGGCGCCGGCCGGAACTTCGATACGCGGCACGGTGCGCCGCGGCGTATGGAGCGTGGGGTCGAGCCCGCCGAGATAGGCGAAGCCAGGCTGAAAGCCCAGAAAGAACACGATGTAGTCGCCCGCCGCGTGCCGTCTGGCGACTTCCTCGACATCGAGGCCGGTATGCTCGGCGACATCGGCGAGATCCGGCCCGAATTCGCCGCCGTACAGCACGGGAACCTCGATGAAGCGGGGCGCCGGGGCCGCGCCCTCGGCGCTTTCCCAGGCCGTCGCGAGTGCCCCGGCGAGCGTCGCGCTATCGGCTTCGAGCGGATCGAAGACCACCGTCAGATTGTTCATGCCGGCCACGACTTCGACGACGTGCGCCCAGCCGCGCGCGATTTCGGCCATTGCCCAGATGCGCTCCTGGCACTCGAGCGTGGCCGGGGGCGGCACTTCGCAGACCAAGGCCGTATCGCCGAACGGAAAGATGCGGGGTGGGGTCATTGCCGGAGTCTCGTGGGCATCCATCTCGAAAAAGGGGCACGCCAAAACCGCCGCTCGTTCCTGTGGGACGTATTATCGATAAAATATCGACAATTTACAAATAAGCGCTTTCGCCAAGCGTGCGCGCAGCATGTGCGTCGTACACTGCGCCCATCATCGGATCATCCCATTCAAGCTGGCTGCCATGTCGCGTCAACCGACCAAGATCGTGTCCTCGGAGCACCTCGTTTCCGAAACGAGTGCCGAGCTCTCCGAATTCGAATACGGGCTCATCATGGTGAGCAATGCCTTCAATCGCTGGATGGTACGCTGCATGGCGGCGGCCGGCGGTAAGGACATGACGCCCGTCGAGGTGTCGCTGCTGCACCATGTGAGCCACCGGGATCGCAAAAAGAAGCTCGCCGACATCTGCTTCGTGTTGAACATCGAGGATACGCACGTCGCCACGTATGCACTGAAGAAGCTCGTGGCTAGAGGGTACGTAAAAAGCGAAAAAACAGGCAAGGAAGTGTTTTTCTCGGCGACGGCCGCGGGGCGCGAGCTCTGCGCGCGGTACCGCGATGTTCGCGAGAGCTGCCTGATCGCCGCGCTCAAGGAAAGCGGACTCGTCAATGCGCAGATCGGCGAGGCGGCTCAACTTATGCGAAATGCGTCGGGTCTCTACGATACCGCCGCGCGCGCCGCGACCTCGCTCTAGCGGCACTGCGGTTGCGCTCGGCTCGCCGAGCGCCTGCGCATCAGGTAGCGGCGCGCATGCGCTCGCCCGTTTCGGTGACGATGGCATCGAGCGGCAGATCGTGCAGCTCGCGCGGTAGCGTCGCGATGCGGCACGCGTCATAAGCAATGCCGAGCGTCGCCGGGCGTCGCGTGTCGGGCCACCCCGCGAGTGTGCGGTCGTAATAGCCGCCGCCATAGCCGAGCCGATACCCATCGTCGTCGAACCCCACGCACGGAACGAGCAGCAGATCGGGCAATACCGCGGGCGTATCGAGCGGCTCGGGAATCCGGTGATGGCCGATTCGCATCGGCGTGTCGGGCGACCACGCGCGAAAAACGAGCGCGTGGCCTTTCATCGCAATGACGGGCAGCGCGGCCTGCCGGCGAACGTCTTGCGCGAGCCAGCGCGTGAGCGCGTCGCGCGCATCGAATTCGCCCGGCAGCGGCCAATAAAACCCCACCGTGTGCGGCGCGAAACGTGCGAGCGCTTCGAGCAGATGCGCGCCGAGCGCCGCGTTCGCGCCACTTGCCGCGGCCGCCGCGTGACGCACGTCACGTAAGGCTTTGCGCAGTTCGGCTTTCGAATTCGACGCAACATTGCGTGCTATGCTGTCGCTCAATTTTTGCTCCACCGATCATGATGTCGAAACGCTTTTATCGAGTATATCGCGCGGCTTGCTCCGCATTTGCCGCGGCGGCACTCGTTGCGTGCGGCACGGCGTCCGCCGGGCGTCACGCATCATCCGCTCCGATGAGCGACGACCGCATTTTCGTGCAACTGCGCGAAGCGGCACGCAACAACGACGCGGCGCGCGCCGCGCAGCTCGCGAGCATGATTCCGGACTATCCGGCGCAGTCTTATCTCGAGTACTTCCAGATCAAGCCGCAGCTGTTCGACGGCTCGGGTCACGCCCGGCTCGACGCGCCCGACGAGCCCGTTCTGTCTTTCTTGCAGCGGCACGATGGCGAAGCGCTCGCCGACCGCATGCGTAACGACTATCTGACGGTGTTGGGTGCGCGCCACGACTGGCGCAATTTCGACGCCCAATATGCGCGCTTCGTTCTGGATGACGATACGCAGGTCAAATGCTATGCGCTCGAGTCGCGCGCCGCGCGCGGCGAGAACGTGGCCGATGCGGCGCGGGCGCTGCTCGTGGAGCCACGCTATTACGGCGACGGCTGCGTCGATCTGATCACGGCGCTTGCGCTCGACAAACAATTCACGCCCGACGACGTCTGGCAGCAGATTCTGCTCGCCTACGAGCAGAACGCAACGACGACGGGCAGCCGCATCGTCGACGCCCTTGGCGCTGCGCGACCGGATGCGACACGCTTCGATCAGGCGACGAGCGCGCCACCGCTCGCCCTCGCGCGCGGTGTCGGCGCGGATTCCGCCTCGCACGAGTTGGCCCTTTTAGCCATTACCGTCATGGCCCGCAATGACGCGGCCGCGGCGGCCGCGGCGTTCGCAACGGTCGCGCCGCAGCTCTCGCTGGCCGAGCGGGCGATCGGCTGGGGCACGATCGGCTACCAGGCCGCGGCGCGACAAGTGCCCGGTGCTGTCGACTGGTTCCGACTCTCGGCGAACGCGCCACTCTCGTACCCGGCATACGAATGGCGAACGCGCAGCGCGTTGCTGGCCGGCGATTGGACGATGGTGCGCTGGTCGATCGAGCAGATGCCCACGCCGCTGCGTAGCCGCCCGGCCTGGGTCTACTGGCATGCGCGCGCGCTCAAACAGGCCGGCGAAACGGCTACGGCAAACGAGGAATTCGAGCGCATCGCCTCGCGCTTCGATTTCTATGGCCAACTGGCTAGCGAAGAGCTGGGCCGCAAGATCGTGGTGCCGCCGAAGACGGCCGTGACCGACGCGGAAGTCGAGGCTGTCGCCAAGACGCCGGGCTTCGAGCTCGCGCGGCGCCTTTACGCGCTCAATCTGCGGCTGGAGGGCAATCGCGAATGGAATTGGCCGCTGCGCGGGATGACGGACCGCCAATTGCTGGCCGTGGCCGAATATGCCCGCCGCATCGAGCTCTACGATCGCACCGTCAATACAGCGGACCGCACGCGAGCCGAGCATGACTTTTCGCTGCGCTACCTGTCGCCGTTTCGCGATATCGTCGAGCGCGATGCTCAGACGAACGGGCTTGACGTGGAATGGGCCTACGGGCTCATTCGCCAGGAGTCCCGCTTCATCATCGACGCGCGCTCGGGCGTCGGAGCGGGCGGCCTCATGCAGCTGATGCCCGGCACGGCGAAGATGGTGGCGAGAAAGATCGGTCTGGGCGCCGTGTCGCCGGCCGAGCTCAACGACATCAACACGAATATCCTGCTCGGCACGACCTATCTGTCGATGATCTACAATCAGTTCGACGGCTCGGCCGTGCTTGCGACCGCAGGCTACAACGCCGGCCCGGGGCGCCCGCGGCAGTGGCAGGCGGCGTTGCCTCGCGCCGTCGAAGGCGCCATTTTCGCGGAGACCATTCCGTTCAACGAGACCCGCGACTACGTCAAGAATGTGCTGTCGAACACGGTCTACTACGCGGCGCTGTTCGAAGGCCGTCCGCAATCGCTGAAGGCCCGGCTCGGCGCCATCCTGCCGAATTGACGCCGCCCCCGCGGGCGCGGCGCGGCTTGGCGCCTATGTGGCGGGGGCGCTGAGGCGGCCAAAAGCGAGAGGGAGTCGAAAATGCGGCATCAATCCATAGCGTTGATCGGCGGTTCCGGCTTTATCGGCTCGCATCTGGCCAATGCGCTCGTCGGCGCGGGCAAGACTGTCCGCCTCGCCACGCGAAGGCGCGAGCACGCACGTCACCTGACGATGCTGCCAATCGACGTGCTCGAGGTCGATGTCTTCGATCCCGTTGCGCTCGCGCGCTTCGTCGAGGGCGCCGATGCTGTCGTGAACCTGGTCGGCACGCTGCATGGCGGCCGGGGCCGTCCCTACGGGCGCGAGTTTGCGAAGGCGCATGTCGAACTGCCCGCGAAGCTCGTAGCGGCCTGCGAAGGAAAGGGCGTGCATCGGCTCGTTCATATCAGCGCGCTCAATGCCGATCCCGACGGGCCGAGCATGTATCTGCGCTCGAAAGGCGATGGGGAGAAGGCCGTGCGCGCCGGATCGCGGCTGGCCACGACGATTTTTCGGCCATCGGTCGTCTTCGGGCCGCAGGACAACTTCCTGAACACGTTCGCCGTCCTGCAGCGTCTTTTCCCGGTGATTCCGCTCGCGAAGCCCGATGCGAAGTTTCAGCCTGTCTATGTCGGTGACGTGGCGAATGCCATCGTGGCGACGCTCGATCTCGACGCGGCAAGCGGGCGCACGTTCGAGCTGGGCGGCCCGACGGTCTACACGCTCGAGGCGCTCGTGAAATTCTGCGGCGACGCGGTAGGGCGTCACGCGCGCATCGTGCGCCTGCCCGAGGCTTTCGCCTATATGCAGGCCATGGCGTTCGAGATGCTGCCGGGTGTGCCGGTGCTCACGCGGGACAACCTCGATTCGATGACGCGCGACGCCGTACTGAGCGGCCCGCTCGCCCCCGAGCTCGGTATCGAGCCGGCGAGTATCGAGGCCATCGCGCCGGCCTATCTCGGCAACGCTTCGCTCAGATCTCGCTTCAATGCGTTTCGTACGACGGCCGGCCGTTAGCGGGCGATGCGATGATGTCATCTCTTGCTCAACCCTTCATAACAACTCGCGATATGAAACTCGTAATCGGTGACAAGAACTATTCTTCCTGGTCGATGCGGCCCTGGGTGCTGATGCGCCAGGCGGGTATTGCCTTCGACGAAATCTCCATCGAGCTTGGCGAAGCGTCCACGCCGGCGCGCATTCTCGAATATTCGCCGTCGTGCAAGGTGCCTTGCCTCGTCACCGACAGTGGCGAATCGATATGGGAATCGCTGGCTATTGCCGAGACACTCGCCGAGCGCTTTCCCGAGAAGGCGCTATGGCCGCGCGATCCCGCGGCACGCGCGCATGCGCGCTCGATTGCGAGCGAAATGCATGGCGGCTTCGGCGAACTGCGTTCGGCGATGTGGATGAACATCCGCGCGAAGTGGCCCGGCGCCAACGCGACCCCCGGCGCGTTGGCCGATATTGCCCGCATCGATGAGATCTGGTCCGAGTGCCTGGCGCGCTACGGCGGCCCTTTCCTCTTCGGCGCCTCGTTCACGATCGCCGATGCGATGTATGCGCCGGTCGTCATGCGGTTCAACACGTACGCGCCGAAACTGTCCGAGGCGGCCAGTGCCTACGCCAAGCACATCACTGCACTGCCGGCCGTGCGCGAGTGGATCGAGGGCGGTTTGCGGGAAACGCATCGGCTCGACAAATACGAAACGCCCCAATGAAGATTTACGCAGTAGGCGGCGCCATTCGCGACGAACTGCTCGGCGTGCCCGTGTCGGACCGCGACTATGTCGTGGTCGGCGCGACACCCGAGCAAATGGTTGCGCAGGGCTATCGCCCCGTCGGCAAGGATTTTCCGGTTTTTCTGCATCCGGCCACGCAGGAGGAGTATGCGCTCGCGCGTACCGAGCGCAAGACAGCCGCCGGCTATCACGGTTTTCAGTTCTACTACGCGCCCGATGTGACGCTGGAAGAGGACTTGGCCCGGCGCGACCTGACCATCAACGCGATGGCGCGCGAAGTGCGGCCGGACGGCGAGCTGACCGGCCCGGTCATCGATCCGTTCGACGGGCAGCGCGATCTGGCGGGCAGGCGGTTTCGACACGTCGGCCAGGCGTTCGTCGAAGATCCCGTGCGCATCCTGCGACTCGCGCGTTTCGCGGCGCGCTTTCACGATTTCGATGTGGCGCCCGACACCTTGGCGCTCATGAAAACGATGGTGGCCGCGGGCGAAGTGGATGCGCTCGTGCCCGAGCGCGTCTGGCAGGAAATCTCGCGCGGCCTCATGGAGAAGAAGCCTTCGCGAATGTTCACGACGCTGCGCGCATGCGGAGCGCTGGCGCGCGTGCTGCCCGAGGTGGACGCGCTCTTCGGCGTCGCGCAGCGTGCCGACTACCATCCTGAAGTCGATACGGGCGTGCATGTCATGATGGTCGTCGATTACGCCGCCGCGCGTGGTTATACGCTGGCCGTGCGTTTCGCGGCGCTCACGCATGACCTGGGCAAGGCGACGACGCCGGCGGATGTCCTGCCGCGGCATATCGGCCACGAGATGCGCAGCGTCGATCTGCTGAAGCCGATGTGCGAGCGGCTGCGCGTGCCGAACGAATGCCGCGACCTCGCGCTGCTCGTGGCGCGCGAGCACGGCAACATCCACCGCGTGATGGAAATGGGCGCGGCGGCGCTCATGCGCCTTTTCGAGCGCGCCGATGCGCTGCGCAAGCCGGCGCGCTTCGCGGAAGCGCTACAGGCCTGCGAATCCGATGCGCGCGGGCGGCTCGGCTTCGAAACGCGCGAATACCCGCAGGCCGAGCGGTTGCGCGTGGCGCTCATGGCCGCGCGCGCGGTGGATGCCGGGGCCGTCGCGCAAGCGCAGGGGCAAGGGCCGGGCGGAAAGCCCGCTGGAGCCGAGAAAATCAAGGAAGCCGTGCATCGCGCGCGTGTCGCGGCCGTGGCCGCAGCGCTGGGACAGGCGCCCGACGCGGAAAACGAAGGCGCCGGCGGGTCATGACGTCATCATGACGTCATAGCGTGTGCGAGCGATCGCCGCGCGCGAAGGCGTCCAATGTCCCGTCAATGCCGCGCGAAAAAGCGATCACCTTGAAGAGCTCCCCCATTTCCGCTTCGGACAGCAGTTTCTGCACCGCGTTGGCGGCGGGGAGAAAGCGCGATGTGTCGGATGCGTCGAGTCCGGCCAGTGCGTCCGTGATGCCGGCGTTCATCAGAAAGCGGGCCTGCGACGTGTAGCCGAGCAGATCGGCGCCTGCTCCCGTTCCCGCGAGCGCGATAGCCGTGAATTCCACGTGAGCCGTGATGTCCTGCAGCCCCGGATGGAAGAACGGATCGCCATGCGAGTGATGGCGGTAATGGCACATGAGCGTGCCTTGCGCGCGTTGCGGATGGTAGTACTCCTGGCGCGGAAAGCCGTAGTCGATAAAAAACGCCGCGCCGCGCGTAAGCATCGTGCAAACGGTGCGCGTAAAGGCCGCGGCTGCCGCGTGTGTTTCCGCGACGTACTCGAGCGATGGATCGAGCTGCGCGTCGAGTTCGGCCAGAAGCGCGGCGTCGTATTCGGCGAGCGGGATGCCGCCGATCTCGCCGGTGCCGCCGGTGCCGCCGCTGCCGTCGCCGCTGATATGGCCCGCTACGGGGCGGTCGGCGAACGCAGGCCAGCCATCCGCCGTCATTGCAACGCCGCGTTCATGCCATGCGCCGCCTGCGCGCGCAAAGAGCTTGACCGGCATCGCATCGAGCACCTCGTTGCCGAGCGCCACGCCGGCGAAAGTCTCGGGTAGCGCATCGAGCCAGCGCACGCGTTTTGCGAGCGGTCCCGCGAGCGCTTCGATCGTCTCGCGTTGACGCGCGCGCAGCTCGCCGGAGAGCTCGACGATGGCATAGCTGTCGAAAGGTACGCCGAGCGCATCCAGTGCAGTCAACATGCCCGCCGCGAGTTTGCCCGTGCCTGCCCCGAATTCCATCAATTCGCGCGTGCCGCTCGCAGCCAGTGCCTGCGCGATCGGGCGCGCGAGCGTCGACGCAAAAAACGGGGAGAGTTCGGGGGCTGTGACGAAATCGCTGCCGTCTTCGGCCCGCAAGCCGAATTTGCGCGCTCCGCCGCTGTAATAGCCGAGGCGCGGGGCGTACAAGACGCGCTCCATATATCGGTCGAACGGCAGCCAGCCGCCCGCTGCCGCGATGTCTTGGCGAACGAGCGCGACGAGCGCCTGGGAGGCCGCCAGCGCATCCGCGTCCGGAACAGGTAAACTACCGGGTTCGTGAGCATTCTGATTCATTCCGGCATTGTAAATGAGCGCCCATTTCGATCCACGCGTGCGTCCTGAAGCAGGCGCCGGCAGCGCCGGTGGTAGCGGTGAGCAAGGACGCGTCGTCCTCGTGACGGGCGCCGCCCGGCGGATCGGGCGGGCGTTGGCACTCGGTTTTGCCGCGAAAGGCTGGGATGTGGCCGTCCATTACGGCACGTCGCAGGGGGACGCGGAGGGCGTCGTCGCCGAGATTCGCGCGCTGGGCCGCCGTGCCTGCGCGCTCAAAGCCGATCTGGCTGTCGAGGAAGAAGTGGCGCAGCTCGTGCCGGCCTGTACGGCCGCGCTCGGCCGCCCGCGCTGCATCGTCAACAATGCCTCGCGTTTCGTCGAGGATACGGCGAGTAGCGTCGGCTACGAGACGCTGCTGGACCTGATGGCGGTCAACGTGGGCGCGCCGCTCGTGCTGGCGCGCGCGCTCCATGCGGCCACGCCCGAGGCTGCGAGCGAAAACGAGGCCGAGCGCGGAGTTGTCATCAATGTGCTCGATCAGAAGCTTTACAACCTGAATCCGGACTATTTGTCCTACACGTTGTCGAAGGCGGCGCTGCAGACCGCGACCGTCGCGCTGGCGCAGGCGTTGGCACCGAAAGTGCGCGTGGTCGGTATCGCGCCGGGGCTGACACTGCCGTCGGCCGACCAGACGCCCGAGGGCTTTGCCGCCGCGCATCGCGTCACACCGCTCGGCCGGGCATCGCGTCTCGAGGATATCGTCCAGGCGGCGTGCTATCTGGCCGATGCGCCGGGGGTAACCGGTGCGACGCTGGTTGTCGATGGCGGTCAGCATCTCGTGCCGTTGCCGCGCGATGTGATGTTTTTGACGCCTCGGGGCGAGTGACGCGCCGCGGGGCCATTGAAGGACCCAGGCCGCGCGACGCTCGGTCTGGCGAGCCTTGCGCCCGATGCGATAACGCATCGCCCGTGCGCATTTTTTGATTGGAACAAATATGGTTTGCGCTCTCTTGCACCCCCGGCTTGCCGATTGCCGCAGGCTTTTTTTGCGCAATTACGAGGTTTTCATCAATATCGGCGTGCACGAGTTCGAAAAGCGCGGCGAGCAGCGCGTTGTCATCAATGTCGAGCTGTTCGTTCCGCTCGCTCAGACGACGCCCGTCGATGACAAGCTCGACGAAGTCGTCGACTACGACTTCATGCGCGCGACGATCGCCGATCGCGTCGGCCGGGGCCATATCCATCTGCAGGAGACGTTGTGCGACGACGTCGCGCGCGTGCTGCTCGCGCATCCGCAAGTGAGGGCCGTGTCGGTATCGACCGAAAAGCCCGACGTTTATCCGGACTGCGACGCCGTGGGCGTCGAAGTCTTTCGCATCAAAGAGGAAGGTTCAGCATGAATGCGCCAGAACACGCCACCGCGAACGCCGATGCGGCGCAAGCGCGCCAGGCGCTCACGCGCCGCGAGCAGAAGGAAGCCTACGAGAACAACAAGCTTTTCAAGCGGCTTGCGCGTCTTGTCGGGCAGGCGATCGGCGACTTCAACATGATCGAGGACGGCGACAAGGTCATGGTCTGCATGTCGGGCGGCAAGGACAGTTATGCGCTGCTCGACATCCTGCTGCGGCTGCGCGAGCGCGCGCCGATCCACTTCGATATCGTGGCCGTCAATCTCGATCAGAAGCAGCCCGGCTTTCCCGAGCACGTGCTGCCCGAGTATCTGAGCAGCCTGAACGTGCCGTTCCACATCGAGAACCAGGACACCTACAGCATCGTCAAGCGGCTCGTGCCGGAAGGCAAGACCACCTGCTCGCTGTGCTCGCGGTTGCGGCGCGGTATTCTTTATCGCGTTGCCGGTGAACTCGGTGCCACGAAAATCGCGCTCGGCCATCATCGGGACGACATCCTTCAGACGCTGTTGCTGAATCTCTTTTACGGCGGCAAGCTCAAGGGCATGCCGCCCAAGCTGCAATCGGACGACGGCAAGAACGTCGTGATCCGGCCGCTCGCCTATGTGAAAGAAACCGACCTTGAGAAATACGCCGAATTACGTGCGTTTCCGATTATCCCGTGCAATTTGTGCGGCTCCCAGCCGAATCTCAAGCGCGCGGAAATGAAGGCATTGATTCGTGAATGGGATAAGCGGTTTCCGGGGCGCGTCGACAATATGTTCAATGCGCTCTCGAACGTGGTGCCGTCGCATTTGATGGACCCGCGGCTTTTTCCGTTCGCGGGGTTACGCGCGACGGGCAATGCCGACCCGCTCGGCGATATTGCGTTCGACGATGACCCGTGTTCGGGCGACGCCACCGATGGTGCGCAAGCGAACGGAGTACAGCCGATCTCGTTCGCGCAATTCGACGATTTGTGACGAGAAATGCGCGCCGACCGTGCGCGGCGCCGCTTTGGTGTAAAGAGCGCGATGTTAGAATCGCGCACCTGATATCTCTCTATTCGTGCCGATGCAATGAACATCGTCGTCTTGGCCGCAGGCGCCGGCAAACGGATGCGCTCCGCCTTGCCCAAAGTGCTCCACCCCTTGGCCGGCCGGCCATTGTTGTCGCATGTCATCGAGACGGCGCGAATGCTGTCGCCGACGCGCATCGTCGTCGTCGTCGGGCACGGCGGAGATGCTGTCCAGCAGGCCGTGGCCGCCCCCGATATTCGATTTGCCGTGCAGCACGAGCAGCTTGGTACCGGCCACGCCGTGCAGCAGGCGCTGCCGCTGCTCGACCCGGCTCAGCCGACGCTCGTGCTGTATGGCGATGTGCCGCTCACGAAAACGTCGACGCTGAAACGCCTCGTCGACGCGGCCGTGGACGGGCGCTACGGGCTGCTCACGGTTACGCTCGACGATCCGCATGGGTATGGCCGCATCGTGCGCGACCCGGCGGGCTATGTCGTGCGTATCGTCGAACAGAAGGATGCCACGCTCGAAGAGCTGCGTATCGCCGAAATCAATACCGGCATCGTCGTCACGCCTACCGCGCAGCTTGCGATGTGGCTCGGCTCGTTGAAGAACGACAATGCGCAGGGCGAATTTTATTTGACCGATGTCGTCGAGCGCGCCATCGAAGCCGGTTTCGATGTGGTCACCACGCAACCCGACGAGGAATGGGAAACGCTCGGCGTGAACAGCAAGGCGCAACTGGCCGAGCTCGAGCGGATTCATCAACGCAATGTGGCGGACGCGTTGTTGCAGGCCGGCGTGACGCTTGCCGATCCGGCACGGCTCGATGTGCGCGGTGCGTTGAACTGCGGGCGCGATGTCTCGATCGACGTCAACTGCGTGTTCGAAGGTCAGGTCACGCTGGGTGACGAGGTGAGCGTCGGCGCGCACTGTGTGCTGCGCAACGCGACGATCGGCGCCGGCACGCGGATCGAACCGTTCACGCATATCGACGGTGCGACCGTGGGCGAGCGGACGGTGCTTGGCCCTTATGCGCGGTTGCGGCCCGGTGCGGCGCTCGCGGATGAAGTGCATATCGGCAACTTCGTCGAAGTAAAAAACGCCGGCCTTGGGCAGGGCTCCAAAGCCAATCATCTGTCTTACATCGGCGATGCCGATGTGGGCGCGCGGGTGAATATCGGAGCCGGTACGATCACCTGCAATTACGACGGAGCGAACAAGCACCGTACGGTGATCGAGGACGATGTGTTCGTGGGCTCCGATACGCAGCTCGTTGCGCCCGTGCGCGTTGGGCGTGGCGTGACGATCGCCGCGGGGACTACCGTCTGGAAGGATGTGCCCCAAGATACGCTGGTGCTCAATGACAAGACGCAGCGTACCCGAACGGACTATGTGCGTCCGGTGAAGAAAAAGGGCTGACGAGGCAGATCGGAATACGAGCCGGCGCGCGGGTGGCGTGCGCCCTGAATGGCGGAAGTTCATCGAGGAAAGGATAGAAACATGTGTGGCATTGTTGGCGCGGTTGCGCAGCGAAATATCGTCTCTGTCCTGATCGAAGGACTTCGCCGGCTCGAATACCGCGGCTACGATTCGTGCGGTGTCGCAGTGCTGGCCGGCGGTGCGCCGCGCCGTGCGCGCAGCGTGTCGCGCGTGGCGGACCTCGATGCGCAAGTTCACGAGGGGCACCTCGAAGGCGTGACCGGTATTGCGCATACGCGCTGGGCCACGCATGGCGCACCGGTAACCGATAATGCCCACCCGATTTTTTCGCGCGATACCGTCGCGCTCGTTCACAACGGCATCATCGAAAACTACGAGTCGCTGCGCGAGATGCTGCGCGACAAGGGCTACGAGTTCGTTTCGCAGACCGATACCGAGGTGATCGCCCATCTCGTTCACAGTCTTTATCGCGGCAGCCTCTATGCGGCCGTTTGCGAAGCTACGCGGCAGCTACATGGCGCGTATGCGATCGCCGTCGTGCACAAGGATGAGCCGCATACGGTGGTGGGCGCGCGGCAGGGCTCGCCGCTTGTCGTCGGGTTGGGTGAAGGCGAGAACTTCCTTGCATCCGATGCGCTGGCGCTTGCGGGCAGCACGGACCGGTTCATGTTCCTCGAAGAGGGCGATGTTTGCGAGCTGACGCTCGACGGCGTGAGGATCTGCGATCGCGCGGGGCACGATGCCGCGCGTGAAGTTCGCACCGTGCAGGCGTATGGCGGTGCCGTGGAGCTCGGACCGTACCGGCACTTCATGCAAAAGGAGATCTTCGAGCAGCCGCGCGCGATCTCCGATACGTTGCCGCAGGGCGACACGTTCGATGCCGCGCTGTTCGGGGAAGGTGCCGAGGCCGCGTTTCGCGAGATCGATAGCCTGTTGATTCTGGCTTGCGGCACGAGTTACTACTCGGGGCTGACCGCTAAATATTGGCTGGAATCGATGGCGAAGATCCCGACGCAGGTCGAGATTGCGAGCGAATATCGCTATCGCGAGTCAGTGCCGAATCCGAATGCGCTCGTGGTGGTGATTTCGCAATCGGGCGAGACGGCCGATACGCTTGCGGCGCTCAAGCATGCGCAGGAGCTGGGGCATAAGCACACGCTCGCGATTTGCAACGTCCCGACGAGCGCGATGGTGCGTTTGACGGAAATGGCATTTTTGACGCGGGCGGGGCGCGAGATCGGGGTGGCGTCCACGAAGGCGTTTACTACGCAGCTCGTTGGGTTGTTTGTGCTGGCCGCTACGTTGGGTAAGCTGCGCGGGCATGTGGATGCGGAACTCGAGGCGCGGTATGTGAAGAGCTTGCGGCATTTGCCCGCGGCGTTGAACAGCGTGCTGGCGTTGGAGCCGCAGATCATCGCTTGGTCGGAGGAGTTTTCGCGCAAGGAAAATGCGCTGTTTCTGGGGCGTGGGATGCATTATCCGATTGCGCTGGAAGGTGCTTTGAAGCTCAAGGAGATCTCGTATATCCATGCCGAGGCTTATCCGGCTGGCGAGCTCAAGCATGGTCCGCTTGCGCTTGTGACGGAGGCGATGCCGGTGGTGACGGTGGCGCCGAACGATACGCTGCTCGAGAAGCTCAAATCGAATATTCAGGAAGTGCGCGCGCGCGGCGGACAGCTTTATGTGTTCGCCGATGCGGATACGCGTATCGTCAATGGCGATGGCATTCATGTCATTCGGATGCCGGAGCACTATGGGATGCTTTCGCCGATTCTGCATGTCGTGCCGCTGCAGTTGTTGGCGTATCACACGGCTTGTGCTCGGGGGACCGATGTTGATAAGCCCCGGAATTTGGCTAAGTCGGTGACGGTGGAGTGA
>CBJLAJ010000060.1:0-29641 GCA_966421005.1 uncultured Paraburkholderia sp.
GTGCTGAGCATTTGTCGCAGACGCAATATCGCGAAGGGCAGGTGAGTTATCTCGACGTGCTCGATAGCGAGCGGTCGGTGCTCGTTGCGCAGCGGCAGGCGAGTCAGCTTGCGGGGTCGCAGGCGGTGGCGACGGTGAACCTCATTCGCGCGTTGGGCGGCGGATGGGGGGATGTGAAGGCGAGTGAATCTACCGATCAGGTCGCTAGGCGGTAGACCGGATCGCCAAGCGATCGGATATAGACGCCGTTCTTGCCGTTGCGGGCGAGACGGCGTTCTTTCGGGGGCCGGATACGCGAGACAAGCGAGCCGGTCAACTGGGCCTTTTTCAAAATCCGCCATCGAGCTCGATGGGACTGCCATCGCTAAAGCGGCCGAGCCTGAATGCGCGAGTATCGACGACGGGGGCGTCATTGGCCACCAGAGCGGCGGCAAGTTTGCCGGCACCGGGCCCGATTCCGAAGCCGTGTCCTGAGTAGCCCGTGGAAATGACAAGGCCCGGCAAGGCATCGACTGACGAAATGATCGGCACCGCGTCGGGCGTCACGTCGATATAGCCGGCCCACGACCGAGTGATCTCAATCTGGCCGAGCTTCGGGAATAGCGCACGAAAATCGCGCAACGTGGCCGCAACATCGGATGGGTTCGGCGTGGGATCCAGTGTGCGAACGGTTTCGAAGACGGTGGGCTGATCGAGGTGCCACGAACGCGCCTCGCGCAACGCCTCGATGAAGCGACGCCCCCAAGCCAATCGAATCGCGGCGAACTGCGTTTTGAGAATCGGCCAATATTGGCGAAAGAGCCGAAAGCTGTCCGGCGTCAGTTCGGCACGGATTCGGGAGGTGCTACCCACGGAATAACCGCCATCGGAGCGCTTGCGATAGCCGACGGTCTGATGGCATGCGCTGATTTCCGGCCCACCGGCGACGGGCGCCGTGCAGAGCACCGAGCTGCGTACGGTCAGCTGCGGCACCTCGATGCCGAGGTTTGCACAAAAGAGGCGCGTCCACGCCCCGCCCGCGACCACGACGGACGTGCAACGAATCGATCCGTACTCGGTGACTACACCACTCAGCACGCCGCCGCTCGTCTCGATGCCGCGCACCGCGCAGGGCGTGAGAACGCGTACGCCTCGCGCCCGCAACGCCAACGCTATGGCAGGAACCGCTCGTTCGGGGTCGGCTTGCCCATCAGTCGGTGTCAACAAGCCGCCCGTTATCGCCTTGCCGGCGAGTTCCGCAATGCCGGGCATCAGTCCGATGGTGCTCTTGGCGGAGACGACTCGCGAGCTCAACGCGGCACTGCCAAGCAGCGCCTTCGCTCGGCGCAACCAGTGTTCGTGTTCGGCCAATTGGTCGGCGCTGCTCGCGGCGTAGAGCACGCCGCTTTCCCGAAAACCCGTATGGATACCGAACCGCCGGTCCATCTGGCGCCATAGCCGCAAGCTTTCGATGCTGAGCGGCAACTCGCGCAGGTCACGATGGGCCGTCCGGCACCATCCCCAATTCCGGCCGGACTGCTCGCCGCCCACGACGCCTTTTTCGCAAACGGCGACGGAGATGCCCTTCTCGGAAAGCGCCAACGCCGTGCAGACTCCGACAATGCCGCCACCGACTACAACCACATCGACGCGGGCAGGCAAGCTCCGATCTGCCGCAATTGCCATGAGACGCATACCCATTGGATGCGATGCCGTTTGCCTCAATTTCCGCGCTCGGTCCACCAGACAGAGAAAATGCGCATGGGTTCAGCACCCGTGTTATGCACACTGTGCTCGGTGTCCGGATCGAATGTCACGCAATCGCCGCTTTTCACGTCCGTGACTTCGCCACGGTAATAGAGCTTGCCCGTACCTTCGGCAATCATCCAAATCTCGCGCTCGGGATGTTTCTCCGGCGGCGAGTAGCCGCCGACGGCAACTTCGAAGCGCGATGCCTCGAACGAGGCGCCCGCGCGCAGCATACCGAAGTCGATTTCCTCGACGCGCAAGCCCGTTTCCCAGACTTGCGGAGCCTGGAATGCCAACCGGATAGGCGAGAGGCGTGCAGCGTGGGACCCGTTCATACCGCCTCCTCCAATGCCGCGAGGGCGGTGTGGCGCGGCAAGCCCTCGTATCCCAGCTTCTTCCAGAGCGCCGACGCAACGCCCGGCATGACCGGATACGACAGCACGCAGAATCCGCGCACATACTGCCTGACAGCGCGCGCTGGCCATTCCAGCGCGAGCCATCGGTCGATACTGCGCGTCGCCGCGCGCAGGCTGAAATGATCGACGTCGAAAGCCGCGTCCATGTCAGCCACCAGCCGTGCTAGCGTCTCGGTGTACGGGGCGAGCGCGTCGTCGCCCCGCGCGGCGTCGAGCGCTGCCTCCATCTGCGCAAGGCGAGGCTCGACCGTGCGCCGGAACGCGTCGAAGGCATCGCGCGAAAAATCGCTTGGCGCGCTTTCCGGGCTGGTCTTTGCAAGGAAATAGCGCAGCAAGTCGGACGAGGTACCCAACTCCCGGACAGCCTGGTCGGCCCAGATGCAGTGCTGACGGCTCGTCGAAAATTTTCGGCCATCGAGCGTGTAGAAGAAGTTCGTCAGATAACGATCGAAACCGCGATAACGGCGGCTTCGCTGCGCAAGCGTTTCCACACCCACGCAAAAAGGTACCGTATTGTCGAAGCCAAAACTCGTTACGTTCAGCGTGTCGGAGGCCATGTCGAATGGATTGCATTCGAGCGACACAATCTTTTGTGCGACTTCACCGCAGAGCACGGATAGCATGAAGAGTGCCGTGTAGGTGAACACGACCGAAGGCGTGTCGGCGCGCGCATCGGGCCAAGGCTCACCCCATTCGCCTGGATTCGACAGCCGCACCTTGCCGCCAGAAGAGCGCATGAACCGTTCCGCGATGCGCCGAACGTCGGTTGGCACACGCATTTCCAGCATCCGTCGAGTGAGCGCGGGTAGATCGGCATCGAGAAAAACGCTGGACCGTTCCGTGACTTCGACCGTGACGTCAGCCGGCTCCGCCCGAGGCGCGATGAGCTCGCGCGGCGACACCTCCATGCCGCATGCTTCACAGTGGTAGCCGCCCATTTCCGCACCGCAGGATGGGCAGTTGCCGGCAATTCTGCTACCGACGATCATCCGCCCGGTCCGGCAACTGATGTGGACCGGTTCTGCGTATGCCTGCAGGAGGCCTTGCGCATCCAGATCGGCGAGCACATCGCGCGTGATGCTGTGCAGGCGCTCCCGGTACGGCGAATCGAGCGGATTGATGAAGGCGTCGTAACGAATGTCGAGCGCATCGAGGCACTCGGCAATCGCCCGGTGATACTCGGCGCAGATCTGCTCCACGGGTTTGTTCCGTTCATCGGCGCGGGGCAGCACGTGAGTCTCGTACGGGTCGGTCGCCGAGACGAGCGCCACCGTTGCGCCATTGCGTCGCAGATGCCGCGCCAGCATGTCCATCTTGAGAAAAGGGCCCGCGACGTGGCCCAAATGCAGCGGGCCATTGGGTGTGGGCATCACTGGGATGAGCACGTAAGTTGGATGAACGGTCATCAAGCAACCTCGATATTCGAATGGAAAGCGGTAGGGGCACTGTCAGTCGGGAACGTTCCGCCGGTGTCCACGCCGGCCCCGAACTCCTGAAAAGCGACTCTCGTTGGCAGGCGATACAGTTCACGGCCGGCAATCTGGTTGGCGATCCGCGCGGCTCGCCAGGCGCCGAGACCAAGGTCTGGCGCGCCAATGCCGTGCGTGTGCAGCTCCCCGTTCTGGATAAAGATCTGTCCGGGACCCTGATGATCGACCTTGAAACCCGAGTCGATTTTCAGGCGTCGGGATTCGTCGAGATTCAGCCTGTCGCCCAGTCCATCGAGGAACGTCGGCAACGAGTAGCGGTACCCCGAGCCGGAGATGATCGCGTCGACCTCGATCGAAAACGGGCACCCGGTCTGTCCGTGTACGAAATGTGCGCCGAGCCGTCCCTCCATCGCCGGTTCGACGTGGCGCAATTCGCTGTGAGCCCGCAAATGCACGGGAATCGGCGTGCCGCCGGCACTGAGATGATAGAGGCGGTCGTAGATATCCGCGATCGTCTTGAAGCTGATGCCCTTGTAGAAAAGGCCCTGTTGCGGCACGAGGCGGTCCTTCACGTCTTGGGAAAGCCTGTGGAAGTATGTCGTGTAGTCAGGCGTGAAATGCTCCAGTCCCAGCTTCGAATATTCCATGGGGAAAAAACCGGCGGCTCGGGTGAGCCAGTGCAATTCGAATCGCGGCACGCTTTGGCGATCGAACTGCTTGTCGAGCAAGGCAAGCACCACCTCCGCCGCGGACTGCCCCGACCCGACTACCAGCACGCGCCGTTTTCCCGCGATCTCGAATCGTTCGGCGTAGTCGGCGGTATGCATGACCTTTTCGGGAACTTGTCGAGCCATCCCCTCCAGGCAATCCGGCAGCCAAGGTTGCGTCCCGGTGCCGAGCACGAGGTTGCGCGCGTAATAGATGCGCTCTTCGTTTGCCTGGCGCACCGTGACGCGATAGCAATCGGCCATCGCGTCCACGCTGATGACTTCGCATCCGAAATGCAGGGTCCCCAGCTGATGGCTGACCCATTGGCAATAGTGGTCGTACTCGCGGCGCGGAATGTGAAAGTTCTCGAAGAAATAGAACTTGTACAGACGGTCATGGGCCCGCAGGTAGTTGAGAAAACTGAAGCGGCTCGTTGGCGCGACAAGACTCACCAGGTCGGCAAGAAACGGCACTTGCAGCGTGGTTCCTTCGAGCAACATCCCCGAATGCCAGCTGAAAGCCGGTTTGCGTTCCAGAAATGCGGCTCGCTCGAATCCCGCCTCGCCGAGCAGTGCCGCCAAGCTCAGATTGAACGGGCCAATACCGATGCCGACGACCTCGAGCATGCGCTCGCGCGTCTGCGTGGATTCCAATACCGTGGTCATGCGGTCTCCCGCGGGCTTGTCGCATACGACTCCGGCGCGCCCTCGCGAAGCGTCGAACCAAAGCGGGAACGCGATCCGTTCATGCTCTCCACGCTCCATTCGGCGCTCAGGCGTTTCAAGTGATGCATGAGATTGCCTATATGCGTCATATCGGTGGCTGGATTGAGCAATGTCATCTTCAGCGCGGTTCTGCCGTTCCGGCGCGTCACGCCCAAATTGGCGATCCCGTCGTTGAGCAGGCGATACGCCACTGATTGATGCAGCGCATCGCATTCGAGGCCGTTTAAATGTGGCGCCCGAAGCCTGAAGAGGACGCTGGCGAGTTGCGGCTGCTGGATCAGGTCGAACGCCGGGTCCGCCTCGATGCTGCTGGCGGCTTCGATCGCGAGATCGATACCGGCGTCGATAAGTTCTCCGAACTTCCGCGCGCCGATGCTGCGCAGGCTCGTCCATAATTTGAGCGTATCGAACCGACGTGTCGTCTGCAGCGATCGGTCGACGAGATTCGGAATCCCGAGCGCCTCGTCTTCGGCCGGATTGAGATAGTCGGCATGCTCGCGCATTGCATCGAAATGGCTGCCGTTTCGCAGCAAGAATGCGCTACAGCTGATCGGCTGGAAGAAGTGCTTATGAAAATCGAGCGTCACGGAGTCGGCGCGTTCGATACCATTCAGCCGAGCCCGGTATTTTCCCGAGAGCAAAAGCGCTCCGCCCCACGCCGCATCGACGTGCAGCCAAGTGTCATACATGGCGGCGCAATCGGCGAGGTTGGACAGTGGGTCGATGGCACCCGCATCGGTTGTGCCGGCGGTCGCCACGATCGCGAACACGATATGACCGTCGGCCGAGGCCTTTGCGAGTGCCTCTTCCACAGCCCGCGGGTCGATGCGATCGTGCCCATCGGCCGGCACACCGATGCACGCATCGCTACCGAGCCCGAGCAGATGGAGCGCCTGGCGCACGGAGAAGTGGGCTTTTTCCGAGCACACCACCTTGAGCCGATCCGCATCGTCAGGCAAACCGTGCTTGCGCACCGAGCGCTTCCAATGCGCAGCCACCGCACGGTCGCGTGCAAGCAGCAACGCCATCAGATTGCTCTGCGTGCCGCCGCTCGTAAATACGCCAGCATCGTCGTTTCCGTAACCCAGCCGATCGCGCAGCCACGACAGCATGTGCTGTTCGAGCACCGTGGCCGCCGGACTTTGGTCCCACGAATCCATCGATTGGTTGGCGGCATTGAGCAGCACCTCGGCGCCTTGCGCACTCAATGTGGTTGGACAATGCAAGTGGGCGATACAAAGCGGATGATGGACCTGCAAGCTGCCGGCGAGCACGATCTGCGAAGCATCCGCGAGAGCTTGCGCATCGCCAACGCCATCTTCGGGCAGTACATCGATACCGTTCAACCGTGCACGAAAGGCTTGCGGCGTGTCGCCATTGAACAAGGTGCCGTCTTCGAGCCACTCGGCTGCCGTTCGCACCGCTTCGCGCATCACAAACCGGTAACGATGTGCGCTTCCCGCGCCGCAAGAAGTGAGACCATCCGGCAAGGTGTCACGCATGATCGGCAACCTCCGTTGCGGGCGTGCTCCGCGTCGCATTCGACAAGGCGCTATCGAGCCGATCGAGGGCTCTCGAGAGTTCGGCATCGCTGATGTTGAGCGGCGGCAGTAGGCGCAGCACTGCGCCGTGTCGGCCACCGCGCTCGAGGATCAGGCCATTGGCGAAGCTCTCCGCCTGGACGCGCGCTGCCAGTGCCGGGTTGGCGGGATGACTGCCCAGCGCGTCCGCCGGCTGCGCCTTGTCGACGATCTCGATACCGAACATCAGGCCGCGGCCGCGAACGTCCCCGATGCAATCATGCCTTTCGGCGAGCATGTCGAGATTCCTACGCAGTTGCTCGCCACGCGCGGCAACTTGCCGCAACAGTCCATCGCGCTCGATCACTTGGACCGTGGCGAGGCCCGCCGCCATCGCCAACTGATTGCCGCGAAAAGTGCCGGTGTGCGCGCCGGGCAGCCATTCGTCCCATTGCTTGCGGTAAGCCAGCACGGCGAGCGGTAGCCCGCCTCCGATCGCTTTTGAAACGACGATCATGTCCGGGACGATGCCCGACCGTTCGAATGCGAACCAGTCACCGGTGCGGCCGATGCCGGCCTGAACTTCGTCCAGGATCAGCGCGATGCCGCGTGCGTGCGTTGCGGATCGCAGGCGGCGCAGCCACCCATCGGGAGCGGGGATCACGCCACCTTCACCCTGGATCGCTTCGACGATGACCGCAGCCGGCGGCGTGACACCACTTTCCACATCGTCGAGAAAACGCTCCATGTAGGTGGCAAGCGCATGCTCACCTCGCGTGCCGCCCAAGCCAACCGGGCAGCGGTAGCTATACGGAAACGGCATGAATTGGACACCCGGCATCAGTGACGATACCGAGCGCTTCGGCGCAAGATTGCCGGTCACGCTCAGTGCTCCATGCGTCATGCCGTGGTATCCGCCGGAAAAACTCAGGATCGTTGCCCGGCCCGATGCCGTCTTCGCGAGCTTCAGCGCGGCTTCCACCGCATCGGCTCCGGTCGGCCCGCAGAACTGCAATCTCCAGTCCGACGCATTGCCGGGTAGCAGACCAAGCAGCTTTTCAGAGAACTTGTCCTTCAGCGGGGTGGTCAAATCGAGCGTGTGCAGCGGCAGGCCGTTCTGCAGTACAGCGCCGATTGCCGCGATCACATCGGGATGGTTATGGCCGAGCGCCAGCGTGCCCGCGCCGGAAAGACAATCGAGATATTGCCGCCCTTCCACGTCTGTTACACATGAGCCGAGGGCGGATTGAATTGCAATGGGTATTTTGCGCGGATAGCTGCGCGCATTCGACTCGAACTTGGCCTGTCGATCCAAAAAATATCGATTCGTGGTATTCATTTGGCAAGATTTTGGCATTGCCACATTCGGCTGGATTTCGTTCGTGACTACATGCTTCCCTATAAAACTTGCCGCGGCCTTGCTTTTTCAAGCACTGACGTTCGCCCATTTTCTCGAGGATGGGGAGGGGGCCGCGAAGTTTTGCGCGGGGAGCTCATGCGGGAATTCGAGCTTTTGACAGCGAGCGGGCTGGCAATGCCGGGCGCATTGCCAGCAGGGGCCGATCTAGCGAATCGAAAGCTGGTAGGTATAGAAGATCTCGTCGCGCTCCCAGCCGAGACTTTCGTACAGCGCCTGAGCACCAACATTCTGTTTGGCGGTGGTCAGATCGACGCGGGCTTTCCCATCTTTTCGCGCCTGGTCGATGGCGATCTGCAAAAGCCGCTTGGCCACGCCGGAACGCCGGGCGTCGGGGGCCACGAAGAGATCATATAAAATGTAGACCGGTACGGCCTCGACCGAGCAGTATGTCGGGTACAGTTGACAAAGACCGACCAGTGTACCGCCGCCGGAATCAGCCACGAAAATGACTGATTCAGCGTTTCTTACTCTATCCGATAGGAAACTCGTTGCGAGGTCAATGTCTGAAGTTTGTCCATAGAAGATCCGATAATCGTTAAAAAGTCGGGCTGCTTCTTGCAGGTCACCGGATTGATACTTCCGTACGTCAGGTAGGTTCATCTTGAACTCAATTTATTAATTGGGCCACGGCCTCGGTGCTGGAATAGTACTGCGTTCAATGACGCGGACAAAGAACCAGCCTCTGAATAAAGTTTAGGACTAAGGTATGGATCTCGCGCCACTCGTCTTGTCTTTCTCCGTACAGAAGCGCGTGGCCGGGCAAAGTCAGCAAGAAGCGCTTTACAAATGCTTGCGCCAGTTGCTGATGGACGGTCAGATCCCGGCGGGCACACGGCTTATGTCGACGCGTGCACTCGCGGCAGAGCTCGGCATCGCGAGAAACTCCGTCGTTTACGCCTATGAACGGCTTGCGGAAGAGGGCTTTGTAGCGTCCGCGCGAAACGGGACGACTACGCTGTGGGACGGCAACAGTCACGCCGGCGAGGAAAGCGAACCCTGTCAGGAACCCGTTCGCCTTGCCGATCGCGTCATGGGGCTCGAGAACCCGGAGCCTGAGTTCGATAGGATGCTGCCGTTCGTGCCGGGGTTGCCGTCGCTGGAGGAATTTCCCCTCGTTCAATGGCGACGCTGCGTGCAGCGCGCGTGGAAAAACATCGGGCCGACGCATCTTGCTTACGGACCGGCAGAAGGGGTGCCGGAATTGCGCCGGGCCGTGGCGGCCTATATTCGAATTTCCCGAGGCGTGCGCTGTGACATCGATCAGGTGTTCATCACGGACGGGACCCAGAGCAACCTGGAATTGTGCGCCCGTATGCTGGCGAACCCCGGCGAATACGGTTGGTTGGAAAACCCCTGCTACAACGGTGCACGAACGGCGTTTCGATCGACCGGCCTGCATGTCGTGCCCATTGAAGTCGATCGAGAGGGGCTCGCTCCGACTGAAGATCAGTGGCGACACTATCCGCCCAGGCTGATTTACGTGACACCATCTCATCAGTACCCGCTTGGCTGGCTGATGAGCACGCGGCGGCGCAGGGCCCTGGTCGAAACGGCTCGCTCATGCGGCGCCTGGATCATCGAGGACGATTACGATAGTGAATTCCGTCACGGCGGGCAGCCACTATCGCCTATCCAGAGTTTGTCTCCCCATGCGCCCGTCTGCTACCTTGGTACGTTCAGCAAGACGATGTTCCCGGCGCTACGGCTCGGGTTCATGGTCGTGCCGCCGATACTGGTGGGCCGCTTCACACGCACGCTGCGCGAACTCGTGCATCGCGGTCATCCGGCGGAGCAATTGGCCATGGCCGACTTCATCGACAGCGGTCTGTTCGCTCGGCACCTGCGGCGCATGAGGACGTTGTATGCGCAAAGGCGCGACTGCCTCAAAGCCGCATTGACTCGACACCTCGGCGCAAGCTTGTATGTTCGCGAGAGCCCGGGAGGCATGCATCTGTCGTCAGAGCTCGCGTTGCCGCTACGGGACATCGATGTGGCTCGCACGGCCTCCCGACGCGGTCTCTTGCTGCAGCCGATCAGCACGAGCCGGGTCGGTGACGGTCGCATGTACAACGGGTTCGTATTGGGCTACTCGGGGTTGCACGAGGCGATGATCGAAGAAAGCGCGGCGCGGTTCGGCGCGGTCATCGAGCAACAGGAGCGCGTTGGCGATAAGGGATCGAAGCGCGAGATGGTCGATGTCTCCTGATCTTCGAAGGAAGGGCGACCGGAATAGAATCGATCGATCAGAGTGCGGATAACCGTACGCGCGACGATGTGCGGAAGCGGTGACGACAGTCGAGGTCGCCCTACACGTTCTCCGACTTCAAAAACAGCTCATGCATCGGCGCGAAATGCGCATAGAGCGGCAAAATAGCGGCCCCCATCGCCCGGGCATCGGTGCCGATGGTGCCTTCGAGCAACTGCGGCCGCACCATCCCTTCCCACTCGATCCGATCGAGCTCTCGCTGCGTACGCCGAATGATCTCGCGCACCAACTGCCGATCGATCTCCCCATCCACCACAACCGCTTCGAGATCGATGAGCGCCGCCGAAGTCGCAACGGTGGAAGCAATGGCCTCACACGCTTCATCGAGCCACCGGTCGGTGACAGGCCATACCTCGGCATCGAAGGCCCGATGATCGTGTGCCGCCGTAGCCGGTGCCCCGTGCTCGCTCATACGCTGCTCCAGCACGAACCCCGACGCCGCATGCAGCAACTGCCGCGGCGCGTGCCCGTTGCCGGCCGACAGCGGAATAGAGCCCACAGCACCGGCATTGCCATGCGGCCCGCTATGCAGCCGCCCATCGATCACAAGCCCGCCACCGATAAACGTGCCGACAAAGAGATAAAGGAACGTGCGAATTCCGCGTCCTTGACCCATCACGAGTTCGGCCGCGCAAGCGGCCGTCGTATCCTTTGCGAATTCCACGGGCAATCCGCTCATCGCCGCAATGCGCGTGCGAATATCGATGGCATTCCAGCCATCGAGCACCCCGGGCGGCGCACCCAGGAAATCGCGCCAACCGCCAAGCCAGAGCGGCGCCGCGACGCCCATGCCAACCACCTTGTCAGCGCCATCTCCAAGCGTCGTCATCACGCGCCCAAGGTTGCGCTCGAGCGTGGGAAACAACGTCTGCGGGTCGGGATACGCATACTCGAACACTTCACGACTGCGAACCTGCCCGACGAAATCGAGCGCGAGCACATCCAGGCTGCGGCGCCCGACCTTGATCCCAATGGTATAAGCGCCATCCGGCTGCAACGCGATCGGCACCGAAGGCTGCCCTATGCGGCCGCGCACTCGCGCCTGCTTGACGAGCAGTCCGTCGTCGATGAGCCGATCGACGATCATCGACGCGGTCTGCATCGATAGCCGAGTGAGGCGAGCCACGTCGGCCTTGGCGAGCGCGCCATGGAGCCGGATCGCCTGCAGCACGATCCGCTCGTTGAACTGCCTCATGCCAACCTGATTCGAGCCGACCGGGCGTGTCGCGGGGGGATGCGCGCGGCTCATCGTTGTCGTGCCGAACAGCGGGCCTGCATGGCGCGCGGCACGGCCAGGACGATCGCGCGAAGAGACGTCATGCGATCGCCTTGACGTCGGCCTCTTTCGCGCCGGTCATGATCGCGACGGCTTCCGACATATGGATGTCCTTCGTCTTGACGAGCGCGGCGCGCCGCCCGAGCCGCTGGATATGAATGCGATCGGCAATCTCGAACACATGCGGCATGTTGTGGCTGATCAAGATGACCGGCAAGCCGCGGTCGCGCACGCGCCGGATCAGCTCGAGCACCATGTTGCCTTCCTTCACGCCAAGCGCGGCTGTCGGCTCGTCAAGAATCACGACATGGCGCGCGAAGGCGGCACTGCGCGCAACGGCGACGCCCTGGCGCTGTCCGCCCGACAGCGTTTCGACAGCCTGACGCATCGAGCGAATGCCGATCTGCAGGTCTTTCATATGAGAAGTTGCTTCGTTGAGCATGCGGCGCTTGTCGATCATCTTGAGGACCGCGCCACGCCAACCCGGCAGCCGATGTTCACGTCCTAGAAAGAGGTTTTCGGCGATCGTCATCGCGGGCGCGACGGCAAGCTCCTGATAGACGGTTTCGATGCCTTTTTCGCGAGCATCGAGCGGGCTGCGGAATTGCACGCGCGCGCCGTCGAGCAGAATTTCGCCTTCGTCGGGAACGAGCGCGCCCGAGAGGGCCTTGATCAACGACGATTTGCCCGCGCCGTTATCGCCGATGACGGCGAGAATTTCACCGGGCAGGACCTCGAAATCGCAACCATCGAGCGCAGTCACTTGTCCGTAACGCTTGACGAGGCCACGGGCTTGCAGCACCGGCGCGGCCGAATGGGAAGAGGGTGTCGACATGGCGGTTCCTTGATGAAAACGGGCGCGTCAGGCGCGGCGATGCGAGAGCTTGTCGGCCGCAACGGCCAGAATCACGAGCACACCGGTGATCAACACCTGATACACCGACGAGACGCCTATCAGCGTCAACCCATTGCGGAACACACCGACGATCAGCGCGCCAAGCAACGTGCCGACGATCGAACCGCGCCCGCCGAAGAGGCTCGTGCCGCCAAGCACGACGGCGGTAATGCTGTCGAGATTCTCGGTCTGCCCGGCCTGCGGATCGCCGACGCCCGTCCGCGAAACGAGCAACAGGGCGGCGATGCCATAGATGAATCCGGCAATCGTGTAGACGGAGAGCAGGATGCGCTGCGACGACAGTCCCATGAGTCGCGCGGCTTCGGGGTTGTTGCCGAGCGCATAGAGATGCCTGCCGGGTACAGTATTTCGGAGTACGAACCAAGTCGCAAAATACATGAGCAGCGCGAGCACGGTGCCATAGGTGACTTCGGCGGGACCGATCGAGAACGTGTTGCCCAGGAACATCATCGCATCGGGCAGATTCGAAACCGTTTCGGCATTCGAATAGATCTGCGTGAGCGCGAAAGCGATGTTGAGCGTGCCGAGCGTTACGATGAACGACGGCAGCTTGATGCGCGTAACAAGGACGCCGTTGAGGAGTCCGAACAATGCACTGGCGCCAATCCCGCAGAGGATCGCCAATACAGGCGGAACGCCGAGCGTCACCGCGAACTTGGTCATGACGACGGAGCCGAAAGCCATCAGCATGCCGCATGACAGATCGATACCCGCGGTCAGAACGATCAGCGTCTGGCCGATGGCGATGACTGCCACGACCATCGTCTGTTGCAGGATAAGCGAGAAGTTCTGAAACGAAAGAAAACGATGGGTCTGCGTGATGAAGAATGCGCAGGCGGCGATCAGCGCGATCAGCGGGCCGGCTTCGGCGATGGTCGGCATGCGGTGCTGGTGCGGCCGCGAGACGGGTGCCGGTGCGACCGGCGGAGCGGATCGAGTCGTCATGGTGCGTCTTCTCGTCAGTACGGGGATAAGACAAAAGCGCGGGCATCGCTATGACGTGATGCCCGTGCCGGTGGGAGGGCTTAGCTGCCCCAGCAGTTGTCGAGGCCGAACTTCGTGTCCTTGCTCTCCACGCCTTGCATCGGCTTGTCGGTGATGAGCGTCACGCCGGTGTCCTTGTAGCCGCTGGCCTTCTGGCCGGATTTTGCGTATTGCGCGCCGGCTTCCACGCCGAGCGCCGCCATCTTGAGGGGGTACTGCTGAGCCGTCGCCGCGATCTGACCTGCCTTCACGTTGCGCACGCCCTCGCAGCCGCCATCGATCGAGACGATCAGCACATTCTTTTCCTTGCCGGCTGCCTTCAATGCGCGATAGGCCCCTGCGGCTGCCGGTTCGTTGATCGTATAAACGACGTTGATATCGGGCGCTTTCTGCAGGCAGTTTTCCATTGCCGTTTGACCCTTCGAGCGATCGCCTCGGGTGTCCTGGCTGCACACGATGCTCGGATCGCCTTCGTTCACGCCGAAGCCCTTCAAAAAGCCGTTATGACGCAGAACGCCCACCGAAATGCCGGGCGCGAGATCGAGCGTGGCGATTTTCGCGGGCTTGCCGCCCAGTGCCGCCTTGGCATATTCGCCAATCAACTGGCCCGCCTTGAAGTTATCGGTGGCAAAGAGCGCGTCGGTTGCGTCCTGTGGATCGGTCGGCGTATCGAGCGCGACGACCATGACGCCGGCTGCGCGCGCCTTCTTGATGGCCGGGACGATCGCTTTCGTGTCGCTCGGCGTAATCAGAATCGCCTTGGCGCCCGCGGCCGTCATGTTTTCGATCGCGGTGACCTGGCTCGCGTTATCGCCATCGAACTTGCCGGCAGCCGTTTGCAGTTCGACGCCGTCTTTCTTCGCGGCGCCTTCCGCACCTTGCTTCATCTTGACGAAGAAGGGATTGGTGTCGGTCTTGGTAATCAGACCGACGACGACCTTGTCGGCTGCATGGGTGCCGCTCGCGCAAAGAGCTGCGGCAACGGTTGTCGACAACATGGCCGCGCGGGCGAGCGCGGCATAGGGGCGGGTCTTCATCAAGGGTTCCTCCTCCGATGGATGGCAGCGGTTCTTGTTCGTGGTGGCTCGTCGACTAAATCAACTCGCGTGATTTAGTACAGCAGGGCAGCGCTGGAGAGTCAAGAAATGGGAAATGTTGCGATGCGGCGAAGAGGTGGTAGGGGGGCGCAATGAGCAGCCCGCAAAAAGGTGCTAAAGGCCGCGATGCTGCTTTGCGGAAATATAAATTCCGGATTCGGGTAAATCCGGATGAGAAAGCCGCTCAAGAAAGTGGGGGATAAGTGCTGAAGCGCCGACTCGGATATTCAAAAGAAAACGGCCCGTTCGAAAAGAAGCGGGCCGTTTAAAGAGAGCGTGAAGCGCTCGCGTGGCTTGACGATGCGCGGCGGTGTTATGCAGCGCAGGCGGTTTGTACCGCTTCTTTGCCCGCGGCGGCTTTCTTGGTCTTGCCGGCCCTCGAAGGCGGTTGACATGCGCCGCACACGACGTTTTGCTGAAGGTCGTGCTTGTGCGCGATGAATTTGCCACTGCATCGGCAGCAGGGCGTGAGCTGGAGCATGTCGGCGTCGAAAAAGCGGACGAGCGTCCAGGCGCGCGTGAGATCGAGCACCGGCTCGCATTCGCCGTGCTTGCAGTGCTCGAGATAGAGCCGGTAACCCTTGGTCAATGCGTCCAGATGCGAACAGCCGGCTTCGTTCTTCAGGAACAGGTAGGTGTTGTAGAACAGCGACGCATGGATGTTCGCCAGCCAGGTCATGTACCAGTCCGCGGAAAAAGGCAGCATGCCTTTCGGCGGCGATGCGCCCTTGATCTCGCGATAAAGGCGAATCATCCGATCGCGCGACAGCGACAATTCGCTTTCGAGTACCTGCATGCGAGCGCCCAGTTCGATCAGTGCGATGGCGCGAAAAACTTCCTGGGCGTCTTCAGTGAGGCTTTTCTTGACCGTCATGCTATGCCCCTCAAGCGAACTGTTCGACCGGCTGACCCGCGAGCAGAATCGCGGCATGCGTAGCGGCGACATCGGTGTTCTTGGCCGTTTGCGTAAGAGCCGAAAGCATCGAATGATCGTTGAAGCGGAAAAAGCACAGCAGCTGGTCCGACGAGGCCAGTTTGACGCATTGCGCGAGCGAAAGTCCGGCCAGCAGATCGGCCAGCTGCGACGATAGCCCAAGGCGGAACATGCCAACGGCTTTGTCCTCGCGCAGCATGCGCTGCGCGAGCATGATGTATGACAGGTTAATTTCGCGGATAGATTCCAGCGTCTCGCCGTTGCGGTCCATTTGTCACGCTTCCGAAGCCCCGTTGGTTTGTTCCCGGTAATTTGTACCGTGTAATTCTTTCTTTTTGGTGGTCGACAACGTTTGCTCGACCGTCTCATTCAGTTTGATACAAGACGTTACATTTCGTAACAACCAATGAAGCGCATTGTACGAACGGAATTTCGGTAAATCAATCCCTTCCTAAAAAATGTACGAAAAATTTATCTAAGGGTTTTCGGCAATTTTTTCACGAACATGTAACAGGAAAAGTTGACCGGAGTCACTCAGACGTTTATTGGATCGCCAAAAGGAACGAATACGGGGCGAGCGAGGAAAAAAGTGCGAGCGCCGTGGTGAGCGGTGGACGCATGAGCCCGAAACGTGCAAGGTATCGGTCGACTTATTGGCTACACCAATTGGCACGCGGACGCGTTGCCCGCATGCGTACGTCCCGAGGAGAAGCTCGACGATGAGGGTCGGAGGGAATCGGCGGCCATCGCCGCGGCGCTCGCGCGCGGCCGTCGCACAATTGGCCCGGGCAACGGTGGCCGTCGCTTTGTGTCTGGGCATTCACGCCCGCGCTGCATCGGCGGACGAATCGCCGGTGCCGTGCGCTGCCAGCTGGGCTCGCTGGGAGCAGTTCAAAAAGACCTTCCTCTCGGCCGATGGCCGGGTGATTGACATCGGTTCGCCCGATTCACGAACCGTCTCGGAAGGCCAGGCGTATGCACTCTTTTTTGCGCTCGTCGCGAATGACCGCCCTGCCTTCGACACGATCCTGCGGTGGACCGAGAACAACCTGGCGGGCGGCGATCTGACGGCGCGCTTGCCTGCGTGGTTGTGGGGACATGCGCAAGACGATCGATGGAAGGTGCTCGATGCGAATGCCGCCTCGGACGCCGATCTGTGGATCGCGTACTCGCTGCTCGAAGCGGGAGCGCTTTGGCATGAGCGCGGTTATAGCGCGCTCGGCGCGCGGCTCGCGAAACGGGTCCTCGACGAGGAGGCCGCGGATCTGCCGGGTCTCGGCCTGGCGTTGCTGCCGGGGCCGCAAGGCTTTCATGTGGCGCCCGATGTATGGCGCTTGAACCCGAGTTACATGCCGCTGCAAGTGATCCGTGGCATCGGTGCGCGGCTCTCTGACGATACCCGCTGGACGGGTCTTGCGGCAACGAGCGCGAGGGTGCTCGACGGGTCCGCGCCTAACGGCTTCGCGCCCGACTGGACGCGCTTTCGCGCGGAGCACGGCTTCGCACTCGACGATGTTACGCACGCAAGCGGCAGTTATGACGCGATCCGCGTCTACCTCTGGGCCGGGATGCTCGATTCGCGCGATGGGGATGCGTCACGGCTGCTGACGCGATTCGCGCCGTTCGCCAATGTCATCGCGGAACGTGGCGCGCCGCCCGAGACCATCGATACGGCGACCGGCGAGCCGGGACCGAACCTGGGCAATGCCGGCTTCGCGGCGGCGGCCGTACCCTTTCTGGTAGCGAGCAAACGAGAAGCCCTCGCGGATGCTGAGGTCACGCGCGCCGAATCGCTGGCTGGCCAATCGGGCCCTGTGTACTACAACAGCGTGTTGATGCTTTTCGGCCTCGGTTGGCGCGATGGCCGTTATCGGTTCGGACCCGACGGTGCGCTCGATGTCACCTGGAAGACATCGTGCCAACCGGGCGTTAACGGAGGAAGTTCAGGAGCGCTTCGGTAAACGCCTGCGCAGCTTCAACGTTCGACAGGTGCGAAGCATCGACCGTGACGAGTTGTGCGCCCCGAATTTGGTCGACCATGAACTGTGCATCGGCAACCGTCGTCACGGGGTCGTGCTCGCCTGCGATCACTAGCGTCGGGCATGCGATACGCGCGATGTCGCCGCGCAGATCCGTGCGGGCCAGGACATCGCAGCCGGCCGCATAGCCTTCGGGCGAAAGCGTGCGCAAGCGCGCGGTCAGTGCCTCGACGGTCGGCCCATGTGCTGCTGCGAACGCCTGTGTAAACCAGCGGGCAGGCGAGCCCGCCGCCACTTCGTCGAGGCCGCGCGACCGTACGAGCTCGATGCGCTCGCGCCAACCTTCGGGCTTGCCGATGCAAGCCGCTGTATTGCTGAGCACGAGCTTATCGATGCGTGATGAAGCATGAATCCCGAGCCACTGCCCGGTCAGGCCCCCCATCGAAAGTCCTACGAAGTGCGCGCGCTCGATGTCGAGCAAGTTCAGCAACGCGAGCACGTCCTGTCCGTAGTCGTCGATGGCGTAGGGCGGCGGGGGCAGTTCCGAACGGCCATGGCCGCGCGTGTCATAGCGCAGCACGCGGAACGTGCGCGCGAGTGCTTCTACCTGCGGCGCCCACATTTCGAGCGTGGTGCCGAGGGAATTCGACAGTACGACCACGGGTGCGCCGGCCGGTCCGGCAAGCTCGTAATGAAGCGTCGTCATGATGATGTGTTCTCCGGGAGGAAAATCGTGGCGATCAAACTCGCTCGATGATAAGCGCGATACCTTGACCGACGCCGATGCACATCGCGCAAAGCGCGTAGCGGCCTCCCGTGCGGGTGAGTTGATAGGTGGCCGTGGTCGCGAGGCGAGCACCCGATGCGCCGAGCGGATGCCCGAGTGCAATCGCACCGCCGTTCGGATTGACGCGTGCATCGTCGTCCGCCAAGCCGAGGCTGCGCGTTACCGCGAGCGCCTGCGCGGCGAATGCTTCGTTGAGCTCGATGACGTCGATGCGATCGAGCGTAAGCCCGGTCTTTTCCAGAACTTTACGCACCGCCTGTGCCGGGCCGAAACCCATGATGCGCGGCGCAAGGCCGCTCGTCGCCATCGCGATCACGCGCGCACGCGGACGCAATCCGAAACGGGATGCGGTTTGTTCATTGGCAAGCAACAGCGCGCACGCGCCGTCGTTGACGCCCGAAGCGTTGCCCGCCGTCACGGTGCCGTCGGGACGCACGACGCCCTTGAGCTTCGCCAGCGCTTCGAGCGTCGTCGCGCGCGGGTGCTCGTCCTTCCTGACGACCAGCGGCTCGCCCTTTTTCTGCGCTATATGAACGGCGATGAGTTCGTCATCGAAGCGTCCCGCTTCCTGCGCGGCTGCCGTGCGCATCTGCGAGCGCAGCGCGAACGCGTCCTGGTCTTCACGGCTCACGCCGAACTCGGTTGCGACGTTTTCCGCGGTCTCGGGCATCGAATCGACGCCGTACATCGCCTTCATTGCCGGATTGACGAAGCGCCATCCGATCGTTGTGTCCTCAACCTTCATCGAGCGGCTGAACGCGCTATCGGCTTTGCCCATCACGAACGGCGCGCGGCTCATGCTTTCGACGCCGCCCGCAATCATGAGGCTCGTCTCGCCGGTCTTGATCGCGCGTGCCGCGGTGCCGAGCGCATCGAGCCCCGAGCCGCAGAGCCGGTTGACAGTGCTGCCCGGCACTTCGACCGGCAGGCCGGCAAGCAGCGCGGCCATGCGCGCGACATTGCGGTTGTCCTCGCCGGCCTGATTCGCGCAGCCGTAGATGACATCGTCGATCGCCTGCCAGTCGGCGCCGGCATTGCGTTCGATGAGCGCCTTGATCGGCAGGGCGGCGAGATCGTCGGCGCGAACCGCGGCCAATGCGCCGCCGTATCGGCCGAACGGGGTGCGCACGGCGTCGCAGATATAGGCTTCGTTCATAGGTGCGTATCCTTTTGCGGTTGCTTTGCTCAAGCGGTGCGCGCAGTCAGCGGCGCGTAGACGAGCGGCACGGGTGTCACGTTTTGCAGCGCTTCGAACGTAAGACCCTCCACGATCTCGATCACTTCGAGGCCGCGAGGCGTGATGTCGATGACGGCGAGATCCGTATAGATGCGATCGACACAGCCAATGCCCGTCAATGGATAGGTGCAGCGCTCGACGATCTTGCATTCGCCGGTCTTGGTCAGATGATCGGTCATGACGAAGACTTGCTTCGCGCCGATCGCGAGGTCCATCGCACCGCCGACTGCGGGAATCGCATCGGGCGCGCCGGTATGCCAGTTCGCGAGATCGCCCGAGGCCGAGACCTGGAACGCGCCCAGCACGCAGATGTCGAGATGGCCGCCACGCATCATCGCGAACGAGTCGCCGTGATGAAAGAACGCACCGCCCTCGAGCAGCGTGACAGGCTCTTTGCCCGCATTGATCAGTTCGGGGTCCTCATGACCGGGTGCCGGCGCGGGGCCCATGCCGAGCAGGCCGTTCTCGCTGTGGAGAAAAATTTCGCGGTCCTTCGGCAGATAGTTCGCGACCTTGGTCGGCAAGCCGATGCCGAGGTTGACATAAGCGCCTTCGGGGATGTCTTGCGCCACGCGTCGGGCGATGTCGTCGCGAGTCCATTTGTTCATGCTGAGCTCCTTACGCGGCGAGCGCCGCGTTGCCGGCCACGGCAACCACGCGCTGGACGAAAATGCCTGGGGTGACGATGGCTTCGGGGTCCAGTGCCCCGAGCGGCACGATCTCGCCGACTTGCGCGATCGTCGTCGTGGCGGCCATCGCCATGATCGGGCCGAAATTGCGGGCGCTTTTGCGATAGACGAGGTTGCCCCAGCGGTCGCCGCGGTGCCCTTTGATCAGTGCAAAGTCTGCCTTGATCGGGTATTCGAGCACGTATTGCCGGCCGTCGATCTCGCGTGTTTCCTTGCCTTCGGCCAACAGGGTGCCGTAGCCCGTGGGCGTAAAGATGGCGCCGAGCCCGGCGCCGGCCGCCTGGATCCGAACCGCGAGATTGCCCTGCGGCACGAGTTCGAGCTCGATCTCGCCGGCGCGGTAAAGCGCGTCGAACACTTGAGAATCCGCCTGGCGCGGAAACGAGCAGACGATCTTGCGCACGCGCCGCGCCTTGAGCAGTGCCGCCAACCCCACCTCTCCGTTGCCGGCGTTGTTGTTGACGATGGTGAGGTCTTTCGCGCCGTGCGCGATGAGCGCATCGATCAGCTCGGCCGGCTGTCCGGCTGTGCCGAAGCCGCCGATCATCACGGTCGCGCCGTCGAAGATGCCGGCGACGGCCGCTTCGAGCGAAGTAACGGTTTTATCGATCATGGTTGCCTGCCGGGAGAATGAGAACGTGTTCTCGCTGTGGTGCCGTCAATGTAGGGCGGCGCATCGTCGAGCGTCAAGGGCGATTATCGAAAATATGTTCGGTTATCGAACAGTTGGCCGTTCGCTCGTCGATTTGCTGCGGATTCGATGGAGGTGGTGTTCGGTTGCCGAACGCATCAGCTAGAATTCGGCCATTGAAACAGGAGGCAGTCATGTCCGCCCATCCAGAAGCCGATCCCCGGACACCTGACGGCGAAAGCCAACTCGCGGCGGAGCCCGAACGCGATGTCGCCGCCGTCCCCGAATCCGACCCGGATTTCATGACGTCACTCGCGCGAGGGCTGGCGGTCATCCAGGCGTTCTCGGCTCAGCGGCGCGTTCTGACGATTTCGCAAATCAGTCAGCGCACGGGTATTCCGCGCGCGGCCGTGAGGCGTTGTCTGCATACGCTTGGCAAGCTCGGATTCGTCAGCGCCGAAGACGGCCGCAATTTTTCGCTGCGGCCGCGTATCCTCGCGCTCGGCCATGCCTATCTGGCTTCGACGCCGCTTGCCAACGCCGCGCAGCCCGTGTTGCGGCATATGAGCAATACGCTGAACGAGTCGAGTTCGGTCGCGATTCTCGATGGCGATGAAATTCTCTACATTGCGCGGGCTTTCACCTCGCGGATCATGACGATCGATCTGCATGTCGGCAGCCGGCTGCCCGCGTACTGCACGTCGATGGGACGTGTGCTGCTTTCGCATCTGGGGGACGATGCCCTCGAGGCGTACTTCGAGCGCGTCAAGCTGATTCAATACACGCCGCGCACGATCGTCGCCCGCGACGGTTTGCGCGAGGCGCTCGACTCGGTGCGGCGCAACGGTTATGCGATCAACGATCAGGAGCTCGAAATCGGGTTGCGCTCGATTGCGGTGCCTATCGAGGCGCCCGACGGACGGGTGGTCGCGGCGCTCAATGTCGGTGTTCAGGCCGCGCGCATCTCGGTGGCCGAGATGGAGAGTCGTTTCCTGCCGGTGTTGAGGGAGGGGGCGCGCGAGTTGGGGTTGCTGCTCGTTTGACGTGAGCAATCATCAGATAAAATCGTCCTCTCTTTCTCTCAACCGGAATTGCCTATGATCAAGAAAATCCTGTTTTGGCCTTTGCTTGCCGCCATTGCGCCGCTCGGTGCCGCACAAAGCGCGGTCGCGGCCCCAGCTTCGGTCACCGTCCAGTTCGGCAAACCTACCATCGAACAGAAGCTGTTCTATGAAAAGATGTACGAAAAGAAGCCCTTTCCCGATGCGACGCTGTACTACTACGACAACGGCGTCTACAAGATCATCTCGAAGGGCGAAGAACATTACGGCGTGTATGTCGTACACGGCCATCTGACGGACGACGAATACGCCGTGCAGTACATTTCGCTGCCGTCATCGGACTGGGGCGGAAAGACGGCCCATCATTATCTGAAATTCAACCGGAAGGCTGGTACGTTCACGCAGCAGGCTACGTGGGAAGACGATGCGAACATCGCGCCGCAGAACGGGCGCTTCTCGCAGGGCGAGAACGGAATCGTCGATCCGCGCACCATCACATGGCAAACGCATGCCGACCCGGAGCAGAAAAGCCGGTAGCCAAGGCTGACACGTACGCTACCGCTTCGACAATCCTGTGAAGCGGTTCGCCGGTGGCACATGTCTCATGACACCGGTGAACCGCGCACGTCACTCGCCAGGCGCGTACAGATCGAGCAGCTTGAGCGTCACGCCATTGGTCCAGCCGAAGCCATCCTGCAGCGGATACTCTCCGCCACCTCCACCCCCGGCGTTCGGCCCTTCCACGACGTATTTCTCGACCAGTTTCTGCTTCGCCGCATAGACCTGTTTGACGTCGGCCAGGAACCGCGTACCGACCTCTTTCGCAAGGTCGTCACGTCCATAGCGGCGCGCGCCTTCGATGGTCAGCCAATGCAGTGGAGCCCAGCCATTCGGCGCATCCCATTGCTGCCCCGTCTCGAACGTCGTCGTGGCGAGCCCACGTTCTTTCAGCAGGTTCTGACTGACGGCAGCGAGCGTGCGCTGCGCCCGCTCGCGCCAGGCGACGCCTGCGGCGAGCGGATAAAGCGCGGCCGCGGAAAGGTTGTCGCGTGACTTGCCGAGCCGCCAATCGTAGTCGCCGTAATAGCCGTTGCGATTCCACAGATAGTGATTGATGCCTTCGGCACGGCGCTTGGCGCGCCCGACGAACTCGGCCACGCAGCCAAAATCGCGGGCCACGCCGCAGCCTTTGACGATGGTGATCTCGAGCCCGAACAACAAGCTGTTCAAGTCGACCGGAACGATCGACGTCGTGCGGATCGTCGTCAGGTTGCGGTTATCGCCAAACCAGCGCGAGCTGAAATCCCAGCCCGATTCGGCAGCTGCACGCAGATCGCGATAGACCTCGTTCGCCGGACGCGAGGGCACCTGTTGCGCGGTTTTCACGTCCTCCAGATAGGATTCGTCACGCGGCGTATCGCGTTCGTCCCAATAGCGGTTGAGAACCGTCCCGTCGGACATCCTCACCACATTGCGCGTAGCCTGCCCGCGCTGCGTCGCGTTTTCGTCCTTCATCCAGTAGGCGTATTCCTTGCGCAGCTGCGGCAAATACTTCTGATAGACGCGTGCGCCCTCGTAATTGGCGGCAAGGGTCACCATGAGCCCGAAGAATGGCGGCTGCGAGCGGCTCAGATAGTAGGTGCGGTTGCCGTTGGGAATATGGCCGAACTGGTCGATCTCATACGCGAAGTCGTCGAGCATGTCGTCGACGAGATCTTCGCGCCCGGACTCCTGCAAGCCGAGCATCGTGAAGTAGGTATCCCAGTAGTACCCCTCGCGGAAGCGGCCGCCCGGCACGACATACGGTTTCGGCAGTGCAATCAGTGAGCTGAAGGGTGGGGCGCTCGTCGTCGTGCGTGTCAATTTCGGCCATAGCCAGTTGATATGTTCGCGTAACGTCTGTCCGCTTGGCGGTGTGATAGGCGGCTCGGTCGGAAGCCTGAAATTGGCGAGAACAAAAGTTTTTAGATCGAAATTCGGTTGGTTCTTTTGCTGCGCGTAAAGCTGCAGGATAGTGGCGGGATCGCTGTTGGGCGTAGCATCGACGAACGTTTTCTGATCGTCGAATATTTGCTGCGTTTGCACGGCGACGAATAAATCGCCATAGAGCTCGGACGGTGGCGGCGGCAGCGTCGCCAGCGCGTCGGCGCGGGCAAGGCCGGCGCCAGCGAGGCCGGCCAGCAATAACAGGGTAGCGAGCTTGGAAGCGGTACGGCGCGGGAACGGCTTGACGGGGAAAAGATGCGGACGAGAACAACGAAATTCGGGCGATGCGAACATTGCTCCTCCTGATCGGTGACGATTGATCGCGTCTGGCCTCCTCATTTTCGTAGTCGTACCCGGAATCGGGGCAAAGCGATTGTGCCAGATCGGATGTAAAAGAAAATCGCCGCCTGATTGATAAAAAACAGGCGGCGATTTTGAATGCGGGAAAACTGGCTGATCGAATCAGGCTGTCTTGATGTTCGATTCGGCAGCGGGGGCGGGCGCAGCGTTCGATTCGAGTCCGACTCCGAACCACGGCACGTCTTGCCGCAACGTGCGTAGGTAGGCTTCCCAACCGCGGGGATTGCCCTCGAAAAGATGGCGGCGCACGGACAGCGCGAGTGCATCGCGATCGAGCGGATCGTCAAGCAGCAACTGGGGCCACAGACAGAACGCATGCAGTACGTTCGCGCCGAATTCGCGAACCGTCATTCGCTCGAAGACGTATTCGACGAACGGCACGTCGGCCAGCAGTTGTTGGGTTGCGATCAGCTCGCCAATCGTTTCGTCGCCGCGCTCGTACTCGAGGATATGGCTCAACGTGTGCAAAGCTGCGCCCAAGTGCAGCAGCAGTGCGCGGCGTTCGAACGCATCGTTCATTTCCTGTTCCCTCCGGCGGTAGTGAGCGATTCGTGGACGCGAAAGCGAGCACGAACCGTGCGGACATTGTAGGCGTATCGGCCCCCGACCTGGATCGAATCTTGAATGTCGAAAGTGGGCTTGCCGCGCTCGATGCAACTTGCGTCCGGCGAGCGGGTCCGAAGCAGCGGGCAGACATCGGCGGTCGGACACAGGTCATATGAATGCAGCTTTGAGACTGGAGCACGCGACCATCGTCGTCGTGGACGACGATCTCTCCAGCAGGGAATCGCTGGCACAACTGCTCGAATCGGAGGGCGCGCGCGTAGTGACCGCCCATGATGCGGAAGAGGGTGTCGATGCCGTGCTGCGCACGCACCCCGATGCGGTCGTGTGCGATATCGATCTGCCGGGCATGGATGGGTTTTATTTGATTCAGCGGATGCGCGATGACGAAATCCGCAGCGACCGGGCGCCGGCCGTTGCCGTGGCGGTCACCGGCCATTCCGACGATGCCTACCGTCTGCGCAGCATCGGGGAAGGCTTTCAATATTTCATGACGAAGCCGATACAGCCGGCGCAATTCGTGGCATGGTTGGCCGACGCGCTCGGCGAGCGCACCACCGGCTAGCGAGCGCGTGTCTCGCCCCGCCGGCCGTTGCGCTTGCGCGCCCCGAGGTAGTTTTTGCAAATTTTCCTGTCAAAGTTGCGTTTTGAGTGAGCGCCACGCATGGAACGAGTGCGAACGCCGCGAGGCGTGCGCCCGAGACGTCGATTTTGTCGAGCAGCGGCTGAGTTCCGGCAGTGACCGTAGTCCTGACTGCAAAGAGGGAACGCATAGGCATATATCATGCTTACAGCGTCATCCAATGCGATATCGTGCGCTTGCCGTCAAATCTTCCTCGTCATCGTTTATGCCTTCGGATCTCCCCGCCTGGGACGCTCGACCGCTTTCGGTGCCGTCCGTGCTCGAAGCGCCCTTCGAGGAGCGTTTTCGGATTCTTGTCGAGTCGGTTCAGGACTACGCCATCTTCATGTTGGACGCGGATGGCTACGTCATCAGTTGGAACCCGGGGGCGCAGAAGATCAAGGGTTATGCGGCCGAAGAGATCATTGGCCGGCACTTCTCGACGTTCTATCCCCCCGAGGATGTTGCGCGCGGCAAGCCTGCGGCCGAGCTCGTCGCGGCAGCCGCCGACGGCTCGGTAGAGGACGAAGGCTGGCGCGTGCGCAAAGACGGCACGATGTTCTGGGCCAACGTCGTCATTACCGCGGTCTACAAAACCGAGGATGGGGTGCGCAAGCTCTGCGGTTACGCGAAGGTCACGCGCGACATGACCGAGCGAAAGCGGCTGCGCGATCTCGAAGCGGCGAGCCAGCACATGAACGAGTTCCTGGCGACGCTTGCGCACGAACTGCGCAATCCGCTGGCGCCCGTGACGAACGCATTGAGCGTCATGATGCTCGAGCCGCTCGTCAGTCCGACGCTCAGGCAGTGCCGTGACCTGATCGACCGGCAGATTGCGCATTTGACTCGGCTCGTGGACGATCTGCTCGACGCCGGGCGTATTACCACGGGCAAGATCGCGCTGCGCCTGGCGCCCGTCGATTTGCGCGAGGTGGTATCGCGCTCTGTCGAAATGATTCGGCCGCACGTTGCATTGCGCCAGCAACGCGTCGATGTGCAGGCGCCGGAGGCGAGCGTGATCGTCAACGGCGATATGGCGCGGCTCGTCCAGGTCGTTCAAAACGTCCTCAACAACGCATCGAAGTTCTCCGAACACGGCGGTCGTATTGCCGTAACCGTCGCCGAAGAAAATCATACGTTCGCCGTGCTCCGTATCTCGGACAACGGGTGCGGTATCGATGCCGAAGCGCTCGAATCGATCTTCGATCTGTTCGTGCAGGCTGACCACCGGCTCGAGCGCACGGAAAGCGGCCTTGGCATGGGGCTCACATTGTGCCGGTGGCTCGTTCAGATGCACGGCGGTGCCATCAGCGCATCGAGCGATGGCCCCGGTTGCGGGGCGACCTTCACCGTGCGTTTGCCGCTTTACGGCGCGCAGGTTGCCGCGAACGACGATGCGCGGGTGGCCCGTAAGGCGCCCGGCAAGAGCCTGGAGCCAGTGGTATCGGTACTTATCGTGGACGACAATCACGATTCCGCCGACAGCATGGCCATGCTGCTGCGAATGCGGGGCCACAGTGTTTGCGTCGCATACAGCGGTGCGCAAGCGGTCGCCTTCGCGCGTGAAGGCGCTGGTATCGATGTGGCGCTGATCGACATTGCGATGCCGGGCACTGACGGTTTTACCGTGCTGCGTCGATTGAAGGAGATGCCCGGCCTCGAGCGGGCGCTCTTCGCCGCCATGACGGGCTTCGGCCAGGCCAGCGATGTCTCGCGTTCGCTGGCGGAAGGCTTCGACGTTCACCTCACGAAGCCGGTACAACTGCCGCTTGTCGATGCCTTACTGCAGCGCGCGATCGAACGGCGCGCCGCGCCCGAATAGCCCCGCCGAACTTGTCTACGTAAGCGGGTGGTCGATATGTTTCTTGAATGGCACACGCTGCGCGAGCCGCTGATACCAGCGCTCGAGACTCGGCATGGGCGGGCGTTCGATGCCTTCGAGGCCGAACCAGCGCTTCGCAAACGCGCCCAGAACGATATCGGCGATCGTGAACTTATCCCCTTCGATATGAAAGCGGCCTTGTAAATGCTCGTCGAGCAGCTTCCATCGCTTGGTGAGCGTTTGAAGGTTCGCCGCGAGCGCGGCCATATCGCGGTCCTCCGCAGGCGTACGCACCAAAGTCCTGAAAACCGGGCTCTCGACCGGCTGCAGCGTGGAGAGCGACCAGTCGAGCCATCGGTCGATGCTCGCGCGTAATTTCGGTTCGCTCGGGTAGAGCGAACTCGACGCGCCGTACTGCATGGCCAGATAACGCAGGATCGAATTCGACTCCCAAAGCGAGAACGTCCCATCGACGAGCGTCGGGATTTGTCCGTTGGGATTGAGCGCGAGGTAATCGGGATCGTCGAGGCGGCCGAACTGCATGCCGGCGTCGATGCGCTCGAACGACAGACCCAGTTCGTCGCAGCACCAGAGCACCTTTTGCACGTTGACCGAGTTCGTACGTCCCCAAATCTTCAGCATCTTGAAAAGTCTCCCGTCGAGAAATGCGGCACCTGGGCGACAAGCCGGCGCGCGCGGTTTGTACAATACGCCGAATTCGAACCCTGACGCGAGAATCCGTTCCCCATGGCCCGCCTCATTCCCGACGATTGGAAGAACGTTGCCGCAACCGGCGCGGCCGAGCGCGAGCGCGAAACGCTCGCCCTGCTCGAAACGATGCTGCCGGCGAGTTATACGGTTTATCACGGTGTGCACTGGACGCGCCTGAATCGGAGTTTTTCCGTATTCGGCGAGGCGGACTTCGCGATCGTGAGTCCGGCCGGCCGCGTGTTGCTGGTCGAGCAAAAAGCCGGCTTCCTGCGCGAGACACCGAAGGGTCTCGTGAAGGTCTATCTGCAGACCGAACGCAATGTGTCGGTCGAACTGGCTCGCACGCTGGAGACGATGCATCGCCGCTTTACCGCGGCGTTTGGCGCCGGTACCCATGGCATCGAAGGCCTGCTTTATTGTCCCGACTATGTCGTCAAGGATGCCGCGATTGCGGGCCTCGCGCCGGAGCGGATCGTCGATGCAACCCGCAAGGAAAGACTCGCATCGGTCATCCTCGATGCGTTGCCTGCTGACGAGCCGCGGTTGCCGTGTGCCCCGAAGATCCACCATTATCTTGCGGACGAACTCTCGCTCACACCCGATGCAAGCGCGCTGGTCGGACAGGCGGGCACACTCGTTACGCGGCTTTCGGGCGGGTTGGCGACCTGGGCGCGCCGTCTTCAGTTCGAGCCTTTCCGATTGCGCGTCATCGGCACGGCTGGCTCCGGCAAGACGCAACTCGCGGTGCAAGTGATGCGCGATGCAGCGGCGAGCGGCAAGCGCTCGCTGTACGTCTGTTTCAATCGGCCGCTCGCCGACCATATCGCGCGCGTGGCCCCGGAAGGGGCGAAAGTCGCGAACTACCACCAACTGTGCGATTGGATAGCGCGCGACGTGGGCCGTGCCCCGGACTTCCAGGGGGCGGACGTTTTCACCCGGCTGGAGGCGGTCTTCGCGCAGGCGCCGATCAGTGACCAGTGGCGGTTCGATGTGCTGATCGTCGATGAGGGGCAGGACTTTCAGGAGCCATGGGTCGAGGCGCTCGCACGTCTCGTGCGGCCGGGCGGCGCATGGTGGTGGCTCGAGGACCCGCTCCAGAACCTCTATATGCGCGAGCCTGTTGCGCTGCCAGGGTGGACCGTCCTGACGGAAACGACGAACTACCGCAGTCCCCGCGACATTCTGGACTACGTCCGCGACAAGGTCGGCGAAGCCGCCCCCCGGGCCGCGGCGCTGGGCGCGGGCAGTCCGTTCGATGGTTCCCAGGTCGTCTTGACGGCTTATGAGGATTCGACCCCATCATCAGTAATCGAAGCAACGAAGCGTGCGATCACGCAGGCGCTGGCGCTGGGCTTCAGGAAGCAGGACATTGCGGTCCTTTCCTATCGGGGCCGCGAGGGGTCGGTTTTCACGACGATCGACCAGCTCGGCCCGCACCGCCTGACAAGCTTCACCGGCAAATACGATCTGTTCGGGACCCCGGAATATCGCGAGGGCGACGTTCTGCTCGAATCCATTTACCGATTCAAGGGGCAGTCGGCACCGTGCGTGATCCTGACCGAGGTCGATTTCGATTCGCTCGACGAGCGGGCGGCGCGCAAGCTCTTCGTTGGCGCCACCCGGGCGACGATGAAACTGATCGTCGTTGCATCGCAGCGCGCGTCCGCATCGCTCGCTGTTGCGCAATGATCGGATACCGAGCCGCCGATTTCCGACAGAAAACGATTTCAATCGCTCGCGCGTAAATCGAGCGTTCATCTGTGAAATTTCGG
>CBJLAJ010000061.1:0-29596 GCA_966421005.1 uncultured Paraburkholderia sp.
CTTGAGCGCATCGACCATGATCATCAGTTCCATCAGGTTGTCGTTCGCCGGTGCGCACGTGGATTGCAGGACGAAGACGTCCTTGCCGCGCACGTTTTCCTGGATCTCGACCTGGATCTCGCCGTCGGAGAAACGGCTGACCATTGCTTTGCCGAGGGGGATACCAAGGATATTGACGACTTCCTGGGCGAGCGCGGGATTCGCGTTGCCAGTAAAGACCATCAGGCCATCATGGCTGTGGCTGCTCATCGTGCACCTGCTTCAGGCTTGGGCGGGAAATGCGGGAAAATTTTTGGCAGGGGAGGAAGGACTCGAACCCTCGCATGCCGGAATCAAAATCCGGTGCCTTGACCAACTTGGCGACTCCCCTACACTGACTCTGAGCTTCACCGGATTGCGGTAGACCTCCGGCGAGGCGAAACCTCATGACGCGAAAGCGAGGAGCGGATGGGTATCCAGACTCCGTGCCACGGCGCTCGTCCAACCTGCAGGCAGTTTGGCTTGTGCCGCTTCCGCTTCGGCGATGCTGGTGAAGGCGGCAAAAACGCTCGAACCCGATCCAGTCATCCGCGCGGGTGCGATGCGATCAAACCACTCCAGCACCTGCGCGACTTCCGCGTATTTTCCCACGACAACAGGCTGCATGTCATTCCGGCCGAAGCTGTCTGGCCATCTTGCATCGCAACTTTGCTGTGCGAGAAAGTCCGTAATTGTGACGGGTTCGGAATCGCGTGTCAACGACTTGTCGGAAAAAATCGCTGCCGTCGGCACATGAACGGAAGGCGTGACGACGAGAAAGCAGCGCGATGGCAGTGTGACGGGCCGTAATGCCTCGCCGACGCCCTCGGCGAACGCGTTGCGGCCGAAGACGAAAAACGGGATATCGGCGCCGAGCGTCAGCCCCAAAGAGCAGAGCGTCTCGCGCGAGAGCCCCAGATTCCAGAGCCGATTCAGCGCGAGCAACGTCGTGGCGGCGTCGGAGCTGCCGCCGCCCAAACCTGCGCCCATCGGTAAGCGTTTGTCGATTTCGATATCGACCCCGAAGCGCGTACCGGTGTGCGTTTTGAGAAGCCGGGCGGCGCGCACCACGAGGTCGCTCGCCTCGGGCACGCCGGCAATTTCGGTCGTGCGGCGTACTTCACCGTCCGCGCGCCGCGTGAAATGCAGCGTATCGCCCCAATCGAGCAGCTGAAACACCGATTGGAGCGCGTGGTAGCCGTCCGGCCGACGGCCCGTGATGTGCAGGAACAGGTTGAGCTTGGCAGGCGCCGCGCAGTCCCGCAGCGATTCAGTCGTTTCGATCATGCTTGGTCTATGCCCGTTCCGGGCGTCTTTATCTATCGAGGACGAGCTTGATGTCGAGAGGCGGCTCGCGGCGCGTCAGATCGACGCGCTTGACGCCCGTTTCGGGCGCATCCGCATAGCTCACGTACTGGATGGTCCAGCCGTCCTGATCTATCTCTTTCAAGCGTGACTGGATTTGCGGATCGGGGACCGTCTTCGCGTGCGAGGTCGGTGCCGGCGACGGTTGCAGCCAATAGCGCAGCCCCTCGACCGGCAGCGCAAAGCCGAGCGCATTATGCATCAGCGTCCCGACGTTGTCCGCTGTCATCGGTTGGCGGTTCGGCAGCTCGAGGGTGGCCGCGGAAGGCGACGAGGTGACGATCGCGAGCGTCTGGCCGAACGGGTTCAGCAGCTGCAGCGTAACGGTATCGCCTTGCTCCTGCCAATCGAAGTTACCGTAGGCATTGCGCGGCCGGCCGTTGACATCGGTGTAGCTGACCGAGAAGCGGCCGCGGTAGGCGCGGTTCGTCTGCGTCGAAAGCGATGTGGCCGCGTTCGAGGTGGACGGCCCGCGCGTCGGCGCGACGGAGCAACCGGAAATCGTCGCGACGGCAAGCGCCGCCACGGCGAAAGAACGAAACGGACAATGAAACGAGGAACGAAAAGCCATCAGAGATCGTTGGTGTTGACCTGCAAGCGTTTGAGCGTCTTCACGAGCGTGTCGTTATCTGGCTCGAGCTTGCGGGCCTCGCGCCAGGCGGCTTTCGCCTTGGCCTGATCTCCGCTCTTCCAGAGCACTTCGCCAAGGTGCGCGCCGATCTCGGCGTTCGGCTGCAGATCGTATGCCTTGCGCAAAAGCCGGGCCGCATCGTTCGTATCGCCGCGGCGGTACTTGACCCAGCCGAGGCTGTCCATGATGAACGCATCGTTCGGCGCGAGCGCGGAGGCTTTCTCGATCAACTTTTCCGCTTCGTCGAGATGTTGACCGCGATCCGCGAGCGAGTAGCCGAGTGCGTTGTAAGCCTGCGGATTCTCGGGCTGGTCCTTGATGAGCTGGCGCAGCTTCGATTCCATGAGCTCGAAATGCCCGTTTTTCTCGGCGGCCATGGCCAGGTCGTAGAGGATTTCCGGATCGTCCGGGAACGCCTCGTTGGCGGCCGTCAGGCGCGCCTCGGCCTCGCCGTAATGCTTGGTATCGAACAGGATCGCGGCGTCGGTGCGCGCGATGAGCGCCTGGGCGCGGGGATCGGGGCTTTGCAAATTGGCGAGCAGCTTGCGCGCATCGTCGATCTTGCCTTGCTTGGCGAGCAACTGCGCACGCGTGACGCGCGCCGAGATATAGCGCGGGCTCTCGGGTGTGACCTTGTCGAGCCACTTGGCCGCCTGCGCCTCGTCTTTCTGCTCGATGGCCAATTGCGCGAGGAAGATGTAAGCCTGCCCGGCGTCGGCGCCCGGGGTCTTCTCCGTCAGATCGGCGTACTGCTTCAAGTACTTCTGAGCCGCGTCGTACTGTTTTTGCTGGATCTTGATGAGGCCCAGCGCCATCAGCGGCGTCGGGTCGTGCGGATCGAGGCTGCGCATCGCTTCAAACTGCTTTTGCGCGTCCTCCACCCGTTCGCTCGACAAATAAAGCTGTGCCAGCGCCAGCCGCGCGTCATGCGATTTCGGGTTTTGCTTCACGAACGACTCGAACGAGGCAATCGCGTCGTTGCGCGCATCGGGACCCATCTGCGCGAGCGCGAGCGCCGCGGGCAGGTAATCGGGCTTGATCTTGAGCGCGTGCACGAACGAAGCGCGTGCACCGGGCTGATCGTCGGCCAACAATTGCTGCCGGCCGATCGCCGTGAGTGCCTCGGGCCGGTCCATGTCCTGCTTGAGCAACTCCTGCAGCACATGCAGGCCGCCCACCCGGTTGGGTCCGCGCGAAAGCAGCACCTGCAGCGCGAGGATCGAGCTGCCGCGCTCCGAGGCGGGTACCTTTGCCAGCTCCGCCGCAAGCATGGGCTGCGCATCGTCCGGCTTGCCCGACAGCACGAGCAGCGACGCGTCGAGCTGCGCCGCGCGCTCCGAGTTGGGCGCGTATTGTCGCCACAGCTGCGCGGCGGCCAACGCATCGGTCGGACTTTGTGCCGCAATGGCAATTTCGGCGGCGCGCTGCGCCATGCGCGGATCGTGGGTGTCCCGCGCAAGCGCGAGATACGTCTGATAAGCCGGCGCCGGCTGATTGCGCTGCAAGGCGATTTCCGCCGCCAGCACCTGGAAGACGATCTGGCTCGTGAGCGGGACGTCGGGCAGGGCTTTCGTTTCTTCCGGCGGCGCGGGAGCGAAAAGATCGGTGCTCGAAGAGGCCGCGGCCGGATCGTCGGAGGGGGACGGATCTTGTGCGAACGCGGGATACGCCGCGAGCGCCAGAGCGGCGATAAGGCCTGCGGCGATCCGGCCGACGCGGGTGCCGTGTCGGGCTGAGCGCACGCTGTCCGGGCGCGTCGAAGGCAGCTTCAGGGACAAAATCATGGAGATCCGTTCGAGGGTTTCAGTCGATTGTAACGCGCTCGCTACAATACACGCAGATTCGACCGCGCAAGTAGCGCCCTATCTTCAGTGATTCACAGCCAATTGACATGCCAGAGCTGCCAGAAGTCGAAGTGACCCGCCGCGGGATCGAGCCGTACGTGCGGGGGCGCCGCGTCGAGCGCGTCGACGTACGCACGGACGCTTTGCGCTGGCCTGTTCCGCCGCAGCTGGCGGCAACGCTTGCCCGGCAGCAGATACGGCAAGTCGGGAGACGGGGCAAATATCTGCTGTTCGAGATCGACGCCGGCTGGTTCATCGTTCATCTCGGCATGACCGGCACGCTGCGCGTTTTGCCGCAAGCCGGTATCCCGGCGCCGGCCCGGCACGATCATATCGACTGGATCTTCGACGAATTCGTGCTGCGCTATCGCGACCCTCGCCGTTTCGGGGCCGTCCTTTGGCATCCGCGCACCGCGGGCAGCATCGATACTCATCCGCTGTTGGCCAGCCTCGGCGTCGAGCCGTTCTCGCCCGAGTTCACGGGCGCGCTCGTCCACCGGCGTACGCGCGGGCGCAAGGTGTCGATCAAGCAGGCGCTGCTCGCGGGAGACATCGTTGTCGGTGTCGGCAACATCTATGCTTCCGAGAGCCTCTTTCGAGCCGGCATCCGGCCCACGACCGCAGCCGGGCGTCTCTCGAGCGCGCGCTGCGAGCGGCTCGCGTTGGCCGTGCGCGAGACACTCGCAGCGGCGATCGAGCGCGGCGGCAGCACGCTGCGCGATTTCGTCGGCAGCAACGGCGAGAGCGGCTATTTTCAGCTCGATTGCCATGTCTACGACCGGGCCGGCCTGCCGTGCCGCGTTTGCGGCACGCCTATCCGGCATCTCGTGCAGGGGCAGCGCTCCACTTACTTCTGCGCGCACTGCCAGCGCTGAATTCGATCTTTCTCTCATGTCCGACCTCGCTCTCATCGCGCCCGTTTCCCCGGCGCCTCCGCAAGCCGAACTGGGCGCCGCGTTTGCCGAGCGCCTCATTGCCTGGCAAAGCCGGCACGGCCGTCACGACCTGCCATGGCAAAACACGCGCGATCCGTACCGGATATGGCTTTCGGAAATCATGTTGCAGCAGACGCAGGTCGCAACGGTGATTCCCTACTACGCCAGATTTCTCGCGCGCTTTCCCGATCTCGCGACACTGGCCGCGGCGCCGGTCGACGACGTCATGGCGCTGTGGGCCGGCCTCGGCTACTACACGCGCGCGCGAAATCTGCAGCGCTGCGCGCAAGTGGTCGTGGAGCAGCATGGCGGGGAATTCCCCGCATCGCCCGAGGTGCTCGCAACCCTTCCCGGCATTGGACGATCCACTGCCGCCGCGATCGCCTCGTTCGCATTCGGCGCCCGCGCGCCGATCCTCGATGGCAACGTCAAGCGCGTGCTGGCCCGCATCTTCGGCATCGACGGTTTTCCTGGCGACAAACGCGTGGAAGCGGCCATGTGGGCGCTGGCGGAGACGCTCATGCCGGGCGCGGACGCGGGCAGCGCACAAGTGAGTGCCTACACCCAAGGCCTGATGGATTTGGGCGCGACGCTGTGCGTCCGCGGCAAGCCCGATTGCGCGCAATGTCCGTTCGCCAACGAATGCGTGGCCAACCTCACGGGGCGGCAGCGCGAGCTGCCTGTCGCGCGCCCAAAAAAGGCGATTCCCACCCGCCGCACGTGGATGCTCCTGTTGCTCGACGGGCCGGCCGTGCTGCTCGAACGGCGCCCGCCGGCCGGCATCTGGGGCGGGCTCTGGAGCCTGCCGGAGGCGGCGGACGAAGCGGCGCTCGCCGTGCGTGCGAATGAGCTTGGCGCGGCGAACGGTTTCGCTCGACTGGCGCCTCTCTCGCATACTTTCACGCACTTCAAGCTCGATATCGAGCCGCGCCTTGCCGAAGTCGGTGTGCGCGCGGCGCGAGGTTCGAGCGAGGCGCGCGACGAAGCGAGTGCATGGGTACCACTTGACGAGCTCGACGCTTACGGCGTGCCGGCGCCGGTGCGCAAGCTCCTCGAGGGGCTCAGGGGGCTCAAGGGCTCGCTGCTGTGATTGGCGTAAACAAGCCTAGAGCAACTGGTGCTGCTGCATGTAGTGGTGAACGCAATCGATGCGGGCATTGACGTCGGCGAGCTCCATCAATCTCTGACGCGCGCGCAAGGGGATTTGCAAGACTTCCGAGAGGCGATTCGATACCCACGTGGGATCGTCGAAGCGCAGCGGCTCGCCGAACGGCTGGCACTCCGGGTCGCGCTCGCGAAGCGTTTCGATGATGCGTTCGAGCACCTCCGCACAGGCACCGAATTTTGCCAGGGCGTCGGCCCCTTCGAGCGGAATGTCCTGGGCGAGCGGCTCTGCCATGCCGACGAGGAGCCCGCTCGGTTCCACGCGGTGCGACAGCAGCCTGAAACGCTCCTTGCCGCGGGCGCGAACGTGCAGCATTCCGAATTCGTCGACATCGCAGTGCTCGATGCGCGCGAGACAGCCGATCGCTTCGGGCACTGCCGGTTCATCGCCCTGTGCGACTTCACTTCCGCTTTTCAGCAGGCACACGCCGAACGGGGCGTCTTCGCGCAAACACGTTCGTGCCATGTCCAGATAGCGTGCCTCGAAGATTTTCAGCGGCAAGATTCCGTCAGGAAACAAGACCGTGTGCAGGGGAAAGAGCGGTAGATCGGCGTAGACGGCAGGATTGGAGGACATGGCGCAACGCTTCAAAAGAGCCGCTGCCTTGAGCGCGGCGGGTTAAGCCACTAGTCTCGACGATTCGCCGATATGAACCGGCGCGTCCCGGTGCCGCACGATGACCGTTGCTTCGCGGGCAAGACGCGCGGCGAGCGTCTCCGCGATGAACACAGAGCGGTGCTGCCCGCCCGTACATCCGATCGCGACGGTCAGGTAGCTGCGGTTGTCGTCCCGGAACCGGGGCAGCCACTTCATCACGAAGGTATGAATATCGTCGATCATCTCTTGGACGATCGGCAGTGCGCCGAGGTAATCGATGACTGCCTGATCGCGTCCCGTGAGCGGACGCAGACGGTCATCGTAATACGGGTTGGGCAAGGCGCGCACGTCGAAGACGAAATCGGCATCGAGCGGCAAGCCGCGCTTGAACCCGAACGATTCGAACATCAGCATCAAGCCCTCGCGCTGATCTTCGATGAAACGTCTCACCCACGCTCTCAGCACGTTCGCGCGCAAGCTGCTCGTATCGATCTGATGGCCGAATTCCGCGAGCGGCGCAACCAGGTCCCGCTCGCGCTCGATCGCTTCCTCGAGCGAGGCCAGCAACCCGACGTCGGCATCGTGTGCCGGCGTGCCTGAAAGGGGGTGACGGCGCCGCGTTTCGGAAAAGCGCTGAATGAGCGATTGGGTGCTCGCGTTGAGGAACAGCACGCGCACATCGTGTTCGCTGGCCAGATCGCGGATGATGCCGGGCATCTCGTCGAGCGAAGCGCTCGAACGGGCATCGATGGCCACCGCGAGCCGCTCCTGCCCCTCGTCCTCGGTTGCCAGGTATTGCACAAGCGAGGGCAAAAAGCGCGGCGGCAGATTGTCGACGCAGTAGTACCCCGCGTCCGCAAGCGCGTTCAGTGCGACAGATTTACCGGAGCCGGAAATGCCGGTGATCAGAACTATACGCATGGAAGAAGACTCGTTCGTCTCATCATATCACCAGCGTCGGGTCGCGTTGGATCGAACGAGGGGCGCGCCGGGCGTGGCTATTCGGCCCGGCTCGCCCCGATCACATGAGTTTGCCGGGTAGCTGACTGTCGGGGTCCTGCATCGCGAGACGTTGGCGGTCCATGAAATCGCGCAGCGTGTCGATGCCGCGCAACTGCAGAATCGTATTGCGCACGGCGGCCTCGACGAGCACTGCCAGGTTGCGCCCGGCGGCCACCTGGATCGTGACCTTGCTGATCGGCAGGCCCAGCACGTCGACGGTCTGGCTTTCGAGCGGCAGCCGTTGGAATTCGCCGTCCGGGCGGCGTACGAGCTGGACGATCAGCTTGAGCTTCATCTTCCGGCGGACCGCCGTTTCGCCGAAGATCGTCTTGATGTCGAGCAGGCCGAGGCCGCGCACTTCGAGCAGGTTTTGCAACAGCGGCGGGCAGCGGCCTTCGACGAAATCGGGGCCGAGTCGGACGAAATCGACCGCATCGTCGGCCACGAGCCCGTGGCCGCGGCTGATGAGCTCGAGGCCGAGTTCGCTCTTGCCGAGGCCGGAGTCGCCGGTCAGCAGGACGCCCATGCCGAGGATGTCGAGGAATACGCCATGCAGTGTCGCGCGCGGGGCAAGAATGCGCGACATGTAAAGCCGCAGGTTATCGATGACGGCGGCGGCCGACATCGGCGTCATGAAAAGCGGTGTGGACGAGCGCGTACAGCGCAGCACGAGCTCCGGCGGAGCGGCCACTCCACCTGCCACGACGAGAAACGGCGGCTCGAGCGCGATCAGCTCGGCCATATGGCGCGAGCGATCCTCGTCCGTTTGCCGCTGATAGTAGTTGACCTCGGCATCGCCCAGCACCTGAATCCGGTTCGGATGGATGAGATTCAGGTGGCCGACCAGGTCCGCACTCGAAGTTGCATTGGCGACGGTCTCCGCCGAAAAGCCGCGTTCCCAGCCTTCATGCCCCGTCAGCCAGCTCAATTTGAGCGCGGCGGCGTTGTCGTCGAAGATGCTCTGGGCGTTGATGCTGGAAGTATCCATGAATCCCTGACTCCAAATGGACTGCTGCACTGCAGCCCGCGGGCCGGCGAGGTGCGCCGAAACGCGGGCGGGGCGCGCAGCCGGGACCGGTTGCGCACCATGCCGTGTGCGAACGCCCTCGCGGGCGAGTTCACGACAGTTTCAAGGGTGCCACTGGGTGAGCAACCTGTGCAACTCCTCGCGGCTCGCTTCCGTGTGCAGTCGTTCGCGCGCTTCGCGATCGGAGAGCAACTGGGCGATCTCGGAGAGTATTTCGAGGTGCTGCTGCGTGGCTTGCTCCGGTACGAGCAGGAAGATCAGGAGCGAGACGGGTTGGCCGTCCGGCGCTTCGAATGGGATCGGCTGCGCGAGGCGCACAAATGCGGCGAGCGGCTGCTTGAGGCCTTTGATCCGGCCGTGCGGAATGGCGACACCTTCGCCAAGACCTGTCGAGCCGAGGCGTTCGCGCGCGAACAGGTTGTCCGTCACTGCGCTGCGTGCGATTCCGTTCTGGTTTTCGAAAATCAGCCCCGCTTGCTCGAATACGCGCTTCTTGCTGGTGACGGATAGTTCGATGACGACGTTGTCGAGGGGAAGGAATTTGGCTAAACGATTCATGTTGGCAGGCTAACGCGTCGCCTGGGCGCTCCTCGCGGCAACTGACGGGTTGTCGGTTTCGACCGGGCCGGTCGGATTCGTCGGGGCGACTTGGCCGGCTGCCCCTGCAAATGACCGGCACATTATAGATCAGCCGGATAGGGTGTTGCACTGCGCAAACGTGCTGTTGCGCGCGTAATTCGGCCTGCTACCGCAGCAATTCGCACGCATGAAAAAACCGCCCTTTTCGGGGCGGCTTCGCGGGGTGAGCGGCGCGTGCTTCGGTGCCGCGCTCGATTCAGGGCTGCGGCTGCTCGCCTAGCGGTGCCTCCTGGTGCTTGATGGCATCGTGCTGATGTTCCTGGATGCGCCCCTTGTGGCGCACGACCTGCCGATCGAGCCGGTCGACCATGAGATCGATGGCGGCGTAAAGATCGCCGTTGGCGCTTTCGATGAAGATGTCTTTTCCCTTGAGATGGAGATTGATTTCGACTTTTTGCCGCTTGTCCTTTTCCTTCTGATTGTCGACCGAGAGGACAACATTGCCATCAATCACCTGATCGAAGTGTCGTAGCACCTTGTCCAGCTTGGTAATCACGTATTCGCGCAGTGCTGGCGTTACTTCGAGATGGCGTCCACTGATCTTCAGATTCATAGTGCTCTCCAAACAAATGGCCCTCTCACGCACATTGGCGCGGCGTAACCGGTCGGAAAGCGGCCCGCTCGAACATCACCCCGCGTGACTGACGAGCGGCGGGTCGTCTCGGCCGGCCTTCGCGCCAATGGCATCGCGGCCGGAAAATGCTTCCCGCGTATAGGCGGAAAGCTACAGAGACTTGCGCAGGTTCACTGCCGGGATCTTCAGCGCTTCGCGGTATTTGGCGACGGTTCTACGCGCTACCACGAAACCCTGTTCGGCCAGCAGTTCGGCAATGCGGCTGTCTGAAAGAGGCGTTTTCGAGTCTTCTGCTCCTATCAGTTGCTTGATGAGCGCGCGAATGGCCGTGGATGAGGCGGCCCCCCCTGTGTCGGTCGAGACGTGCGAGCCGAAAAAGTACTTGAACTCCAGCGTCCCGAATGGGGTGAGCATGTACTTGCCGGTAGTGACACGCGAGACCGTCGATTCGTGTAGGCCCAGCGTATCAGCTATTTCCCGCAAAACCAAGGGGCGCATGGCGATTTCGCCGTGGACGAAAAAGCTCTTCTGACGCTCGACGATGGCCTGCGCGACGCGCAGGATCGTTTCGAAACGCTGCTGAATGTTCTTGATGAGCCAGCGGGCTTCCTGCAGTTGCTGGCGTAACGAGCCGCTGCCCGGATCGCCGCGGTTGTTGCGCAGGATATTCGCGTAAAGATGGTTGATCCGCAGCCGGGGCACCACTTCCGGGTTCAGCTCGGCGAGCCATCCTTGCCCCGTCTTTCTCACGATGATATCGGGCACGACATAATCGGCTTCCGCTTTGCCATAAGCCGCGCCCGGGAATGGCTCCAGAGAGCGGATCAGCGCGTGCGCTTCGCGCAGCGCGTCATCGGTCGTTTTCAGCTGCTTCTTCAAACGCGTGAAATCGCGCGCGGCCAGCAATTCCAGATGCTGCCCCACGATGTCGAGTGCGAGCTTGCGCGTTGGCGTATCGTCGAGCCGCAACAGCTGCAGCCGCAGGCATTCGGAAGCCGAACGCGCGCCCACGCCGGCCGGATCGAAGCTTTGCAGCAGCGCGAGCGCGGCATTCAGCTCATCGAGATCGACTTCCAGCTCTTCGGGCAGATCGGCGATCACTTCGTCGAGGGACGCGGTCAGATAGCCGTCTTCATCGAGCGATTCGATCAGAAAGGTGATGAGCGCCCGGTCGCGCAGGCCGGCCTGCGTCACGCGCAATTGGGCCATCAGATGGTCGCGCAGCGTGGTCGTAGGCTCGTGGATCTGCAGCGGCGGCAGGTCGTCATCGTCCGACGGCGCCGACGAGCGGCCGTAGTCGTCGAGATTCCATTGCGAAGCGTCGGCACCGTCGGACGACGACAAGCCGTTGTACTCGTCCGAGCCGCCCGATTCGCTCGTTCCGGACTGCTCTGAGGTACTGGCCGAGGTCGCACCGCTCATTGGCTCGGGCGCGCTCGAAGTGGGCACCTGGGCGATCACCGAACCGTCGCCCGCCACGCGCAACGGACTGGCGATCCATTCGTCCTCGCTCTCGAGCAACGGGTTTTGCGCGACCGCCATCGCCACTTCCTGCTGAAGTTCGAGCGTGGACAGCTGCAGCAGCCGGATGGACTGTTGCAGTTGAGGGGTCAGCGCAAGATGCTGCGACAGGCGAAGTTGGAGGCTGGCTTTCATGGCAAGTTGGGTTTCATTGTAGAGACTTTGCCACGTGCGCGAAACCTCGCCGCGCGCGGTTTTTCCCGATCGTTGCCCGGCGGCTCGCGCCCGCCGGTCGCAGGGGGTAAAAATTGCAAGGGAACGCCGGCCCGGGGAGGGTGCCGCGCCCCGGGCCGGCGTTACATGCGGAAATGCTCGCCGAGATAGACGCGCCGCACGCTCTCGTTTTCGATGATTTCGCGCGGCGAGCCGGATGCGAGCACGCTGCCGTCGCTGATGATGTAGGCGTGATCGCAGATACCGAGCGTTTCGCGAACGTTGTGATCGGTAATCAGCACGCCGATATTGCGCTGCTTGAGGAATTTGACGATCTTCTGGATTTCGAGCACGGCGATCGGATCGACACCGGCGAACGGCTCGTCGAGCAGAATGAAACTCGGATTGGTGGCAAGCGCACGCGCGATTTCGACACGCCGGCGTTCGCCACCGGACAGCGAGAGCGCCGGATTTTCCCGCAAATGCCCGATCTGCAGCTCGTCGAGCAGCGCCTCGGTGCGCGCCTCGATGGCTTGTTTCCCGAGCCGCTTGCCGTTCTCGTCATGCTGGAGTTCGAGCACGGCGCGGATGTTCTGTTCCACGGTCAGCTTGCGAAACACCGACGCTTCTTGGGGCAGGTACGAAAGACCGAGCGCCGCGCGTTTGTGGATCGGCATCAGGGCGATCGGGCTGCCGTCGAGCATGATATCGCCCGCGTCGAGCGGCACGAGGCCGACGATCATGTAGAACGATGTGGTCTTGCCCGCGCCGTTGGGGCCGAGCAGGCCCACCACTTCGCCGCTTTTCACGTCGAGCGAGACGTCTTTCACGACGGTGCGCGAACCGTAGCGTTTGCGCAGATTGCGCACGACGAGCGAGCTCGTCTTGACAGGAGCGGTGGCGTGCGCGGCGGCGTTCGCCGTGGCCTCGGTACTGGAAAGCGTATTCACTGCTGCGGTGTCCCTTGAATTCCCACGGCCGGTGCGAGCGTGGCGGAGCCGCCCGTCAACGGCGCCGGTGCGCCGTTGCGCGGCGAGAGCATCGCACGCACGCGCCCGGTAGGATTGCCCGGTCCCGCGACATCCTTGCCTGCGCGGGCGGTATAGAACTCTTTTTGCCCGTCATAGGTGATGACGCTGCCGTGCACCTGATCCATCACCGTCGAGAGGCCCTGCAAGCGCCTCACCGTCGCATTCGTCGTGAGCGTCGTCAAGTCCTGTTTGCCGTCATAGTCGATGCGCTCGGCCGTGCCGTCGACGTATTCGTCGACGCCGTCGCGCTTTTGGCGGAAATAGGCGAGCCCGCGGCCCGTCATCGTGCCCGTGGCATATTGATAGCCTTGCGGGTCCTGCTTCACTTCGACGCGGTCGGCCTTGATGATGATCGTGCCCTTCGTGGCGACGACGTGGCCCGTGAAGATGTTGACCTGCTTGAGGTCATCGTAAGTCATGTTGTCCGCTTCGATATTGAGCGGTTTGTCGCGATCGGCGCGCTCGGCATGCGCGGGCGGCGCGCCGAAGAGCCCGGCGCCGCAGACGGCAGCCAGCAGCGCGGCCGAAGCATAGGCGCGCGCGCGACGGGACTCGGGAAAAAAGAACGATGGGTTCATGCGGTCACGCTACGTTTGGGATCAACCGGTCATTTCGGCGTGCCGCCGCGCTGTTCCGACGGGGCAATGGCACCGCGTACGTTGCCGAAGAGCTGCATGAACCGGGTGACGTTGTTGTACTTCATCGCGCTGGCCGTCATGACAGACTGGCCGCGCCGCAGTTTAACCGGCTTTTCCGTCTCGATAACATCGTCGTTGACAAGCACGCGAAAGTGAGACGAATCCGCCTGCATTTCGGGGTCTCCGGCGCCGGCCACACGCAGGATCCGCGCGTTGTCATAAAGATCGACGACGGAGGCATCGGCGTTCACGGTGCCGCGCTCGCCGGTAGCCGTCACCACGGGCTTGCCGGGCTGGAAGGCGCGGATCGCGGGGTGGGTGAGGTCGCTGTTTTCGTCGTCCTCGTAGTGCACCATGCGCGTGGCGGTGAGCCGGTATTGGGTCAAGCCGGAGTTGTCGAGTTCGGATACCGAGAAATTATCCGCGAAATAGTCGGGCGAGTGAGTCTTCGGGGCGGCGGCACCCGGCGCGGCGGGCGGGCTCGTCGCCTGCAGCAGCCAGTACGTGCCTCCGGCCAGGGCTGCCATCGCGACAAGCGAGAGCGTCGACGTCAAGCGTGAAGCGTTCATGCGCCGCGCGCTCCGCATGCGGCGGCGAGCAGCGCGTCGTAGCGATTCTGTGCGCGCAGGATTGCCTCGCATACTTCGCGGGCGGCACCGTACCCGCCGCTCGCGTTCGATACCCAATGCGCGCGGGCGAGCACCTCGGGATGCGCATTGGCCGGCGCGGCCGCAAAGCCGCATTGGAGCATGGCTTCGAGATCGGGCCAATCGTCGCCCATATAGCCGCAAGCGTTGGCTGAAATCCCCGTTGTTCGCAGCAATTCGGCGAGCACGACGGCCTTTTCGCCGGCCCCTTGATGAAGATGCGAAATGCGTAGCTCTTCGGCGCGCCGCGCGACGATTTCGGAGCGACGGCCGGTGATGATGGCGGTTTCGATGCCGGCTTCGCGCAACAGCTTCATGCCATGGCCATCCATCGAATTGAACGACTTCATGTAGTCGCCATCGGCCGTGAAGTGCAGGCCGCCGTCCGTCAGGACGCCGTCCACATCGAACACCATCAGTTTCACGCGACTCGCGCGTTCGGTTGCGCTCGGCGGAGCTTCAGCCATCAGATCACCTTCTTCGAAAAGAGGTCGTGCATGTTGAGCGCGCCGATCAGCTTGCCGGCGTCGTTGATCACGAGCATCTGATTGATGCGGTGGCGCTCCATCAGTTCCACGGCTTCCACGGCGAGGCGGTCGGCGCCGATCGCGCGCGGCGAACGGGTCATGACGTCGGCGATCGGCAGCGCGCGGAAGTCGCCCGTGCGTTCGAGCACACGACGCAAGTCGCCATCGGTGAAGATGCCCGCGACGCGGTCGTCTTCGTCGACGATCGCCGTCATCCCCATGCGCTTGGCCGTGAGCTGGAAGAGCGCATCGCGCACGGTTGCGCCCGTCGGAACCTTCGGCAATTGATCGCCGGTGCGCATGACGTCGCGCACGTAGGTGAGCAGCCTTCGACCCAACGCACCGCCCGGGTGCGAACGTGCGAAATCGTCGGCGCCGAAGCCGCGCGCATCGAGCACGGCTACGGCGAGTGCGTCGCCGAGCGCGAGCGCGGCGGTCGTGCTCGCTGTCGGCGCGAGATTGAGCGGGCACGCCTCTTTTTCGACACCCGCGTTCAGATGGACGTCCGCGAGCCGGGCGAGGCTCGATTCGGGGCGGCCCGTCATGGCGATGAGTTTCGCGCCGATGCGCTTCACGAGCGGCAGGATGGCAACGAGTTCTTCCGATTCGCCCGAGTTCGACAGCGCGATGAAGACGTCGTCGGCCGCGATCATGCCGAGGTCCCCGTGGCTCGCTTCGGCCGGATGAACGAAAAACGCGGGCGTGCCCGTGCTGGCGAGCGTGGCCGCGAGCTTGCGCGCGACATGCCCCGATTTGCCGATGCCCGAGACCACGACGCGGCCGCGGCAGCTCAGAAGGAGGTCGATCGCGGCGACGAAGCTCTCGTCGATGCGATCGCGCAGGGCGCGTACGGCGTCAGCCTCGATCTCGAGCACCTCCCGGGCGAGCGCCAATGCCCGGTTGCCATTGATTTTCGCTATCATGCGCGGAGTATAACAAAGGCGTCCGCCGCGCCCGGGCGGCCCACGCCAGGCCCGGCATGCGGGCGGCTGGTGCCGAGGCCGCACGCACGCCATTCTCGTGGCAACGCACGCGCGTTCGATATGTAAACAGACCAGACCCGAAGGACGCATCGCACGTGATTTCCCCCCTCGAGATGACGCTTTTGCTGCTCCTGGCATCCGTGGCAGGGGTCGTGTTGTTTCGTTATCTCAATATGCCGCCGATGCTGGGCTATCTGGCCGTCGGCATCGTCGTCGGGCCGCATGCGCTCGGCATCGCACCCAATACCGAGCGGGCCCAGAATTTCGCCGAATTCGGCATCGTGTTCCTGATGTTTTCGATCGGGCTCGAGTTTTCGCTCGCCAAGCTGCGTGCGATGAAAACGCTCGTTTTCGGGCTGGGACTGCTGCAGGTGATCGGCACGGTCGCCCTTGCGCTCTTGGGCGGGCTCGCGCTCGAACGCTGGATGCACGTTCCCTGGCAAGGGTGTATCGCGCTCGGCGGCGCGCTTGCCATGTCCTCGACGGCAATTGTCAGCAAGATGCTCGCCGAGCGGCTCGAGATCGAGACCGAGCACGGGCGCAATATCTTCGGCGTGCTGCTCTTTCAGGATCTGGCCGTGGTGCCGCTGCTCATCATCATCGCGGCACTCGGCGGCGAAACCCGGGATCTCGCGGCGACGCTCGGCATGGCCGCGCTCAAGATCGTCGTGGCGCTCGCGGTCTTGTTGATCGTCGGGCAGCGGTTCATGACACGCTGGTTCGACGTCGTCGCGCGCAGGCGTTCGCAGGAGCTCTTCGTCCTGAATCTGCTGCTCGTCACGCTCGGCGCCGCATTCATCACGGACAAATTCGGGCTCTCGCTCGCGCTGGGCGCGTTCATTGCCGGCATGCTGATTGCGGAGACGCCCTATCGGCATCAGGTGGAAGAGGACATCAAACCGTTTCGCGATGTTCTGCTGGGGTTGTTTTTCGTGACGACGGGCATGCTGCTCAATCCGCGCGTGCTCATTTCGCACCCGTTGCTGGTACTGGCGTTGCTGGTTGGCCCGGTGTTGCTGAAGGCGGTCATGGTGACGGGGCTCACGCGGCTTTTCGGCGCGACGCCGGGCGTGGCGATGCGCACGGGTCTCGGGCTCGCGCAGGCGGGCGAATTCGGCTTCGTGCTGCTGAACCTGATCGAGGACAAACATCTCGTCGACCCGGTCTTGCTGCAGGTCATCCTTGCTTCGATGCTGCTGTCGATGCTTGCGGCACCAATCATCATCCAGAATGCCGATCGGATCGTTCTGCGGCTCTCGTCGACGGAATGGATGCAGCAGTCGCTGCAGATGACGCGTATCGCGACGCAAAGCCTGCGGCAGCAAGGCCATGTGATCATCTGCGGGTACGGCCGCTCGGGGCAGAACCTCGCGCGCATGCTCGAGCACGAGGGGCTGTCGTATGTCGCGCTCGATCTCGATCCCGATCGTGTGAATGCCGCCGCGGCGGCCGGCGAGTCTGTCGTATTCGGCGATGCCGCGCGCCGCGAGTCGCTCGTCGCGGCCGGGATTCACCGCGCGGCGGCTGTCGCGATCACCTACGCCAACACGTCCTCCGCGCTGCGGGTGCTGCACAACGTGCACGAGCTCGAGCCGGCGCTGCCGATCATCGTGCGCACAGTCGACGATGCCGATCTCGAAAGACTGCTTGCGGCCGGCGCAACGGAGGTCATTCCCGAGATCGTCGAGGGCAGCCTCATGCTCGCGTCGCATACGCTGGTGCTGATGGGCGTACCGATGCGCCGCGTCGTGCGGCGTGTGGAGGAGATGCGCGATGCGCGCTACAGCCTGCTGCGCGGCTATTTCCGCGGCGCCGACGATCCCGGCGACGACGACGGCCATGAGCAGGTGCGGCTACAATCGGTGCCGGTCGACGGCAACGCCGAGGCTGTCGGCCGCACGCTCGAGGAGCTCGGCCTGACCGAGCTCGGCGTCGAGGTGACGGCCATCCGGCGCCACGGTATCCGCGGTGTCGAGCCGGGCCCGGAGACCAAGCTGCGCGCGGCCGACATCGTCGTGCTGCGCGGGCTGCCCGAAGCGCTCGCACTGGCCGAGGAGCGGCTCTCGAAGAACCGCCGCGCCGGTGCGGCGACTGCCTGATATCGGGCCGGGGCGCTTGCGAGTGCGCTCCTTTTTTTGATCGACAGGCCTGCCGGGCTAGGCGGGCCGCCCTTCGGAGAGATTCCCATGTCCCACGCGAGAGCGGATGAGCCGCACGACGCCGCCGCGTTCATCAAAAGCCAGATCCGCACGATTCCCGATTGGCCGGTGCCGGGCGTGCAGTTTCGTGACATTACGCCGCTTTTGCAGCGTCCGAAGACGCTGCGCGTGCTGATCGACCTTTTCATCGAGCGCTATGTCGAGTCGAAGCTCGACTACGTCGCCGGCCTCGATGCGCGCGGCTTCATCATTGCGCCCATCGTCGCCTACGAGCTCAACCTTGGGTTCATTCCAATCCGCAAGATCGGCAAGTTGCCGTTTCGTACGGTATCCGAATCGTATTCGCTCGAGTACGGTACGGCCACCGTGGAGATTCACGAAGATGCCTGCAAAGCGGGCGATCGCATCGTCATCGTCGACGATCTCATTGCCACGGGCGGCACGATGATGGCCGGCAAGAAGCTGCTCGAGCGGCTGGGCGCGCAGGTGATCGAAGGTGCCGCGATCGTCGATCTGCCCGATCTCGGCGGCTCGAAGCTCCTACGCGAGAACGGGTTGCCGCTCTATACGATTGCGGAGTTCTCCGGCCATTGAGCCGGTGCTGTTACTTCGACGTGCCGCCTTTGCCGCCGGTGCTCAGCTCTATTCGTGGTCCATGGTCCCTAAAGACAGGAAGCCTCTCCGATGAACCAGATCGCGCTTTTCGTGGCTGCCTCGGCCGCCATCACCGTCGCGCCCGGCCCTGACAACCTGCAAGTCATCGCGCGCGGCATCTCGCAGGGGCGGGCCGCGGGGCTCGTCGCCGCGCTCGGTTTTGCGGCCGGCGTGGCGTTTCATACGACGCTTGCGGCGCTCGGCGTCGCCGCGCTCCTGCGCGCCTCGCCGTTCGCATTTCACCTCGTCAAGCTTGCGGGCGGGGCCTATCTGATCTGGATCGGCGTGAAGGCTCTCACGAGCCGCGGACTCGGCGAGGCGCATACGCGGCCGCCGCAGCCGCTTTGGACGGTGTTCCGGCAAAGCGTGCTCGGCAATATGCTCAATCCCAAGGTCACGCTCTTTTTCATCGTTTTTTTGCCGCAATTCGTCGATCCTGCCGCAACGACGAGTATGGCGGTGCAGATGATCGGCTTCGGGCTCGTCTTCATGCTGCAAACCGTCGTGATCTTTTCGGTCTTCGGATTTTCGGCGGGCGCTATCGGCACGTGGCTCAAGCGCCGGCCCGGCATCGGCATCTGGCTCGACCGGCTGGCCGGGGCGACTTTCGTCGCGCTTGGCTTGCGTGTCGCGCTGCGCGATTGAGCGAGGGGAAACCATGAGCTTGCCTTGCATCGCCGCCGCACGACGTTTCGACGCGCGCGCTCATCGGCCGTTCTGGCTCGCCGGGCGGCAGGTCGGCTGGATTCGCGAGTCCGATGTCGCGCTGCTCGCGCGCTGGCCAGACGTTTTCGCGCTCGATACAGCGCGCGTCGCCCTTGCCGCGCGCTTCGACGAAAACGCCGATACGCGCTCGGCCGCGCTCGCGGCCGTCATCGGCGCATTGGCGGCGGCCGGCCGGATCGTGGGCTGGCGCGACGAGATCTACGCGGTGCGCAACGCATTCGACGAGCTGCCGCTCGCCTACATCGAACGCGCCGCGGCGCGGTTTTTCGGCACGATGACGTATGCGGTGCATCTGAACGGCATCGTAAAATACGCGGATCGCGCGCCGCAGCTTTGGATCGCGCGCCGCAGCGAGACCAAGGCGACCGATCCCGGCATGCTCGATAACGTCGTAGCGGGCGGCATTGCCTGGGGTCTCGATATCGACGCGACGCTCGCCAAAGAGTGCTGGGAAGAAGCGGGCATCGGCGCGGCACTCGCCGCGCGCGCCGTAGCTGGGCGCGCGGTTCACGTGCTGCAGACGATTCCCGAAGGCACGCAGGCAGAGCAGATCTTCGTCTACGACTTGCCCCTGCCGCAAGATTTCGTGCCTCGCAACCAGGATGGCGAAGTCAGCGAGCACAGGCTTGCGCGCGTCGATGAGATCGCGCGTTGGATCGAGGAGGGCGCGATGACGGTGGACGCGAGCCTTGCCACGCTCGAGTGCTTCTTGCGGCACCGGTGGATCGACGAAGAGAGCTGCGTTGGTATCGACGCGCTCTTCGTTGCCCCGCGGCCCTCGTCGCTTTAACGCTGGTGCAGCGCGGCGCGCGCCATCGAATCAATAAAGGAGTTCGCAGGTCATGTCGACCGAACACAGCTTCATCCTCAAACTGTCGTGCCCTGATCGGCCCGGCATCGTGCACGCCGTTTCGGGCTTTCTGTTCGAACGTGGCAGCAATATCCTCGATTCGGCGCAGTTCGGCGATAGCCACACGGGCGAATTCTTCATGCGCGTGCATTTCCAGCAAGTGGGCGGCGACCCGGGGCTCGACGCGCTGCGCAGCGCCTTCGCCGAGCTGGCCGAGCAGTTTTCGATGCGCTGGGAGGTGCACGATGCGACGGTGAAGCCGCGCGTGGTGATCATGGTGTCGAAGATCGGCCATTGCCTGAACGATCTGCTGTTTCGCTATCGCACGGGTCAATTGCCGATCGAAATCCCCGCCATCATTTCGAACCATAAGGATTTCTATCAACTGGCCGCGAGCTACGACATCCCGTTTCACCATTTTCCGTTGACCGAATCGACGGCCGCCGCGAAAGCCGCGCAGGAGGCCCGCGTCTACGAGGTGATCGAGCAAAGCGATGTCGATCTCGTCGTGCTTGCCCGCTATATGCAGATTCTTTCCCCGGCGCTGTGCGGGAAGCTCGCCGGCCATGCGATCAATATCCATCACTCGTTCCTGCCGAGCTTCAAGGGCGCAAAGCCCTATTACCAGGCGTTCGACCGTGGCGTGAAGCTGATCGGCGCGACGGCGCACTACGTCACGACCGATCTCGACGAAGGCCCGATCATCGAACAGGAAGTCGAGCGCGTCGATCACAGCATGACCCCGGATCAACTGACGGCGATCGGACGGGACGTGGAGTGCGTGACGCTCGCGCGCGCGGTCAAATGGCACGTCGAGCACAGGATCGTGCTCAACGGGACAAAGACGGTGGTGTTTCGCTGAGTGCGGTGACTGCGGGCCGACGTTTCAGGCCGGCCTTCAGATCAACCGCAGGTAGATAAGCTCGCGCTTGATGTAGGCGTAGAAGATGGGGGCGGCGATAAGCCCTGGGATGCCGAATGCCGCCTCCATGATGAGCATGGCGAGCAGCAGTTCCCACGCGCGGGCTTCGATTTGTCCGCCGACGATACGTGCGTTGAGAAAATACTCGAGCTTGTGAATGGCCACGAGAAAGCCGAGCGAGGCGATGGCCGTCGGCAGGCTGACCGACAGCGAGACAGCCACGATCAACGTGTTCGAGATCAGGTTGCCGATCACGGGCAAGAGCCCCGCGATGAACGTAATGAGGACGAGCGTCTTCGACAGCGGCAACCGTTGATGAAAAATCGGCAGTGCGAGCAGCAGGTAAAGCGCGGTGAACACCGCGTTGATAGCCGAGATCTTGATCTGAGCGAAGACGATGCGCCGGAAGGCATCGGCAAAGCGCGCGACGCGCGTCGCGAATGCGCGCGCGAGCGGCAGCCGCTGAACGTGGCGCTCCGTCGTGATCGCGATCATCGCGCCGATGATCATGCCGAAGAGAACGTGCCCGAACGCGCGTGCAACATTCTTGCCGCCTTGCTGCAGTTGCCCCATGTGCGTATGCACGAGCATGCCGGCTTTTTCCTTCATCTGCGCCGCATCGACGGGCAGCATCGCCGAGATCCATTCGGGGGCACGGGCGCGCGCCTGCTCCACGATTTGCATCACTTGTTCGAGCAGTGTCTGGATGTTCGGGACCGTGTGTTCGAAGTGCTCGATCATGCCGATGGCCAGGCCCGTCAAGCCACCCACGACGACCGTTGCGAGAATGACGACCGCCAGCCAGCGCGCCCGCTGGCTCGACATATGCCGCTCGATCGCCGGAGCGATCGCGTGTACGAGTTGGTAGACGAGCATGCCGGCGAGCAGCGCGCCGAGCAGCTTCCATTCCAGCACGGCCCACATGCCGAACAACACGACAGCGTAGCTGCCGATTTCCACTGCCGACAGCCTCGGCAGGCTCATGTCGCTTGTGAGCCGCACCTGCCGCGGCTGCTGCTCCCGTACGGGCAAGTCTTCGTGTGCTTCGTTGCGCTTGACCATGACGCCTTTCGTCTCCAGCCAGTTCAGGCCGCGATGCCTATTTCTTGTGCGTTGCAGCGCAATCCGCCGCTTCAGCGGCGCGCGAGCAGTGGCGCAAGATATTTCCCCGTAAAGCTCGCTTTCGATCTCGCGATCTGCTCGGGCGTACCCTGCGCGATGATCTGCCCGCCTCCCGCTCCGCCTTCCGGACCGAGGTCGATGACCCAGTCCGCGGTTTTGATTACATCGAGATTATGCTCGATGATCACGACAGTATTGCCATGATCGCGTAGCCGGTGGATAACCTCCAGCAACAAGGCGATGTCATGAAAGTGCAGGCCCGTCGTCGGTTCGTCGAGGATGTATAGCGTTCGTCCCGTATCGCGCTTCGAAAGTTCAAGCGATAGCTTCACGCGCTGCGCTTCGCCGCCCGATAGCGTCGTGGCCGATTGGCCCAGGCGGATATAGCCGAGACCGACGTCGAGCAGCGTCTTCAACTTGCGCGAAATGACAGGAACCGCGCCGAAGAATTCGTGCGCGTGCTCCACGGTCATATCGAGCACTTCGCTGATGTTCTTGCCCTTGTAGTGGACTTCGAGCGTTTCGCGGTTATAGCGCTTGCCATGGCAGACGTCGCACGGCACGTAGACATCCGGCAGAAAGTGCATTTCCACTTTCAGGACACCGTCGCCCTGGCACGCTTCGCACCGGCCGCCCTTGACGTTGAACGAGAATCGTCCCGGGTCGTAGCCGCGTTCTTTCGCACTCGGCACACCGGCAAAGAGCTCGCGGATCGGCGTGAACACGCCGGTATAGGTGGCCGGGTTCGAGCGCGGTGTACGGCCGATCGGCGATTGATCGACATTGATGACCTTGTCGAAGTGCTCGAGCCCCTCGATCGATTCGTAGGCCGCCGGCTCCGTTGTCGAGCCATACAGGTGCTGCGCGACCGCGTTATAGAGCGTGTCGTTGATGAGCGTCGACTTGCCGGAGCCCGACACGCCCGTTACGCAGGTAAGCAAGCCCACGGGCAGATCGAGCGTCACATGCTTGAGATTGTTGCCATGCGCTTCGACGATGCGCAGATGCCGCTCGTCAGGGTCCTTGCGCTCATCGGGGAATTCGATGCGGCGTGCTCCCGCGAGATACTGGCCCGTCATCGAAGCGGCGTCGTCCTGCACCTCGTCGGGCGTGCCTTGCGAAATGATCATGCCGCCATGCTCGCCGGCGCCCGGGCCCATATCCACGACGTAGTCCGCCATGCGGATCATGTCCTCGTCGTGCTCCACGACGATGACCGAGTTGCCGAGATCGCGCAGATGCTTGAGCGTCGCGATGAGCCGGTCGTTATCGCGCTGATGCAGGCCGATCGACGGCTCGTCGAGCACATACATGACGCCTGTGAGGCCCGAGCCGATTTGGGAAGCGAGGCGGATGCGCTGCGCCTCGCCGCCGGAGAGGGTATCCGCGCTGCGTTCGAGCGAGAGATAGTCGAGCCCGACGTTGTTGAGGAACATGAGCCGGGCGACGATTTCCTTGATGACCTTTTCGCCGATCTCGCGTTTCGCGCCTTCGAGCGAAAGCGTCTGAAAATAGCCGAGCGCATCGCGCAATGGCCAGCCGCTGATTTCATAGATGGCGCGCGCTTGGGCCTCCGTGCCGAGCCGCACGAAACGCGCCTCGCGGCGCAGCCGCGAACCCTCGCAAGACGGGCATGGCTGATTGTTCTGATACTTGGCGAGCTCTTCGCGTACCGCGGCGGAATCCGTTTCGCGGTAGCGCCGCTCGAGGTTCGGAATGATGCCCTCGAAGACGTGTTCGCGCACCGTCGCGCGGCCGCGCTCGTTGATGTACGAGAACGGGATCGTCTCCTTGCCCGAGCCGAAGAGAATGAGCTTCTTGATTTTCTCGGGCAAGTCCTCGAACGGCGAATCGATATCGAATTCGTAATAGGCCGCGAGGCTTTGCAGCATCTGGAAATAGAACTGATTGCGCCGGTCCCAGCCCTTGACCGCACCCGCCGCGAGCGAAATCGAAGGGTAGGCCACCACGCGCTTCGGATCGAAGAACGTGATTTGCCCGAGCCCGTCGCAATCGGGGCACGCGCCCATCGGATTGTTGAACGAGAAAAGGCGCGGCTCGAGTTCGGGCAGCGAATAGGAACAGACGGGACAGGCGAACTTCGAGCTGAACATATGCTCGTGTCCCGTATCCATTTCGAGCACGACGGCGCGGCCGTCGGCGAGCCGCAGCGCCGTTTCGAACGATTCGGCGAGGCGCTGCTTCATATCGGCGCGCACCTTGAGCCGGTCCACGACCACGTCGATAGAATGCTTGTCGTTCTTCTTCAGCTTGGGCAGCGAATCGACATCGCAAATCGTTGCGGTGCCTTCGTTGGCCGTACCGCCGCCCGAGCGGATGCGAAAGCGGATGAAGCCTTGCGCCTGCATCTGTTCGAAGAGTTCGGCATGTTCGCCCTTGCGGTTCGCGACGACGGGCGCGAGGATCATGAGCTTCGTTTCCTCGGGCAGCGCGAGCGCGGCGTCGACCATCTGCGAAACGCTTTGCGCCTCGAGCGCGATGTTGTGATCGGGGCAGTAGGGCGTGCCGACGCGTGCATAGAGCAGGCGCAGATAGTCGTGGATTTCGGTCACCGTACCGACCGTCGAGCGCGGATTGTGCGAGGTCGCCTTCTGCTCGATCGAAATCGCGGGCGAGAGACCCTCGATGAGGTCGACATCGGGCTTCTCCATCAACTGCAGGAACTGACGCGCGTAGGCTGACAGACTCTCGACATAGCGGCGCTGGCCTTCGGCGTAAAGCGTATCGAAGGCGAGCGACGATTTGCCGGAACCCGACAGGCCCGTGATCACGATGAGCTGATGGCGCGGCAGGTCGAGATTGACGTTTTTCAGGTTGTGGGTGCGGGCTCCACGGATGCGAATCTGTTCCATAACCTGGCGAGGGAGAAGGCCAAACCTGCTACTATAACGACTTTTCCAGACCGCCGTTACGGTGTCCTTACAGCGCGCGAGAAGGTGTCAACGGCGGGCGTGAATGCCGTCGCTTTCGGCGATTCCCTGACAAGACTCCCTGCAGATCTCCGGCTCGCCTTCGATGTCGAACGCATCCGTTACCTCTTCACGCATGAGCGCGCCCGAATTGCGCGCGACAGTCGCACTGGCTGGTATTTTCGCGTTGCGCATGCTCGGTCTTTTCATGATCATGCCGGTCTTCTCGGTCTACGCGAAGACGATTCCCGGCGGCGACAACGTGCTGCTCGTCGGCATCGCGCTCGGCGCGTACGGCGTGACGCAATCGATGCTCTACATTTTCTACGGGTGGGCATCGGACAAGCTCGGACGCAAGCCTGTCATCGCGGCGGGCCTCCTCATTTTTGCCATCGGCAGTTTCGTCGCGGCGATCGGACATTCGATGGCCTGGATCATCGCGGGCCGTGTCATTCAGGGCATGGGCGCCGTGTCGTCGGCCGTGATCGCGTTCATTGCGGATTTGACGGCCGAGGAACATCGGACGAAAGCGATGGCGATGGTGGGGGGCAGTATCGGCATTTCGTTCGCCGTGGCGATCGTCGGGGCGCCCATCGTCTTTCATTGGGTGGGGATGAACGGGCTCTTCGCGCTCGTTGGGGTGTTGTCGGTGCTTGCCGTGGGCGTCGTGCTGTGGATCGTGCCCGATGCGCCGAAACCCGTGCATGTGCGCGCGCCGTTTGCCGAAGTGCTTCATAACGTCGAGCTGTTGCGTCTGAACTTTGGCGTGCTCGTGCTGCATGCGACGCAAACTGCGCTTTTCCTTGTGGTGCCGCGGATTCTCGAGAGCGGTGGCCTGCCTGTCGCGTCGCACTGGAAGGTGTATCTGCCGGTGATGGGCTTGTCGTTCGTGATGATGGTGCCCGCCATCATCGCGGCCGAAAAGCGCGGCAAGATGAAGCCCGTGCTGGTCGGTGCCATTGGGCTTATCCTGTTCGGCCAATTGCTGCTCGGTACCGCGCCGCATACGATTCTGACTGTGGCGGCGATTCTCTTCGTCTACTTTCTCGGCTTCAATATTCTCGAGGCGTCTCAGCCGTCGCTCGTGTCGAAGCTGGCACCGGGCACGCGCAAGGGAGCGGCAGCCGGCGTCTACAACACCACGCAATCGATCGGGCTTGCGCTCGGGGGTGTCGTGGGGGGCTGGCTCATGAAGTCGGCGGGGCCGAACGCCGTATTTTTCGCGTGCTCGGGACTGGTACTGGGGTGGCTTATAATCGCCGCCAATATGAAGACGCCGCCGCGCAAGGTGTAAGCCGCAGGCCGCGGCGAAGCGTGAGTTAACTGGAGAAACACATGGCATCCGTGAACAAGGTCATTCTCGTCGGTAACCTGGGCGCCGACCCGGAAGTGCGTTATCTGCCGAGCGGGGACGCCATAGCGAACATCAGGCTGGCAACGACCGATCGCTACAAGGACAAGACGAGCGGCGAAATGAAGGAGGCCACGGAGTGGCACCGCGTGGTGTTTTTCGGGCGCCTTGCCGAGATCGTCAACGAGTATTTGAAAAAAGGCTCGGCCGTCTATGTCGAAGGTCGCTTGCGTACGCGCAAGTGGCAGGGCACCGATGGGCAGGATCGCTATTCGACGGAGATCGTCGCCGATCAGATGCAGATGCTGGGCGGCCGCGGTGGTTCGGGTGGCGGCAGCGGTGGGATGGGCGATGACGGCGGGTACAGCCGCGAGAGCAATGAACGTGGCGGTGGGCGTTCGGGTGGTGGTGCTGCGCGCAGCGGTGGCGGTGGTGGAAGCCGTCCGAGCGCGCCGGCTGGTGGTGGGCTGGATGAGATGGATGACGATATTCCGTTTTGAACCGTCGTATTCTTAAAGAAATCGATCCCAAAGCCCGGCAGTCTGACGACGCGGGCTTTTTTAAATAGTGTGCTTGCCAGTGTCTTTTTAGAACAAATCGTTCTTCGTTTATAAGTTAGAGACCGCGACAGCATTGGACTACTCGCTTCTCACGTACTTCGGAAAGGCTACAGCGGCGTTGCGCACGCAGGCATAACGAAAAGTTGCTATGTACGCGACAGCAATCGTGTGCGGTAATAGAAAACGAGAGATTGCCCGAGGGGCGACCTCTCAAAGAGAACCACACAACCGGGAGCCATCTCTGAGCGTGAAACGAGCGCTTCGCGGGATTCGCCTAAAGCTGGTCCATCTCAGCCAGGTTGATCGCCACCTCATTAATTACTCGTGCCCAGACATCATGCGGCCGCGGTGACCTGCCCCGGCGAACAGGGCCAGCCGGAGTCTAGTAAAGTTCGTTTTCGGCATTATGCCCGGCTCAGAGACCAGCAGCTCCACTTATCCCAGCTCGAATTTGCGGCGCCACCTCTCCAGCCCCGAGCATCACGTCCTGCAGGTCTTCTGCACGCCGGACGTCATCTTGTGCGCACCATCCGCTAACGATTTCGACGAGGGTGTCCTGTTGATGAGGGCCGGCCTGATGGAGCGAGCGGCGGCCGAGAGAACGCCACCAGCCGCCGGTGGCCGCGCCCGGCGCAGTCATTGTGCAACACGACGCCGCGAGTGGCTGGCGGGCGGGCTCCAGCTATCGGCGGCGAATCACTGGCGCGTGGGCGTCCACTGCGCCATCTCTTCGGCGATGAACTTCGCGAGCGGGGCGATTTCCCCGCCGACACTCGCCTGTTCGAGCGCCTTCACGTACTCGGTGCGCCGGCCAACGCGAACCACCGTCCACGGGTAACCGCCCGACGCGAGCAGCACGTTCATCAGGAATCGGCCGATCCGCCCATTCCCGTCGAAGTACGGGTGAATGAACACGAACAGGTGATGCCCGAGAACCGCTCGAACCGCCGGGTGCGGCTCGTCCCTGATCAGGTCGAAGAGCGCCTCAAGGCAGTCGAGGATCGCGTCGCGCGGCACCGGCGTGTGCATCGAGTTGCGGATGAAAATTGGCCCCGTGCGGTAGCCCGCCAGTTGATGCGCTGCGAGTATGCCTGCCTGCACGGACGGTCCGAAAAGTTGCGCGTACCAATTGTGGTGGTCGTGCTCCACAATATCGCCCGCGTTATCCCCAGCGAACAGGCGCGCGATGCTCTCCTTGATCGACTGAAACGCAAGGTAATATCCGCGCGCTGCCAGCGTGTTCTTTTCCTTCTCGTGTTCCGGATCGCCTTCAGGGTCCCAGTCGCCACGGGCTACACGCTCGATGAGTTCGTCCGTGACCTGATAGCCCTCGATGGACAGCGAGTTATACGCATCAGAGACGTAGCGCTCGTCGACCTGCGTCAGATAGCCGGCGGCGTCCTGCCCGATCCCCGGCGGCGACGGAAACGCGGCAATCACGGCGTCGCGCCATCTCGCCCACATGGAGCGCAGCCGCAGCACATACGGCGAACGCTGGCGGCTCGGCGTGAGCGACGGCTCCTGCCGCTCGAACGGGTTGACCGGCTTGATGGGGCGGCCCGCCGCCGCGAAGCTGTCAACGATGCGTTTCGTCTCCTCCGGACGATTCATGAACGTGAACGCACCCGCCAGCCGCGCGGCAGCGGCGCTCTTCCCGTCGTCAGCGAGGAGCGTGGTCAGGACCTCGCTCGCATTGCGCACGAGCATCAGCGCAATTTCCGCATCGGAGGCGTTGTTCACGAAGAACTGCGGGCCGACCAGACACAGCGCCTCGGCGACCGGCCACACCTGAAGGCCGCGGACCTCCACCCGGGATTTAGGCACGCGGTTCTCGTCGGCATAGACGAACACCGACTTGCTGGCGGGCAAGTTGAGGTAATACGAGCTTCCTTCCTTGACCACCGCAACAACCTGCGCCGGTATCGTGGTGTTCCCCGTGTGCAGCAGCAGCGACGCTTCGGGGTTCAGGCAGTAACGCTTAGCGAAGCGCTTGCCCAGGTAGCGCGAGATGAATGCCCAGTACGTTGCGTACCAGCTCGTCGACTCGCCGTCGCCGTCGCCCGGATTGCTACAGAAGTACCAGCCCTTCATGATCGAGCGCAGAAAGCCGGTGTCGACAAGCAGGGTGCGCTGCTCGTCGGTCAGGTCCGTGTGCTCGACAACGCCGTGGTGCTTGTCCTGCAGCTTCTTGAGGGTCTTGAGTGCGGACGCGAGCTTGGCGGACTGTTTGGTCTTGGAAGAGGTGGCCATGGATGACATCGTGGGGTGGGGCGCGAAAATTACCTTGGAATACGCCGAGCTTTTACATTGACATGTCGGGACGGCTTACATTGACATAGCTGGCGGCGTTTACATTGTTATGTTGCCATCAATTTACATTGATATGTAATCTGAACCCGTTTCTAAGTGCATGATATACCGTAACTTATGTCATTTCAACGCGGGCGGTTTTTCAGACCTTTCGGGGCAAAAATTTGGACCAAAAACAAGATGGTTTTTGGTCTGACGGGAGCGTGAATTTGCGAAGGCGAGGCTTCACGGGACGGCCACGACGGTGTTGGCCCCGTTTGTTCGAACGCCGAGCCGCGACCTCTGGGCCGCCCCTGCGGCACACCGGCTTGCTGCATTTCGCCGTCGAAGTCGGTGAACGGCTGTGGTGTAGCGGTCCCGGCTGTCAGATACTTGTACGTGTAACCGCATTCGCAGCCTGGAGATGTGCGCTTCAGTAACCTTTTGATTTTGGTCCTAACATTGCTGTCTCCTGCTTCCGCTGCTCATAGTGACGAACCGACGTTACATGGAAGGAGTTGCTCAATGCGGTTGATCGGGTGCTCTGCGATGCTGGCGAGGACGTGGCGCAAACGGAGCACGCTATGAAAATAAGGTCCGCCAAAGATGACGATCTCGTCGGGATCAAAGTATCCTGAAGTTGCCCCGTTATTGAGCGAACGTCGCTGATCGCTGACGATCCTCCCATTGCGACGACGGGAGGATATTCATGCAGGAAACGCAGAAGTTGCCTGGG
>CBJLAJ010000062.1:0-29148 GCA_966421005.1 uncultured Paraburkholderia sp.
CGCAATCTGTTGACCCGGCTCCTGGACCTCGAGCGCGCCGGGGGATATCAGGTCAATCAGCAGGCGCGAATGAATCTCGAGCTCGTGCCGCAATACGGCGGAACCGTCGGAGGGCTGCGCAAGCGCGCGCTGGACGAAGTGGGCGGATGGCGCGACGACACGCTGGCCGAAGATACCGACATGACGTACCGGCTGTTGCTGGCCGGATGGCAAACGGTGTATCTGAATCATGCCGAGTGCTATGAGGAGGTGCCCGAACGATGGGATGTACGCGCCCGGCAACTGAAACGCTGGGCGAAAGGACATAACCAAACCATGTTCCGCTGCCTGGTCCCATTGCTCCGGAACCCTACTGTGCCCGTCTTGCGCCGCATCGACGGCGCGTTGCTATTGGGTGTCTACGCGATGCCCGCCCTGCTGCTGGCGGGCTGGATCGCCGCGATCGTCGTCTATCTCGCTGGCGTGCAACAGATACTGTTCGCCTCGTCGCTGGTCTGGCTGCTTGCGCTGTTCACGTTCAACACGTTCGGAAACTTCGGCGTCTTCTTCGAAATCGTCGTGGCCACGCGTCTCGACGGACATTCGACACGCCTCAGATTGATGCCGCTCAATGTCGTCGGATTCGGCGTGACCATTGCAAGTGTCCTTTCGGCTCTGTCGGGGCTCGCGCTCGATTCGCTGTTCAAGCGCGAACTGCGATGGGACAAGACCGAGCGCTTTCGCAAACCATCCAAAGCGAGGTGAGCGATGAGCGCGATTCTGTTTGCACTGGTCCTCATCGGACTGATCGCTTTGCCGTTCATTCCGCTCGTCGCGGAGCTGCGGAGGTCGCGCGATGTCGCACCGCTGGCGATTGACGAGGATCTGCCGATCGACGCGTCACGTCTGACATCGTTCACCGAAGGTATGGTCTACGCACGGCGGATCGACGCCGACCATGCGGATTTCAGCGGCGTCGTAGCGGCATCGGATCTGCGCGTGCGTAACGTCTGCCATTTCCGCCACTTGTACGGCATGCCCATCACGTTCGGTTCGCCGGGGGAGCCGCCGAGCGAGCATGAGGCCGACAAGCTCTATCCCGTCTCGATGTCCCACCTGCTGGCCGAAATCCGACACCGCGCGGGCAACGCTCGCTATCTGATTTTCGGCAATCTCAGCTTGCCCGCTCATGCGCTTGTCGAGGCCGATTTGATCGTCAACGGATCGCTTCGCATCGGCAATGCAAGTCTCGTCCGGGGCAACATCAAGGCAACCAGTATCGACGTCGGCGCGGGCGCCACAGTTCGCGGCGCCGTGTTTGCGAGGCGCGAAGCACGGCTGCAACCTGATTGCGTGGTTGACGGCGTGCTCAGCGTTGACGGTTCACTGTGGATCGACCAGGCCTGGATCGGGCGGGCCGACAACGCCGTCAGCGTATGCGCATCGGAGATCCGTATTCAAGGGGGGGCCTGCATTTTCGGGCAAATGGTGGCGGCGCGCCGTGGCCGGTTCGAACGAACCGCCGCAGCGCCGACAGCGCCCGACGTTTCAGGCCGCGGGGGGCAACGATGCGATTGAAACAAACGAGACCGACAAGTTTGGGCCGACTGCGGGATACGGCAGCCGCTGTGCTTTTTTTCACCGCATCGTCGATCGCATGCGCTCAATCGCTCGAGCAGCAGGCGGCCGATGCGCGCGCGGCAGCCGCAGCCCGTTCTCAGTCCGGCGAAACGACTTCACCACCGTTGGTCGCCGACGTACCGAACAAACCCAGCGAGGGAGCGCTCGCGAGCGCCGTTACCGAGCATGTCGCGGCGCCCACGCCGACGCACTCCGAGTTGGATCTGGGCTATTCGATGGCGCACGTGACGAACGGCTACGGGGATTGGTATGGCGTGCGCTTGCGCGGTCTACATCAGTTCGGCAATCAAACCGTGACGGGCGAGCTCGCCGAGTTGCGACGCTTCGGCCAGCATACGACGTTCGGCGCCGTCAACTACGTGCGCGATTTCGATGCCGACTGGTTCGGCGCCATCGGCTTTTCCGGTACGACGTCGGGCACGATCTTGCCGAGCGAGCGTGTGGACGTTTCGCTGAACAGAAAGCTGCTGCCACAACGCAGTCTGGTGCTATCGCTGGGTGCGGGCTACGCGTGGAATCGCAGCGGACATCGCGATCAGCTCTACCACGCCGGGGTGATCTGGTATGCGACGCCAAAGCTGATCGGCGAGGTCGGCATGAACTACAACGTCGATGCGCCGGGCTCCGTAAAGGCACCCGCCTATTACGCCGCCGTCTCGTACGGCACGATCGGCAAGAGCGTGATCGGGATTCGCGGCTCGTTTGGGCGGGAAGCGTACCAGGCGATTGGCACGGCCAACCAGATCGTGGACTTTCGCAGCAACGAGATCGATGTGCAGTGGCGCTATTGGCTGACCAAGAACTGGGGAGCCCAGCTCGAATTCAACCGATATCACAATCCCTACTACAGCCGTCGGGGCTTCGAAATCAGCTTGTTCCACACCTGGTGAGCACGACGATGAAGCCATTCGAGACAGCCAGCGAAAACGACGACCGGGCGGTGTGCGCTCTCGCATCGCCGTGGCGTTGGCTGATGTCGTCGCTGCTTCTGTTGCCGGCGTCGTACGCTTCGCTCGCTTACGCGTGGAGCATGGTGACGCACTACTGGCGCACCGCGTTTTCGTATGTCAGCCGATGGATTCACGTGCCGATGTCGATCGTCGATATTCCCGGCGATCGCAGCTGGCTCGGCACACCGGCCATAGCGCTGCAATGGAGCGGTCGATATCCGGGCAAGCCGCTCATGCTGATTACCGCGCTGTTGTGTGCCGGTGCGTTTGGCGCGACCTTCGTGCGCAAGGAACGGTGGCTTCCGGCCGCCTACCTCGTGCGCGCGCTTGCCGCTGTGCAATTCGCCGTCTGCGTCTATTTCCTCGTCTCATCCGCGAGCTTTCCCTACTCGGCGCAAGAACATGTCCGCGAGATGGCCGCCACGCAGATGATCGGGATCAAGGCCATTCCGATTACGTTGTCTTTGACGTATTACACGTTGAATTTCACGTTGACACAAAAAACGCTCGCCACGTTTCTGATAGTCACTTACTTCATCGCGCTCGCGCCTTTTTTTATTGCGCTTCATGCCTGCATCGTCTTTTACGGGTCTTTGCTCTTCGTTCCACTTTGCTTTTTTGTACTAGGCGCACCGCTGCTGCTTGGCCTCCTGTTGGCCCTGTACAGCTATTGCGCGAGCTGGCCCAGCGTGCCGCGACACGTCGCGAGGCGCGCCGAATCCCGATCGTGAATCACGCAAGTATCCCTGGCTGCTCGCTCGACAGGTCAGGCAGGGTCGGAAAACCGTCGAACTAGTCAAGGAGATGTTCATGTTCAGCATATCGGTCTTCATCCGGCGCATGCTGTTCGCGCTCGTGCTCGGCTTGCTCGTTTCGGCCGGCTCCGCAAACGCGGTAACCAATCAGTTGCTGCTGTTGTTGCCTGACAACTTCGTGCTGCCCGATCCCCGGGTGTCCGCATGGCTCGATGCGGCATCCGAGGACGGCGTGCAAATCACCGTGATCAACGACACCGCATTCGAACAATCGGTAGCGACGTTGCCTCAGCAGTACAGAGGCCTGATCTTGCCGGATCAGGTCCATACCACGGCCGACGACACACTCGTTGCGGCAATTCACAACTATGCGCTCAACGGCGGCCAGGTCCTGATGGTCTATGACTTCGGCGTGCTGAACGCAGCGGGCTTTTATCCGATACCGCAGTCGAGATTCAGCGACATGGTTGGCGTCAACTATGTGCTCTACGACTCGTTGCGCGGCAACATGATTGGCCTCGGGCCAGTGACTGGCATGGGGAGTACCTTGCGCACACTGCTGGTTCCACCGGGAAAATCGATGACGTGGAATTCGACCAGTACGACCGCCGCCGCCACGACGATGTTGGCCACCTCGTCCACGACGACGAGTAGCAGCACGACAACGACCAGCTCGTCGCAGTTATTTCTCCAGCCAAGCTCCACTAATCCCGGAGGTCTGACGGGATACAACCATCAGACATACTTCAACTACCGCACTACCTCGAGCGGACAGGTGATCGCGCCTACCTTGAGTCTCGGTGCCGTCAAGATCGGCTCGCCGGTCAAGCACGGAACCTATTCGCCGACCTCAACGTCGACGTCCACCTCGACATCGCTGAAGATTGCGGCGCCACTGGCGACGACCGCCGCCGCGGACGTACTCGAAGGCATCTCCGGATACGTCTATGGCTTCCTGACCTACCCCAGTTTCGTCACGCAGGGCACCTATAACGGCACGACGCTGTTGACCTCACCGAATTTCGGGCTCGTGGCGGGTTACCAACCGTACGGCAATGGGGGCGTATTGTTTGTCAACATGCCGCTCGCTTATCTCGAGGGACAAACGGACGGGATGCCGCTTCATGGCATGTTGAACTATTTTGCTGTCGACTTGCTGCACATGCCGATGCTCTCGATGCAGCCGAAGGGCTTGGGTGGCATGATCATCGATTGGCACTTCTGCGAGAAGGATGCCATTCAGCCGGCTCAGCAACTTAAGAACTACAACGTGTGGAAGAACGGTCCGTTTACCGTTTCGGTGACGGCAGGCCCGGATAGCGTAGCTGTAGGCGATGGCCTGGGAATCGACATACTCCATAACTCCTCGGCGCAAAACCTGATGCATTACCTGATCAAGCTCGGCCACAACGTCGGTAGCCAGGGCGGTTGGATGCACGATTACTGGGGCTTCAACGCAAGCGAAACCAACGAAAGCACGTTCGAGCAGTATCTGGTTCTGAATCACTCGGCCATGAAACAGGTGGACGGCACGCCCGACATCGAATGGGCCGCGCCAGAGGGTAACGCGCCGACGTGGGCCATCGCGTGGCTGCAAGCCAACGGCTTTTCCAGCTACTACTTCACCGGCCATACTGGCATGGGGCCGACGCGGGCTTATCGCAATGGTGCCTTGCTGACGCCTAACATCTGGGCCATTCCGGTTTCCCCGTTTGGCGTTTATGCAACGTTCGACGAGTTCCAGCTGTACAACGTACCCACCACGGATGTTACCAACTGGTATCTCTCGCTGATGAACTTCAACGTTGCGAACCGGACCACCCGGATGGTGTACATGCATCCGCAGGGCGCGATCTTCTATACGAACACGCTCGCGAGCATATTCACCTACGCCAATCAGCTTGCTGCGGCAGGCCAGTTCAAATGGTACAAGTTCGACGACCTCGCCAAGTTCGGAAAACGTCGTCTGCAGACAACCTGGACGGCGACGGACACAGGGAGCGGCTGGTCATTCAGTGCTTCCAACTCGACGGGCCTGCAGGACATGACCTGGCTGCTACCGAAGTCTGCTTACCTGCTGCCGATCGTGACGAGCGGCTCCGCAACGGTCATCGCCACCGATCCGACGAACTGGCTGGTAATCGCGGGGGCCGGGACGGCATTGACGTTCACGAGCGCAAAGGCGCCCTGAATCGGCGCTCATTTGTCAAACGGCGTGCAATCCACCGATGCAAAGTGGCATGCACGCCGCTCGATGCACCCAATGAATGGAGGCTGCCTTATGCGCTGCTCACTCCGGCGTGTTTTATCGATCTTGACCGGCTGCGCCACAGTCTTGTTCAGCTTGCAACCGGCGCTCGCGCAGCAGGCGGCTCGCCCGCCTGTCGGCTACGCGCGGCCGCCCTTTCATGTGCACGGGAATACCGCGCTGGGACCGAACGGTCTTTCGCCGCCGCAGATCCGTCATTTCTATGGCATCGATCAATTGACCCAAGGCAGCCTCGGCAGCGGCCAGGTGATCGCCATCGTCGACGCATATGACAACCCCTATGCGGAGTCGAGCCTGAAAGTCTTCGACGATACGTTCGGCCTGCCCGCTTGTACGACGAACAATGGATGCTTCTCCAAGATCTCTAGCGGTATCAGCGGGCACCGCCTCCGCGCGGACCCGGGATGGGCGCTCGAAAGCTCCCTCGACATCGAATGGGCACATGCAATCGCCCCGCAAGCGAAGATCGTCCTGATCGAAGCCGCATCCAACAGCTTTCAAGATCTGATGAACGCGGTGGCAATGGCGGTAACGCCGAAGCCGCACGGTGTGGGCGCCAATATCGTGGCGATGAGCTGGGGTGGACCGGAATTTTTGTCGGAGACGCAGTATGACGGGCAATTCACCAGCGCAAACGGTGTATCGTTCGTCGCCGCGTCCGGTGACGGCGGCGCGGTAGTCGAATACCCTGCCGCGTCGCCTTATGTGCTTGCCGTGGGGGGCACTTCGATCACCGCCGATGCCGCTGGAAACTATCTCGGCGAAAAGGCGTGGTCCGGAAGCGGCGGCGGACAAAGCGCCTATGAGCCCGAGCCTACCTATCAGTCCAACTACAACGTCCCGAGCGACTCGATCGGTGCCAGGGCCGTCCCCGACGTTGCCTATAGCGCAGACCCTGCGTCGGGCTTCGCGGTATACGACGCTTACGGCTATCAAGGGCAAAGCGGATGGTTCGTCGTTGGCGGCACAAGCGCAGGCGTTCCACAATGGTCGGGCTTGCTCGCCATTGCGAACGGCGTGCGCGTCGCCAACGGCAAAACCACGCTGAACGCGGTCAACGCCCTCAATCGGCTGATGTACGGCGTTGCCGCCACCGCCTATACCGCCAACTACCACGACATTCTTTCAGGCACAAACGGGTCATGCGGAGCGTTGTGTACCGCTCAAACGGGATACGACTACGTGACAGGTCTTGGCAGCCCGATCGCAAACAATCTTGTCGGGGCCTTCGTCAATGCGCCGTGAACGCCGGACCTCGTTATCGTCAATGCGCCGGGGGCCGTTGGTCGCGGCCGCCTCGTGGTGCTGCTCGAATGCGCGAAAGCTCGAGCGCAGCGCCCGGATTGGCATCGCAACGATCGTATCGTCATGCCTGCTCGCCGCACCCTGTGCCGCGGCGGAGCCCTTCCTGCTCGGCTATCAGCGCCCGGACGGGGCGATCACAGTTTTACTGCATGGCGATGTAGTCGACCCCTACTTCGCGGCCAAGGCGCTGATCGCCGCGGACGATGCGCACACCGATGTGCGAAGCGCCGCACTGAAGTGGATCGAATGGTTAATGCCTCGGCAAAACCCGGATGGAACGTTCGACCGCTTTTGCGAGCGCAACGGTAATACCGCAGCCTGCGCTCATGCCGACGCGGACGATTCAGCGCTTGCACTGTGGATCGAGCTACTGGCGCGCTATGCGCCGTCGGGGCAGATGCCCTCGACATGGCAGTCGAGCCTGGATAAGTCGATCAAGTATTTGGGCCGCCTTTACGATCCACATCGAGGCGTCTACCAGATATCGTCGACCCTGCACGTGGCGTTGCTGATGGACAACGTCGAAGTCCAGGATGCGATGCGCGCGCTGAGCGCCTACTATTCGCGCGCGGGCGATGCCCGCGCGGCGAACAAATGGCAGACCGCGGCCGAGCATCTGTCTCGCGCAATCGTCAAGGTATTCTGGTCTTCGGGGAAGTACGAGCCCAGCACGCAGCACCTCGCCGACCACTCGTTTTATCCGACCGCTGTTGCGCAGATATTTCCGATACTCTCCGATATCGGCGTTCCGGGGCAATCCAATTCCGCGTTCTACGCAAGATGGATGAAGCAGAATTGCCAGGCATGGCTCGAGCTGCCTCAACATGACTTTCCATGGGGATTGGTCGCGCTCGCGTCGCAGAAATTCGGTGACCGCGCCGCCATTTCCTGTTGGCATGCGCATTCCGCGCCGTTCCGCCACGGCGCGCACTGGAATGTACTTGAAGAGGCACTCTTCACCTCGTTCGAAGCCCAGATGAGCGATCCCCTCGCACCGGCTCAGTGCTGCGCGCCGTTCGCTTCATGATTGCCGTAATCCATCGGTTATGCCGCGCCATGTGTGCGATAGCCATTCGTGCCGAGCACAGTAGCCGTTGACTTGAAGTGGCCCACTGCATAGAGTGGCTGAAGATCAGCACATTCTATTCGGGGCAATCGGGGCTATCGACACCGGGAGGCATTCGAATGACCAAGTGGCAACGCATTTCCTCGCGCCTGACCTTCGCCAGCGTGATCGCCGGTTTGACCACTCTGGCGCATGTCGATCCCGCGCATGCCCAGAGCGATACATCGAATGTGCCGGCTACCGTTCAGCCGTCGCAGCGCACGATCGACGTGTATGCGGTGTACGGCAATGGCCGCGCGAGCCAAGGCGGCGACATGAATTGGCGCGCCTATGAAATCGGCTTCGGCGAGGTCCTGAACGAATACCTCTCTGTCTATATCGCTTATCTGAATGAAGGTCATCCCTTCGATCATCATCGCGATGGTTTCGCGGCGCTGGGTTCGTTTCGCCTGCCGGTCAATGATCGCGTAGCGTTCGAACTCTCGGCCGGGCCGTACTTCAGCATGGATACGACGCACGTCGATGGCGAGCCGCGCAACGAAAAGCGGTTGGGGCTGCGCGCCTCGGCCGCGGTGCGGTTCTACGTCGTTCCCAACAGCGTTTTTCTGAAGCTGCAATACAACCATGTCCAGATGATCAACGGATTCAATTCGAACGCGGTGTTCTTCGGCGTCGGCTCCGATTTTCGCAGCACTCCCGCGCCGGCACTTTCCGACGGCAAGACACAGGTCAGTATCTGGGCTGGCACGTCGCAGACGAATCATCCTCAAGTGCCGATGGAAAAGGGTTATATGGTCGAGCTCAAGCGCCCACTCGGCAATGCTTGGGCGTATTCCGCGAGCTTCGTCTATGAAGGCAATAACGGAACGGCCGGCAGACGGGGCGTAGCGGCGCAATTCTGGTACGTCGCGCCCATCCTGAGCAAATGGACTTTATCGGCAGGCGCGGGCCCGTACGTATCGCGCGACCGCGACGAGCCCTCGAACAGGATAAGGCTCAACGCTCTGCTCAGCGCGCAGGTGAGCTACCAGGTCACGAACAATTGGGCCGCCAGCCTGCGCTTCAATCGAGTCGCCACGGGCAACGACAAAGATCAGGATATGTTTATGGTCGGGCTCGCGCGGAGCTTTTAGCGCACGCGTAACGCCTGCGTTATTGCGCGATGCACATCGTCACCGCACTGGGCCATGCACTGTGGATGGCCTTTACGATGTTCTGGCAGATATTTTGGGGGTTGAGTCTCGGGTTTCTGTTTTCCGCAGTGATCGAAGTGATGGTGTCGAAGTCCGAGATGTCGAAACTGTTACCGGATAGCTTCCGCTTGCGCTGTCAGCAAGCCGACGAGCGGCGATGGTGACACAGCACCCGAAAGAAGTGCTCGGGATCATGCGCGTGAAGCAGCGTCGATTCGCGGGGGAAATGCAAGTCCATCAGACGCGATAGCCAAAACCGCAGGGCCGCCGCCCTGAGCACCGCGGGCAAGTAGCGTCGCTCCGGCGACGGCAACGCGCGGGCGCGCTCATAGGCTTGCACGAACGCGGATGCCATCGCTGGCACTAGTGCGCCCGATTGGCGATCAATGCACCAGTCGTTCAGACACACCGCCACATCGAATAGCAATACATCGGTTCCCGCGAAGTAAAAGTCGAAAAAACCCGACAGCTTCTCCGCGCCTGCCGGACTATCTGACGCGGTTGCACCGGCGAACAAGACATTATCGCGGAAGAGGTCGCCATGTATGGGACCTCGAGGCAGCGCCCGGTACGCGGGGACAGTGGCAAGCGCCTGCTGAAACCGAAGCTCGTCAAGCAGTACCCCGCGTCGTTCTCCGTCGAGCAATGGCAAGATCTGCTCAGCAGCATGCAGCCACCAATCCAAGCCGCGCAGATTGATTTGCTCCAAGGGGAAGTCGCGACCCGCCCGATGCATGCGCGCCAGCATTTCGCCGACCTGTTCGCAATGCTGTAGGCTTGGTTCCAGGCAATGGCGCCCTGTCAATTTAGTGACGACACAGGCGGGTTTGCCGTTCAGTTCGAATACTAACCGCCCCTTGCCGTCGGCCTGCGGCTCCGGGACGGGAATGTCTCGTTGAGCCAAGTGCAGCATCAGTTGCAAGTAAAACGACAAGTCCTCATTGCGCAGACGCTCGAAAAGCGTGAGCACGAACTCGCCCGCGTCCGTCGTAAGGAAATAGTTGGTGTTTTCTATTCCGCTTGGAATGCCGCGTAGCAAAGTGAGCTTGCCCACCTTCAGCGGCGCGATGAACGCGGCTGCGTCTTGTTCGGAAACAGCGGTAAATACGGCCATGGCAGAGTCTCGGCTTCGTCAGGCGGTGCAATGCCGGGCGATATATGCCATCACCCTGTCCGCCGACGGTTCGATCACCTCGCAGCGCCGGGGGCGTTGCTCGAGGCCCACCACCGACGCCGGCCGCGGCACGGCCTGGCCCGTTGCCTCGCGGATGATGTCCTCGAATTTCACCGGCAGCGCGGTTTCTAGCACGATGGTGCGGATGCCGGGGCGAGCGCGTTGGCGCGCAACCTTGACGCCATCGGCCGTATGCGGGTCGATCATCGTGCGATGGCGTTCCCAGGTATCGGCAATCGTCAGCAGGCGGTCCCCATGCGTGCTCTTGCCCGACACAAAACCATAATGCGCGATGCGCGACGTCTCTTCCTCGCTCAGGCTGAACTGGCCGCGCTCTGAAAGCTCCGTGCCAAACATCCGCGCGATCCGTTGGGAATCCCGGCCCAACAGGTCGAAGACGAAGCGTTCGAAGTTCGATGCCTTGGAGATATCCATCGACGGACTGGACGTCACCAGCGTTTCCCCGCTACCGCGCACACGGTAACGGCCGGTCTTGAAGAATTCGTCGAGCACATCGTTTTCGTTGGTCGCCAGCACGAGCTGTTCGATCGGTAAGCCCATCATGCGGGCGACGTGGCCCGCGCAGATGTTGCCGAAATTGCCTGAGGGCACACAGAACGAGACGCGCTCGCTGTTGTCACGCGTCGCCTGGAAATAACCGGAGAAGTAATAGACGACCTGCGCTAACAAGCGCGCCCAGTTGATGGAATTGACTGTACCGATGTTGTGCCGCCGCTTGAACCCCCCGTCCGCCGAGACCGCCTTGACGATGTCCTGGCAGGTGTCGAAGCTCCCTTCGATGGCGAGATTGTGGATGTTCTTGTCCTGCAGGCTGAACATCTGCGCCTGCTGGAACGGACTCATGCGGCCATGAGGGCTCAGCATGAACACCTGTACGTTGCGCTTGCCGCGCATCGCATATTCCGCCGCGCCGCCGGTGTCACCCGAAGTGGCGCCTAGAACATTGAGCCGTGCGCCGCGGCGTTCAAGCTCGGCTTCGAACAGATTGCCCAGGAACTGCATTGCGATGTCCTTGAAGGCGAACGTGGGGCCGTTGGACAGATTCAGCAACGCGATGGACTCGTCGACGTTTCGCAACGGAACGATCTCGTCCGAGCCGAAAACTTCGCGAGTGTACGTGCGGGCAACGATGCTGCGTAGCGCGTCGGCCGGGATGTCGTCGACATAAAGCGAGATAATCTCGAAGGCGAGTTCGGCATACGGCAGGCCGCGCCAGCGCCGCAGCGTCGCATCATCGATCGTCGGGTAGGCGGTGGGCACATACAGGCCACCGTCCGGCGCCAGTCCTTCCATCAGGACTTCGGAAAACCGCCGATCGACGCTGCCGCCTCGGGTCGAGACATACTTCATAACGACGCTCCTGCTTGTGAGTCTTCAATAAATGGCAAACACTTGACTGTGAGATGTCCAAGGTCGACCAGCGCCCGCAACGCGCGCCGTCACATCATGTCCGGGACCTTGATGGAAGTGCCGTCTGTAAAACGGCTCAAACGGTAGGGTGAGATATCGATCATGGGTTTGGCGCCCGTCACCATATCGGCGACAAGCTCCCCCGCTGCCGGGCCCATTGCGAAGCCATGACCACTGAATCCGCTGGCAAGGTAAAACCCTGGAAGTGTCGCGACATCGGAGAGGATGGGAATGAGATCCGGCGTCGTATCGATGGCGCCGGCCCAGGCATGCACCACCCGCAGCTCGGACAACTGCGGGATGGCTCGCTTGACGTTATCCAGGGCAACTTTCACGAACTCGAGATCGGGCTTCGGGTCCAGCACGCGGCAGCGTTCGAATGGCGAGATCTGGTCGAATTGCCAGGTTGCCGATGCCTCGGGACCTTCGAACCACGGCTTTGAAAAGCGGTACTTGAGCTTCTTGCCGATGTCGTTCCGGTAATTGCGGTGATACCTAAGAGCGGTCTTCAGCCCGAGCGGCGCCAAGTCGAGACGTCCATAACCCGGAACAGCAAGCGTGTATCCACCATCCAGGCGCCGACGAAGCGCAAACCCCGGGCCGCTGAAGCAACCGTTGATCACGTCCGCGGCGACCGACGTACGCATAGCGGTGCCGATCACGTTGACTGCGGGCAAGTCGATGCCATGACGCTTGCAAAAGCGCGAACTCCACGCGCCGCCCGCGCAAACCACTGTGCTCGCCTTGATGAGACCGCGCTCGGTCCATACACCGCTAACGCGCCCCGCACTGAGCTCCAAGCCGCGTGCCGCGCAGTTTTGATAGAGCAGCGCACCAAGGCGCTTGGCTCCTTCGGCAAGGGCGGGCGCGGCGCGCGAAGGCTCCGCGCGCCCGTCCGAGGGCGACCAGACGCCACCGGTGTAGCGCGGCCCGCCCTGGGGAGCACGGCTCATCACTTCGGCCGAGCTGAGCATATGGCTGACAAAGCCGATCTCACGGGCTCGCCTGCACCACGCATCCCACTGAGCGATGCTTTTCGCGTCGCTGCTGGCATAAAGAATCCCTTCGCGGCGAAAGCCCAGGTCTATCTGGATTTCATCGCGCAACTCGCCCCAACGACGCAGGCTCCGCATGGCAAGCGGCAGTTCGAACAGGTCGCGGTTTTGCTGACGAACCCAGCCCCAGTTTCGCCCCGATTGCTCGCCTCCGACCACACCTTTGTCAATCACCGCGACAGAGGCGCCGCGTCGCGCCAATTCATAGGCGGTAGATATGCCCACGATCCCGGCGCCGATCACGACGACATCGGCCGCGCCTGAAAATCCGGGCGTGTCATACACCTCTTCGACTCTGAGCATTTCAGACTTCCATAGTTCGATTGGCCGAGTACACGTTCATTCCACGGCCCCCGTTCAGCCGTTATGCGTGTGCTGATCTTCGGCACGGTGCGTCAACACATGGCGCAAAAACTCCCGAGTACGCGCTTCGCGCGGCGAGCCGAGCACTTCTTTCGCACTACCCTCCTCGATGATCAGGCCCGCGTGCAGGAAGCACACTCTGTCGGCCACTTCGCGCGCGAAGCCCATCTCGTGCGTGACGACCAACATCGTCATCCCTTCGCGAGCCAGGGTGCGCATGACGCTCAGCACCTCGCCCACGAGTTCCGGGTCGAGCGCCGAGGTCGGCTCATCGAACAAGATCGCCTTCGGCTTCATCGCGAGCGACCGCGCAATCGCGACGCGCTGCTGCTGGCCACCCGACAGTTGATGGGGATACGCGTCGACTTTCTGGCCGAGGCCGACCTTGTGCAGCAATTCGATCGCGTCACGCCGCGCTTGTGCCACCGGCTCGCCCTTGACATGGACCGGTCCCTCCATCACGTTTTCCACCGCGGTGCGGTGTGGGAACAGATTGAAACGCTGAAAAACCATCCCTACTTGGGTACGCAGCTGATTGATGTGACGCGAGCGTTGCTGAACGACCTGATCCAGTAGTTTGATCTCGCCCGAATCGTACGATTCCAGTGCATTGATGCAACGAAGCAGCGTCGATTTGCCGGAGCCCGACGCGCCGATCAAGCACACGACCTCGCCCTGACTGACCTTCAACGTAATGCCCTTGAGTACCGGCACGTCGCCAAAGCTTTTATGCACATCCGTGATTTCGATCATGGCAACCTCACTTCACCTTATGTTTTCCGAAGCGCCGTTCGAGCGCTCTCGTCAAACTCATCAACGGAAGGCTCATCGCGAGATAGCCGATCGCCACCAGCGTATAAACGGTCATGTTCTGGAACGTCGCGGCCGCGATCAGCGTTCCCTGGCGCGTCATCTCCGAGACGGTAATGGTCGATGCCAGAGACGAATCCTTTAGCATCGATACGAGCGTGTTGCTATAAGGCGGCAATGCAACCTTGATCGCCTGGGGAAGAATCACGCGGGTCATCGTTTTGACGCGCCCCATTCCGATGGACTGCGCGGCCTCATATTGGCCCGGATCGACCGACTCGATGCCCGATCGAATGATTTCGGCGACGTACGTGGAATAACCGAATCCCAAACCCACGATGCTCGCCTGAAAGGCGCTCATCTGCAAATGAATCGAGGGAAATACAAAATAGATGTAAAACAACAGCACGATCATCGGCAGTCCGCGAACCACATTGATCAACGTGGTAGCCGCACGCCGAACCGGTGCATGCCGCGACATCTTCAGGAGTGCCCACACGAGACCCAGTGCCGTACTGAGAATCAGGCAACTAACGGTGATGAGGACGGTCATCCCGGCCCCTTCGAGCAGTATCGGGACAAACTCGACTATGTCGCTCCAACGCATGATTCGCCTTTCTAATAATCGTTACACTGCATGCCGGTGGCCATCTTCAGCCAACCGGCCGTCTCCTACCCATCGGCCATGCGATGGTGCGTACTTCAATCAACGAAATTCCATTTCTTCAGGATCTTGTCCAGCGTTCCGTCGGCCTTTATCTTGGCGAGCCCATCGTTGATCTTCGACAGCAACGCGGCATTGCCTTTCTTGACGCCGAATGCAATCGGCACTTTGCGCAGCGGCTTGAAACCATCGACGACACGCGCGCCTTGCAGCGTACCGGCCGCTTGCTGCGCCTTCCAGATCGGATAATCATTGAACGCTGCCGTAATACGGCCCAGCGCCACGTCGCGGGCCATATCGGCCCCGGTGTTGTACAACTTGACTTCCTTGAAGATGCCGAGCTTGACCAGTTCGTCCGACGTTTCCTCGCCCGCGCCTGCGCCCACGACAGTCCCCTTCAAATCCTGAATCGTGCGATAGCTGTTCTTGTCCGATGCATTGACGATGATTCCCTTGCCAAAGAAAGCCACCGGTTCAGAAAAGTCGACCACCTCTGCTCGCTTCGGCGTGGGTGTCATGCCCGCAACGATGAGATCTATCTTGTCGGACACGACCGACTGGATCAACGCGGAGAAAGGGATGACATCGAACGACACTTCGAAACCTTCGCGCTTTCCGATCTCGCGAATCACATCGGGCATGACGCCTTCGATCTCGTGCGTCTTCAGATCGAGGAACGCATTCGGCACGCTGGAGGGCGTCGTCCCAGCGGAAACCTTCATCGGAGCGGCGCTCGCATGGCCGGCCCCGAAAGCCAACGACACGGCAACGGCAGCGGCCAGCAACACACGCTGGGCGAAACTGGCGTGCTTCCCCGAAGCATACTGCGACGCATAGTGGTACATGATCTATCCTTGACGAGAGTCCTTTAGACAAATGCGGCAAAAGCGTTCATGCGAAACGTTCGGCCTCCTTCACACCCCACGTAAAGCAACTGCAACAACATTCACTGCACTATCGAGCGCTTGTCCGTGCAATCACATCGGATCGATGTCGATGAGCACGCTCTTGTGTCGCATGCTCGCTTCCAGCGCCTGGCGTCCGAGGTCTTTACCGATACCCGACTGTTTGAAACCGCCGGTCGGAATCATCATGTCGCCGCTGCGGCCGTAGCGATTGATCCAGACGGTGCCTGCCGCAATACCGCGCATCGCACGCATCGCTTGCCCGATGTCGCGTGTATGGACGCCCGCGCAGAGTCCGTACGTCGGATGTCCGGCAAGTGCAATGCCTTCATCTTCATCCTCGAAGGTCTGCACGGTCAGCACGGGGCCGAACAATTCCTGCCGCACCGCAGGCGTCGATTCGCACACATTCGCCAGCAGCGTCGGCCGATGGAAATAACCACCGTCCGTATCTTCGAAGTAACCGCCGCCAAAGATCAGTTCAGCGCCGCTCGCCACGCTCTCATCGACGAGCGACTCGATCCGCTCAGCCTGGCTTCGGCTGATGATCGGTGAATAGCTCGTCGCATGCCGCCACAGCGGGCCTGGGGCAATGTTCGCCAACTGAAGCCGCACCGCCTCGAGCAGCGGCTCGACAATGCGCTTGTGCGCGATGAGACGTGTCCCTGCGACGCATGCTTGGCCGCCGTTGCTCGTGAACCCTCGCGCGATACAGCGTGCCGTGTGCGTCAAATCCGGTACCTGCTCGAACACGAGCTGCGGACTTTTTCCACCCAGCTCGAGCGTGACCGGCTTCGTGCCGTGCAGAGCCGCGTCGCTCATGATCGCCGCACCGGTGCGAGTCGAGCCCGTGAAGCTGATCTTCGCAATGTCGGGGTGACGGGTGATCGCGGATCCAGTTGTTGCACCACGTCCGTTCACCACATTGAAGATGCCGGGCGGCATGCCGGCTTCGATCGCCAGTTCCGCGAGCCGCAGCGTGGAAAACGGCGTCATCTCCGAAGGTTTCAGTACGACCGCGTTTCCGGCGGCGAGCGCGGGCCCGCACTTCCACGAGCACATCGACAGCGGGAAATTCCACGGCGTAATTGCGCCGATCACACCATACGGTTCCGATGCCACGAATCCCACGCTATCGCGACGCGTTGCCACGAAGTCGCCGCCGAGCTTGTCGGCGAGTTCCGCGAAAAAGCGGATCGCCTCCGCGGTAAAGGGCACGTCGGACGCATATGCCTCGGCTACCGGGCGCGTCGAGCCGACCGCCTCCAACTGCGCGAGGCTCACGGCATGGCGGTCGATCAAATCCGCCCACCGGTTCAGGACTCTTGCTCGCTCGCGTGGCGGTTGGGTCGCCCAGCCGCTCGCCTTCCATGCCTGGACCGCATTGCTCACCGCGTAATCGATCGTGTCCGCGCACGCATCGGGGATATAACCCAGCAACTGACCGTCGGAAGGCCGGTAGACAGCGATCGGCGTCTCATTCGCCGAATAGTACGTGCCGCCGATGAAATGTCCCTGAGGCAACGAGACAGTAGACGGATCGAAATCGAGTGGCGGCGTGGACATGCTCGGCCTGACCTCAAACTCTGGAGGAACGCGCCGACATCAGGCGTTCATTACGCCGCACGTCACCGCGGGTTGCAGGGCTTGTCCATCGCACCGGGCACAATGAACAAACATCGGATGCCGTTCATTATAGTGAACACTCAGTGAATTGCCAGCGATCAAAAATAAATTGTTGAACTTTTCGTTGTGCGCCGCGCAACGTTTGGGGGCCGACAAGGCGTCTGCAATGCGGCCCGCGCAGCAAAGGCTACAGATGAACGACGGGCGGCTGCGTGTTCATGACCCAAAGTACGCGCGCCATTTCGCCACTCTCGTTGCGCACGCTGTGCGGCACTGTACTCTTGAACTGGAAGCTGTCCCCGGCCTGCAGCACGGCACGGCGATCGCCTACGTTCAGCACGAGGGTACCTTCGAGCACCAGCCCCGCCTTTTCGCCGACACCAACGAGCACTTCATCCGATCCCGCTCCCGGCGGCAGCAGAATGATCATCATCTTCAGGTCGTGCTCCCCGTGCGGCGAGAGCAGCTCTTTTTGCATGCCGTGCTTGCCGACGTCGAAGAGCGGCCGCTCGTCCGCCTTGCGCACGAAGTCGCCGACCACCGGGTCCGATATTGCGTCGTCCTCCTCGAGCAGCGCGCTAAGCGGGACCGACAACGCCTGCCTTAGCCGCTCCAGAATCCGCACCGACGGATTGGCCTTGTTTCGCTCGACCTGACTCACCGTGCCGGCCGACACGCCGGCGCGCATCGCCAGCTCATTGACGGACAACCCTTGCTCAACGCGCAGGGCGCGCACGCGAGCACCGACATCAGAATGATGCAGTCCAGTGACGACCTTCTTTTTCGCTTGTGCTGACTTCATGCAAACCCCTGTCGAAACGATTCACTGATCCTCGAGCGCCTGTCACGCGGACATTCGTTCGCCAGCGCGCCGGCGGGCGCGCCGCTCGGAGCGGCACAACGCACCGTCAGTACGATGAACAAACGGAATCTCTTGATCATTATATTGAATAATGCCATATTTCGCTAAACGGTCAAATTATGCCGCTACAGGAGGGCTCCGTGTCCCAATCACCCCACAAGAAGGCGCCCACCTACCGCGCCTTTGGCGCCGACGACATCGTCGCCGGGCATGCGCTGTCGCGTGCCGCTGGCTGGCCGCATCGAGTGGAAGACTGGCAATGGATGTTCGATGCCGGCGGCGGGTTCGTCGCGACGGATAACGGCGAAGTGATCGGCACAACACTCTACTGGAAGTACGGCGCGGATCGAAGCACGCTCGGCCTCGTGATTGTGTCTCCCGACGAGCAGGGGCGCGGTATCGGGCGCAGGCTGATGGAGCTCGTGCTCGAAGCACTCGGTGGCCGCGTCACGTTCCTGCATGCCACGCCGGCCGGCATGCCGCTTTACGAAAAGCTCGGCTTCAAAGCGTGCGGCACGATCGAACAGCATCACGGCACCGTCGGCAGCGTGCAGGCCGTCACCCCTGCGGTAGGGGAGCAACTGCGTTCTCTGAGGACCGGTGACGTGCCGAGGGTGATCGAACTCGCTTCGCGTGCGAGCGGGCTGGACCGCGGCGAGATTGTCCCCGCGCTGCTCGATGTCGCGCAGGGCGTCGTGCTCGAACGCGGCGGGGAACTGCTGGGTTTTTCGATGTTTCGTCGCTTTGGTCGCGGCTACGCGATCGGCCCCGTCGTGGCGGCGCATTCATCGGACAACTGGCGCGCAAAGTCGCTGATCGCCCACTGGCTCGCGCAGTCCGCCGGCGAGTTCGTGCGCATCGACGTGCCCGGCGAGGCGGGCCTTACCGACTGGCTGCGCGAACTCGGTATGACGCGCGTCGACGCGGTCGTGAAGATGGTGCGCAATGGGCCTACCGAGCAGAGCAGCGTCGAATCGGACGATACGTACCGCGCGTTCGGCATCATTAATCAGGCAATGGGATAAGCAATCTTATGAGCACGAATCTCGAACAGCTGGCATGCGGGCTCATCCGTGACGAGAACTTCATCAATGGGCAATGGGTGGCCGCGGCAAGCGGACGGCGTTTCCCCGTCATTGATCCGGCTACCGGGAAAGTGATCGCCGATATAGCCGATAGCGGTCCCGCCGATGCGCGCGCGGCCGCGGACGCCGCCGCGGCCGCGTTGCCGGCATGGCGCGCGATGTTGCCGAAGGAACGCGCCGCCCTACTCCACCGCTGGCACGCCCTCATCGTCGAGCAGCAGGATGCACTTGCCGCGCTGATCTCTCTCGAACAGGGCAAGCCGCTCGCCGAAGGCCGTGGCGAGGTTGCCTATGGTGCGTCGTATGTCTCATGGTTCGCCGACGAAGCTACGCGCATCTACGGCGACCTCATTCCCCAGCAGCAACGCGGCAAACGCATGAGCGCGATCAAGGAACCGATCGGCGTCGTGGCGGCAATCACACCGTGGAATTTTCCGCTGGCGATGATCGCCCGCAAAATCGCTCCGGCATTGGCGGCCGGCTGCACCGTTGTGGCCAAACCTGCGGAAGATACGCCGCTCACCGCCATCGCGCTGGTGATGCTTGCGCATGAAGCGGGCGTGCCGGACGGCGTGCTCAATCTGATTTCGGCGTCGCGCGAGTCGACCGTCGAGGCAGTGGGCGAATGGCTTGCCGATGCGCGCGTGCGCAAGATCACGTTTACCGGCTCCACGCCGGTCGGCAAATATCTCGCACGCGAATCGGCGAACTCGTTGAAGAAGGCTTCGCTGGAGCTGGGCGGCAACGCGCCGTTTATCGTATTCGACGATGCCGATCTCGATGCCGCGGTGACGGGGCTCTTGGCGGCCAAGTTCCGCAACGGCGGGCAAACGTGCGTCAGCCCAAACCGCGTGTACGTTCAGCGCAGCGTCTATGCACGCTTTTCCACTCTGCTCAGCGCAAAGGTGGCCGAACTGCGCGTTGGCCCGGCAAGCGATCCGGCGTCGCAGATCGGGCCGATGATCAATGTACGAGCCGTCGAGAAGATCGCGCGCCATGTCGACGACGCCATCGCAAACGGTGCGCTCGTTCTGACGGGTGGCAAGTGCCTGACGGAACTCGGGCCGCACTACTACGCACCGACTGTGCTCGCCAACGCGACATCCAACATGCTCCTTTTCAACGAGGAAACCTTCGGCCCGGTGGTGCCGCTGTTTTCATTCGATACGGAACAGGAAGCCGTGCAAGCCGCGAACGATACGCCGTCCGGCCTCGCCTCGTATTTCTACAGCCAGGATATGCGTCGCATCGATCGCATCTCGCGGGCGCTCGAAGCAGGCATCGTCGGCATCAACGAGGGCGTACTCGCATCGGAAGCGGCGCCGTTCGGTGGCGTGAAGGAATCAGGCTATGGCCGCGAAGGCTCGAAGTATGGCCTCGACGACTATCTGTCGATCAAATATCTCTGTCAGGGCGGGCTGGAATAAAGATGGAAGCGTATCCGATCGAAGTCGACTTTCCCGATATCGCCGCGCACGCGCCGGGCAATACGGGCATCCCCTACGTCCATACGTTTGACTCCGGTGTGGCCGGGCCACACGTGATGATCAACGCGCTCACCCACGGTAACGAAGTCTGCGGCGCAATCGTCGTCGACGAACTGTTGCGCGCGCGGCTGCGGCCTCGTCGCGGCAAGCTCACTTTGTCATTCGCGAATGTCGCTGCCTACGAGCGTTTCGATCCCGCGATGCCGGACAAGGCACGCTTCGTCGATCAGGACTTCAATCGCGTCTGGACCGCCGCGAAGCTCGACGATCTCGGGACGCGCTCGTCGGAACTCGATCGCGCCCGCGCCATGCGGCCGGTGGTCGATACGGTGGATTTGCTGCTCGACCTGCACTCGATGCATGAGAAGAGCGCACCACTGATCGTGGCCGGCCCACTGAGCAAGGGCGTCGAGCTCGCGACACGTCTGGGCACGCCCGGCACTGTCATCTGCGATGAAGGGCATCCGGAAGGACGCCGCATGCGCGATTACGAAGGCTTCGGAGATGAAGAGAGTGCCAAGAACGCCCTGCTCATCGAATGCGGCCAGCACTGGGAGAAAAACGCCGTCACCGTGGCTCGGGATTGCACCGCACGGTTTCTGTTGCTGGCAGGTATTGCCGACGAAAGCGATCTGCCTGCCAGATGGCTCGTACCGCTTCCCGACGAAATGCGCGTCGTACGCGTGACCGAGCCGGTCGTTGCACGAAGCATGGATTTTCGTTTCGCGGGGCCCTACACCGGCCTGGAGCTATTCGAGAAAGCCGGTACGGTGATCGGTTGGTCCGATGGGAACGCCGTCACCACGCCCTACGACGACTGCGTGCTCGTGATGCCCTCCCTGCGCCAATTGCGGCCCGGCGTGACCGTCGTTCGGCTTGGCCAAGTCTTACAGCGCATAGATCAGTTGGCGCGCAACCAGGAGAAAACAGCGTGAAAGTCGAGCAAGGCCTATCCCGAGCCGAGATGTCCCAGACGCAACAGTCATCAGTGTTAGCCCACCGTCCTCGATCCTTCATCGATCTGAAAGCATTCGCGTCGGAGGCGAGCCGGGACATGGCATCGTCCACTTCGTCGAGCGGCGATCGCTTTCAGTCGAGTCACCGTTTCCTGGATTTGGCCCCGGGTCCTGTCACCGCTGGCGTCATTACCCTTGCGCAAGGTAGTGGCACCGTATCGCTCCAACCGGCGGACGAGTTCGTTGTCGTGTCAGAAGGTGCGATAACTTTCACGCAAGCAGACCGGTCGCTCACGCTCAACGCTGGAAAGAGCGCCGTGATTCCGCAGGGCGCTCGATTCACGTGGTCGACGCAAGCACCGGCGTCCGTCATCTTCATGCGCTATGCAGGCGGCCCGGGTACCGACGGCGCCATCGTGCCAATCGATGATGTCCCGCAACTGCAGCCATCAGGCGCGCCGCTCGCGGAATTGCTGCGCACGCCGGCGCCACAATGCCGCAATCAGACGGACTATCGTTCTCCCGATGGGAAGCTTACCTGCGGCACGTGGGATTCCACGCCCTATCATCGGATCCCAATGCTTTATCAGCATTACGAACTGATGCATCTGCTCGAAGGCAGCGTGACTTTCATCGACGAGACAGGACGCACCGCAACGTTTTCGCGCGGCGACATCTTCCTCGTCGAGCAAGGCGCGCGGTGCAGTTGGGAAAGTCGCGAGCAGGTCGCGAAGGTGTACGCCATCTATCGTCCGGCATAACCGGTCAATCGACTACGAACCACGCCACAGGCGTGGTTTTCCCGCATATGACCCAACGTCTGCGGGATTTTTTGCGTCGATTGCGAGCGCACGCTCACGAACGCAAGTCCAACCATAACAACCATAGACCCTACGATGCTATCGTCCATTCGCGCGCGGGTTGTTTGTGCATGTGTCGCGCTCGTCGTTTTCTCCGTCGTCTCCAGCACCGCAACCGATTATTCGATCGCGAAGGCGAGCATGGAGGCCGCGATCGACCACGACTTGACCTCGTCCGCCAACGATCACGCCGGTGTCATCGGCGAGTGGCTTGCCGGAAGAACTCGAATGGTTTCATCGCTGCAAGACGTCGTGCTGACGAGTGATCCGGGGCCCATGCTTCAACAGATCGCCGTCGCAGGGGGATTTTTCGACGTCGGCGTCGGCTATCCCGACAAGACCGCGAAATTCAACGATTGGCCGAACATCCCTTCCAGCTACGATCCGACTAGCCGCCCGTGGTACAAAGCCGCCGTGCAAGCGGGGAAACCCGTTGCCATTCCCTATGTGAGCACGAGCGGGGCGTTGCTGGTGGCCTTGGCGATTCCCGTCATACGCGACGGCGTATTGAAGGCTGTGCTGGATGGCAATGTCGCACTGGACAGCGTGATGGAGAACGTCAAATCGATTCGCCCCACGCCAGCCAGTTTCGGCATGCTGATCGACCGCAGCGGCCGCGTTATTGCACATCCCGATCCCAAGCTGAGGCTCAAGCCGGTCACTGATATCGCGAGCGATTTCGCTGGCGTCACGGCCGCGTCGGCCGGTCCGGGGAACGCGCCGGTGAAATTGACCGTCGATGGAAAGACGAAGCTGGTGCGCGCGCAGAGTGTGCCCGGTACCGATTGGGACGTCGTCGTCGCGCTCGACGAGTCCGAGGCGACTGCGGGGATGCGTTCGCTATTGAGTGCGTCACTGATATCTCTCATCACCATCGCCGGCATTGCATCCGTCATAGGCGTTGCCATTACCGCCACTGCGTTCCGCCGCCTGGGCCATGTCTGCCAAGCGATGACAGCGATCGGTTCAGGCACGGGCGACTTGACGCAACGCTTACCGGACGAAGGTAAGGACGAGGTGGCCGGCATCGCGCGCTCGTTCAATCAGTTCGTCGCCAAACTCCAAAGTGTGATGTTGGAAATACGCAGTGCCGGCGAATCGGTGCGAGCCGCCGCGAACGAAATTGCCGCGGCGAGCCACGATTTGTCGTCCCGTACCGAATCGGCCGCGGCGAGTCTGCAGCAGACCGCCGCCTCGATGGAGCAGATCTCGGGGACGGTGGACCGGTCAGCGGCGGCGGCCCTCGAGGCCGACGAGCGGTCGGGTATCGCGACGCAAATGGCCTCGCGAGGTGGTGAGATCGTGTCCGATGCAGTCGGTACGATGGGAGAAATCGAGGAAGCGTCGGGTCGCATCGGTGCAATCATTAGCGTCATCGACGGCATTGCGTTTCAAACCAACATTCTCGCGCTCAATGCGGCTGTCGAAGCCGCACGCGCGGGGGAACAAGGTCGCGGCTTTGCGGTAGTCGCCCACGAAGTGCGCAGCCTGGCGCAGCGCAGCGCGCAGGCCGCCCGCGAGGTCAAGCAGCTCGTGGAGGAGACGGTCTCGCGCGTTACCGCGGGATCGTCTCAGGTGCGTCGAGCCGGCGAGACGATGAACGAGATCGTAGCGAATGCGGCCAATGTTCAATCGGTCATCTCGGGCATCGCGCGTTCGACAACGGAGCAGACGCGCGGTATTCAGGAGGTCAATCTGGCGGTCATGCAGCTCGATGCGATGGTCCAGCAAAACGCGGCTCTGGTTGAAGAATCGGCAGCGGCATCGGCCGCGTTGCAGTCGCAGGCGAACACACTGGCATCGACTATCGGGCGGTTCAAGGTCGAGTAAAAGAGTTAAGAGCTGGTGCATGCTCGCAGCATCCTCTGCCGTCTTGGTGTCAAGATACGGCACGAGCTGTCGTTTTAGTCTTCACAACGCAAAAATCGTGTGGAATTGCATCTACCCCATCGTCGGCCGGTTTTGCGTGTGGCAACATTGCCTCTAGTCCACGCCCCAAGCTGTATTGATCCAAGGCAGGTTTCGGGTATCGCTGCGGGCCACGCAGACGAGGTGAAGCATGAAAACTCAAGATGCGAGTGACGCAGTCCGATATCGCGGAATGACTGCCGCCGATCTGCCAGCCGCGCACAAATTGTCGCTGGCAACGCTCTGGCCGCATCGTTTGGAGGACTGGAAATTCGCCCTCGATCTTGGTGAGGGCCTGGTCGCCGAGAACGAAACGGGCATTATCGGCACCGTGATGTGTTGGCCGAACGGCCCCGACTGTGCCTGGCTAGGCATGACGATCGTCTCGCCGAATTTCCGGCATCGAGGCATCGCGCGCGAGCTGACGACTCGGATGCTGGCGAAAATCGGCGATCGCACGGTCATGCTGCACACCACCATGAATGGTGTGCAGCTGTTCAAAAGCTTGGGCTTTGTCCCGACCGGCTGGGTGCACAGGCATCAAGGCAGCGTGTTTCATGCCCCGTTACTCCCCCTGCGCGACGGCGAAAGAATCCGACCGATCAGCCAACGAGACGGAGCCGCGCTTGCAGACCTGGCGAGCCGTTCGAGCGGACTGCCGCGTGCCGCGGTAATCAAGCACTTGCTGACCGTCGCCGATGTTGTCGCCATCGATCGCGCAGGCGAATTGATCGCTTTCGCAGCGCTGCGTAAGTTCGGACACGGCTTCGTCATCGGCCCGGTTGTCGCTCCCGACGTCGACCGCGCAAAGGCCCTTATAGCCCATTGGGCCGGCACGCGCGCGGGCTCTTTGGTACGTGTTGACGCACCGGACAGCAGCGGTCTGAGCCCATGGCTCACCGATATGGGCCTGACTCAGGTCGATGAGATGGTGCAGGTCATGGTGAAGGGCAAATTGCCGCTGGCTGATCCAGCGATCACGCGTTTCGCACTGCTCAGCCAGTCGCTCGGTTGACATTGGCGCGCGGCAGAAAATTTCGATCGCGGCGCAAATATGCAATTTCAAATGACTTGGCCAATCGGCACCGACAGTAAACGCTACCCCGTGCTGACTAGAATGATGGGAGCTCGAACAACCCGAGGTACGGAGCGCGGTCCGGCAATAGTGGCTGGTACAGGAATCTACGACGTGTCAAATCGCAGATTCCTTGATAAGTTACGAACTGACGAGATAGGCGGAGACAAGAATGTTCGAATTACCCAAACTGGACCGGATCGACGTCTCGATTCTCAGCCATCTCCAGCGCAACGGCCGCATCAGCAACGTAGAGCTGGCCAACTCGGTGGGGCTCTCGCCCAGTCCGTGTCTCATCCGCGTAAAACGGCTGGAAAAGGCGGGCTATATCGCCGGGTACGGCGCGCATATCGAGCTCGCGAAGCTCGGCAGCATGCAGATCGTCTTCACACAGGTGACGCTATCGGATCATCGTCGCGAAGACTTCGACCGGTTCGAAGCCGCGGTGCGTAATATCGACGAGATTGTCGAATGCCACCTGGTGAGCGGCGGCTTCGATTACCTGCTCAAGTTCATCACCTGCGGCGTCGCACACTATCACAGCATTGCGGAGAAAGTGCTCCGTCAGAGCGTGAACATCGAGAAATACTTCAGCTATATCGTTATCAAGTCGACTTTTGACAAGGGCTACTATCCGATCGAGAAGCTTTACGCCCACCGCGAATAATCCTTCAATGCAACCAGTCCTGCCACCGGTAATACGCACCCACGATCGGAAGAACCCACGGCTTGCCGAAATGACCCGGTATGGCGGGCCAATCGAGTGCCCGCCACGGGTTTCGCTCATGCCGGCCGCCCATCGGCCATGATTTGGCCCAACGGTTAGAGGCCCACGAGCGCCGGCAGACCGCTCAGGTCCTTGATTTGATGGCAGCCCCATACAGGCCATGCCGGCTCGTGGTCGCGCGCAACGAACACTTTATTCTTGATGCCGGCATCGTCGGCCGACAAGTGGTCGTAGCGCATGCTCGATGAAACATGCAGGATGTCGCTCGGGCTGCACTCCAGCTGCTCGATCATGTACTCGAACGCGCGCAAACGGGGCTTGTAGGCCTGCGCTTGCTGCGCCGTGTAGACACGGTAAAACGGCGCACCGAGCTTTTCGACGCTAAACGGAATCTGCGCGTCCATCGCATTCGAAAAAATCACGAGCCGATATTCTCGAGCCAAGCGAGCCAGTGCGCCCGGCACGTCGGCATGCGGCTGCCAGGTAGGCACCGCGTTATAGAACTTCAGCCCTTCGTTGTCGCGGTATTCGATCCCCCAGCGGCGGCACGTGCGTTCCACCGAATTGCATAGCACCTGATTGTAAGGCCTCCAGTCGCCCATCACTTCATCCAGACGATAGCGCGCGAAGTCCGTCGTGAATTGCGGCATGTCCTCGGGCGAGATTCGATCGGCAAAGAACTCGCGCGCCAGATCGGCCATTTGAAAATTGATCAGCGTGCCGTAGCAATCGAATGAAATATATTTCGGTCTTAGATTGGCGCTCATGTTTCGGATTCCATTTGAACTGATTTATGCCTGGCGGCGCGAGAAGGCTCGCTCGTCGGCTCGGTATCGGGTATGCGTTCACGCAAGGCTATCTGCAAAAACCAGAACGGCGCCCGGTGGAATCATTAGAGCAGCTTAGGCACGCATGAATGTCTCAATTTCGCGCGGCCGTAACACACGATTAATCGAATAGAGGGCGTCTCACAGCATGGTTTGCTGGCTCCGTTCGACTCGCCGTCGGTCACACTTCACGGCGATCTGGTTGATCACACCAACGACGCCACGCACATGGCTTGCGACTATTTCCGCGGCTTGGCGCTGATGTTCCTCATCGACCTCGCCGGCGAGGGTGACACAACCGTGCTCGACGCTTGCGCAAATCGCGTCCGGCGGGATGCTTTCCGTCTGGCGCAGCACAGACGTGAGCGCGACCGCGACAGCCTCGTCGCTCTGCGTGTGCGCTGCGTCCGGGGCCACCCTGAGTTCGACGACAGGCTGTTCATCGCCTGCCACGCGGCGCACCGCTTTCTCCACCGCGAGTTTCTGCGCGCACGTGGGAACCACGCCACTCACAGTGACGGTGCCATTGCGAACGCTCAGATCGATGTGGCTGGTGTCGATATGCGGGTTCCAATGGAGTTCATCCTTCACTTCCTGCATCAACCGCTCGTCGGACTTCATCGCCTGTCTCCATTGAGTGACGCTACAAGCTGAACGAGTTCGCCATTTTCTGCTCGATCCAGATCAGTCCGCCGCGCCAACCCTCGAACACCGCTTCCCAGTTGGCAGCATGAGTGCGACAGTATCTCCGGGATTGACCCCGAGCCGGCGCAACCCGCTCGATACCCGTAAGGCGGCCTCGTGTAGTGCCGCGTACGTCATCGCATGCGACGCCTCGTCCTCGGCGAGAAATACGACGTGAGTGCGTCGAGGTCGTCGGGATGCATGCCACTGCAATGCTTCAACCAGCGTTCTTGCGTCAGTTGGCGGGTCCAGCGCACCACCCGGCGCGTCAAGCTCGATGGTGCGGACGGGGGAGTCGGACCTCCCGGATACTGTGCCGTCGATGACGCGCAACAAGTCGGCTGGCGTAACCGCTTGCCCGAACGACTCAAGCGGAAAACGTATGGCAAGCGCTTTTTCGACGCGAGTCAGCAGTTCCGTTCGCGCAACGCTGTCGAGGCCAAGGTCACGTTCGAAGTCGCTGTCGAGTCTTACGGCAGGCAGCTTGTGCCCCCGAGGACTCATCTCTGCCGCAAAGGCATCGATGAGCTCGAGCAAGCGCTGGACGTCGGCCGGGGAGCGGGGCTTGGCATCGTTGTTCATATCGCGAGACGGGTTCGGCAACCTGATTGCACCATAGGCGAAATGGAGAAGACGGCGCTTGATCGCCATCAATCTCGAAGTCGCACTTTGCAGTGCAATTCAGCTGCCGGCGATCGGAGAATCGGAGAGTCGCGGTAGGAACCAGTCGGACGCGAGGCGCGCTGCCTCGTCGAGCGTGCCTGGCTCCTCGAACAGATGGGTCGCGCCAGGCACAATGACGATCCGATGTTCGCAGAGCAGGCGTTCGGCCGCCAGCCGGTTCAGACGAATCACCTCCGGGTCAAGTTCGCCGACGATCAGCAATGTCGGTGCCTTCACAAGAGGCAAGGCTTGCCGAGCGAGGTCGGGACGTCCGCCGCGCGATACGACGGCGCGAATCTCCTCTGGACGCTCCGCTGCCGCGCTCAAGGCTGCCGCCGCGCCCGTGCTTGCGCCGAAAAGCCCAACAGAGAGCGAAGCCAAGGCCGGCTGCTTCCACAGCCAATCGAGCGCGCCCGTGAGCCGCCGCGCCAGCAATGGAATATTGAACCGGTATTCGGCCGTCAGCACATCATGTGCATGCTCTTCCGCGGTCAATAAGTCGAATAGCAGCGTCGCGAGGCCCGCCTGTTGCAATACGCTCGCGACATCCTGATTTCGGGGACTCAGACGGCTGCTGCCGCTTCCATGGGCAAACACAACGATGCCCCGCGTGCCCTCCGGCACGCAAACCAATCCCGGAAGACGAACATAGTCGCTAGCAATTTCCATTTCCAGGGTTCGCATACGCCACTCCAGTAACAGACGTGGTGAGCACTCACGCAAGGCGACGAGTGCAAGCCAACCACCGATAGGTTACAGGTGCAAGGACGACTTTGCGGAAACGGCCCAATCGTTCTCGCTGACTTTGCCGGACATCGACATGATGTG
>CBJLAJ010000063.1:0-28745 GCA_966421005.1 uncultured Paraburkholderia sp.
GGCGCATCCGGTGCGCAGCACCAGCATGGTCTTGCTATGTGCGACCGCGCGCGCGTCCGACATGAACTTGCGGGCGGCCCGCACGGTGCCGAGCGCAAGCAGAATGGCGCGCGTCGCACCGTCGCTCGCAAGGTAATCGAGCACATCGCCCGCATCGACATCGGCTTCGCCGCCGAGCGCTACAGCATGCGAAAAGCCCAGACCCCGCGCATCGGCCCAGCCGAGCACTGCATTCGTCAGCGCATTCGATTGCGATACCCAGGCCACGCCGCCCGGCCTCACCGCACACGACGGCGCGCCGAGCTGCGCCCCCAGCGCTGGCGTGACCACACCCAGACTGCCGGGCCCCACGATGCGCACCAAATGGGGACGTGCCGCGACGAGTGCATCCTTGACGGCGGCCGACGCTTCGACGCTGCGTGCATCGCCGATGATGATCGCCGCGCGTGCCCCGAGCGCGCCGAGCTTGTGCACGATGTCGGGCCATATGGCGCTTGGGGCGCAGAGCAACGCCACACTGGGCGCTTCGGGCAGGTCAGCCGCATCGTGGAAAACGGCATGACCGTCGAGTTGGTCGTATTTCGGATTGACAGGCCAGACGGGGCCTGCGAATCCGCCGGCCAGCACGCGCTGCCAGACGATGGCGCCCAGGCTTCCCGGGCGGGAGGACGCCCCGATCACCGCGACGGACTGGGGCTTGAAAAGCGCATCGAGATTGCGGACGGTCATGAGTGACCCCTCGTTCGGGAAGCGACACCGGATCTGCGCTGGAACCTGAAGACACGATCATAGTGCAGATGGGGATCGCACGAGCCGCCCTGAGGTCCGCTCGAGCAATCGATCGACGCGCCGCCTACGTCAGACCTCCTCGATCGTCGGCCGCGCTGCGGCCAGTGCTGCGCGATCGGCGAGGCTCGGCTCAGTCTTTTTCACGCGAGCCAGCAATTTGCCGGGCGCGTTGATTGCAGCGTTCATGCCCTTCGTGATCGCTTTGCCCGTATGGAACGTTACCTGGGCTGCCGGATGCTCGATCTTGCGCAGCTCGTCCTCGGTGATTTCGATCGACGCATCGGGCTTTCCTTGAGCCGCGTTCTCGACGCGCTGCCGCGCCTTGTCCAGAATCAAGGCAGCGATGAGGCGTTCCTTGTCCGCGTCGCTCGCCAGGCCAAAGGCGCTGAGCTTGCTCGTGGCGATGCCCGTGCCGAGGCTCAGGACTTCGGTCGGCGTATTCACGCCGACCGTACCTATCTTTTGCTGAAGCTCCGAAATCAGGTGAGCTCTCGCGGGCGGAAGGAAGACGCCGAAGTTGGCAAGCAGGCTGATCACCTGTCCGATTCCCATCGAGTGGATGGTATCGCCGATGCCAGGCGTGACGTCGAGCGCACCTTGGATCTCGCGACGGACTTCCTTCTCCAGTGCCTGCGCGGCTTCCCTGCGGTCCATGCTGCCTGCCGCCCCATTGGGCGTGGGGAAAAAGCCACGCTGACGTTGCTCGATGACCCCGAGGACCGCGTTCTCCTCTGCGTGCGCAACCTTGAGCGGAGCCATGGCGGCGGAAGTCGCGGTCGCCAAGGCGTTCGTCGCGACATTGCCCACCACCGCGAGGCCGGAATGCGACAGTTGCACGGCATTGTTCGGCACCGAGCCCAATGCGGCAATCATCCCGGAAATCGCCGAATCTTTCATGTCGTCGACGAACTCCTCTTTCGAATCCCACAACACGTTCTCGCCGCGCATCTTTGCGATCACGCGGCTAACCACGCCTGAGTCGAACATCTCCGCAGGCTGCGGAGCGATCGATTCGCCGCCGACGTGCAGCGCCTTCGTTTTCGCGCTTTTCTCACCCCACTTTCTGATGGCCGCCTTGTCCGCTTTGCCGACACCGAACTGGTCGATCGCCAGCGCGATGAGCGTGCTCCCCACGACACTCAAGCCCATCGCCGCGCCGAGTTTCCAGTCGAACGTCTTCTGGTTGAATACTGTGTTGATCGCGTGTGCACCCAAACGACCGCGCAGTTCGAGCGTGGCCGGCCAAAGGTGCGCAGGCTTCGGATCGTTGAATGCCCGTTCGATCAGTTGCTTGAGCGCAGCATTGTCGCTTTCGACGCGATAAGTCACATCTTGCAGGAACGCGAACGGATGCATCTCGGGCGCCGGCTTTTCGGCTTGTCCCCCGTGAAAGGTCGACGCTTCGCCGTCATTGGGAGAGGCGCCGCGTAGCGGATCGAGGTCGACGTTCAGACGCGCGTCCGGTGAAAAGGCCTGCGCCGCTTTCTTGATTGCCTGCCGGGCCGTGTAGGTCTTGAGATCGATGTCGACCGGCACCGGTTGGTCCGCGTCGTGCACTCCGATCTGGCGCACCTTGCAGCCGTGCTCGAACTCCTTCGCCTTGAGCAGAATGCCCGCTTCCAGCGGCAGCGCAACCTTCGTCCCGTCGGCGACGTTCAGTCTCGCAAGCTCTCCGGGGAACTTCGCGTCAACGAACTTCACGACCGCATCGACAAACGGATCGCGCGATTCGAGGCGGCCGTCCGCACCGCGCGTGAGCTTGCCGCTCGCCGCTCTCGGCTGTTTCAGGCCGTCGACGGACAGCAGCGCTTTGACCTCTTCCAGATACGCCGCCTGAATGGCGTCCCGCTGTTCGAGCAGGTGCCGTATCGCCTGCTGCAAAAACGCGAGATTCTCGCGCGCGGCCGCTACGTTGTCCTTCTTTCCGACGCCCTGCAACTCCTTGTTCGCGCCGCGGATCAAGAGGCCCTGCAATTTGACAGCAGTGGCGCTGCGCGGTTGTGCCGTTTCGCCCGCGAACTCGCTACCGGCTAAAGCACTGCTCGATTGCCGAGGCGTCAGCGCGGGGCTCGCGGAACGCTTGCTTGCGCGCATGCCGGCTTCCAACGCGCCGATATCGATAGCGATGTGATCCGGCGATGACGATTGGGATGCGGAGGAATGAGGGGGGGACGAGACGGTGTTGAACATGATGCGCGGCTCCTTGGAGTGATAAAGGTGCAGGCGACGTTGTACGCCGCCGCAACCGAGAAACCCGACAAGGTAGGCGCAATCGCCGAAAACGACGCCGAGGTCCGGCGAAACGACGTCCATGCGAGCGATATCTTCATACGAATAGGGCAGCACGGTGGTGATGTCACAAATGGCAGCGCTGGTACGTCTAGTCGATTTACCGGTCTCACGACTCCCGCTTACATGTCAGATTTTTCATCGCGCCCTCCCCTCGGGGACGACCCGCTTGCGAGCAGCTTTGCCACCAGTTATGCCGGCGTCGTCTCTTTTCTTGCCGTTGCCAGCGAAGGGAGCTTTGCCCGGGCCGGCGACCGCCTGGGCATCGGCCGCTCGTCGGTCAGCCGAAACGTACAGAAACTCGAAGCCCAGCTCGATGTGCGGCTGTTCCTGCGCACCACCCGCAGTACCTCGCTGACACGCGAGGGCGAGCTTTTCTACGAGAACTGCCAGCCGGGCATCGAACGCGTCCTCCAGGCGCTCGAAGACATGCGCGAGCTGCGTAACGGGCCGCCTAGCGGCCATCTGCGCATCGGCTCGACGCCCGGCTTCGGCCGCAAGATCGTCGCGCCGCTGCTACACGGCTTTCACACGCGATATCCCGAGATCACACTTGAACTGCTGCTGAACGATCGCCCCGCCGATTTCACGGCCGATCGCATCGACGTTTCGTTTCGCGACGGACGCATGGAGGACAGCGGCATCGTCGCACGGCAACTGATCCCCATGCAGATGGTCGTCTGTGGTTCACCCACCTACGCGCGACTCCACGGTCTGCCACGCCACATCGATGAACTGGCGCGTCATCGCTGCATCAACTTTCGTGCAGCCACTGGCCGCATCACGGAATGGCAATTCAAGGTCGACGGTTTGACGCGGCGGTACCATCCGGCGGCCAATCGGACGTTCAATGACATCGATCTGATCCTGCAAGCCGTGCTCGATGGAGCCGGCCTCGCGCAATTGCCGGCCTATCAGGTATGCGGCCCGCTCGGCGATGGACGGTTGATCGGTTGCCTCACGCAGTACGCCCCGGACGACGGAGGCCACTACGTCTGCTACCTCAGCCGCAAGCATCTTCCAGCCCGAATCCGCGTGTTTGTCGACTATATGACCGAGCACACGAGAGCGCTCGATCTGCAATGCCTGACGCCCGACACCACGCTATCGACATTGAAATGACACGAAGCGCATACACCCTTCGCGTGATTCGAGCGACACCGCGTATGACAGGCCTATCCGCGTCGCCCGTCAAGTCCTGCCGCACGAACGGAGACCAAGCGCGATACGAAGAGGTAATGGATCGAATCCGCCCGAGCTTCGAGAATGGTCCATGCCGTGATCGATCGCTGTCATGGGGACACGCGACACGCCGCACGGCATTGCCCCGGGAGATTCGAGCACCATGGACGTCCAGACCATCCGACAACAAGCGTTCGCCACGCCGTTCAACAGGCCGGCCTATCCGATGGGCCCGTATCGCTTCCTCAATCGGGAGTTCCTCGTCATTTCGTATCGCACCGATCCGGATCTGCTGCGTGCCATCGTGCCGGAGCCGCTTGAAATCGCGGAACCGGTCGTGCATTACGAATTCATTCGCATGCCCGATTCGACAGGCTTCGGAGACTATTCGGAATCCGGCCAGGTCATTCCCGTCACCTACGAGGGGCATCCCGGGAACTACACGCACTCGATGTTTCTCGACGACCACCCGCCGCTCGCCGCGGGGCGGGAACTCTGGGGCTTCCCGAAAAAGCTGGCGAGCCCACGGCTCGCGGTGGAGACCGACACGCTCGTCGGTACGCTCGACTACGGCCCCGTGCGCGTGGCAACGGGCACGATGGGTTACAAGCACCAGACCATCGATGACAAGCAGGTACGCGATGCACTCGCCAACACGCCCAACTTCTTGCTGAAAATTCTGCCCCACGTCGATGGCTCCGCCCGCGTTTGCGAGCTCGTCTGCTATTTCCTCAAGGACGTCCAGGTCAAAGGCGCCTGGACGGGCCCCGCGGCGCTGTCGCTCTTCCCCCATGCGCTCGCGCCGGTCGCTTCGCTGCCTGTGCTCGAAGTGATCGGCGCCAAACATTACGTCGCCGACCTGACGCTCGGGCTTGGCGAAGTCGTGCACGACTATCTGCGTTCGTAAAAAGCGTTTCGCCCCATAGCGGCTTTCGCACGCGGTAACCCGGATCATCCATTCCATGGAGAAAGACATGAAGCTTCAAGGCAAATCGGCCATCGTGACAGGCGCCGCGAGCGGCATCGGCAAAGCCATCGCCGAACTGTTGGCCACAGAAGGCGCGCGCGTCGCCGTCGCCGACCTCAACGAAGACGCCGCGCACACGGTCGCGCACGCGATCGAGGCCAACGGCGGCGAGGCGATGGGTGTGGCGATGGATGTCACCGACGAAGCCGCCGTCGAGCGCGCAACGCAAGCCGTGGCAAACCGCTATGGCGGGGTCGACATCCTCATATCGAACGCCGGGATTCAAATCGTCAACCCCGTGCACACGTATAGCTTCGCGGACTGGAAGCGTATGCAGGCCATTCATCTCGACGGTGCATTCCTGACCACCAAAGCAGCGCTGCAGCATATGTATCGCGACAACCGCGGGGGCACGGTGATCTACATGGGCTCGGTGCATTCGCACGAAGCCTCGCCGCTCAAATGCGCCTATGTGACGGCCAAGCACGGGCTGCTCGGCCTCGCGCGCGTCGTTGCCAAGGAAGGCGGCGAACACAACGTCCGCTCGCATGTGATCTGTCCGGGCTTCGTCCGCACGCCGCTCGTCGACAGGCAGATTCCGGAACAGGCTCGCGAGCTCGGCATCAGCGAGGAGGAAGTGGTGCGCCGCGTGATGCTGGGCGGCACGGTGGACGGCGTCTTCACCACCGTCGACGACGTCGCGCAAACAGCGTTGTTCCTGTGCGCTCACCCTTCCGCCGCGCTGACAGGTCAATCGTTCGTGGTCAGCCACGGCTGGTACATGCAGTAAGCAGGCTCCAGCGCGCTCCCGGTACCACCCGGGAGCGCGCCATTTCCGATAGAGGGCTCAGACATGTTTCAAGAGAAACAAGATTTGCAGGGTTCCTCCGGCCCCGCAACAGCAAGAATCGAATTGGATCGCGGCTATGCCGTCACGGCATTGGTGCTTCAGGGCGGCGGCGCACTCGGCTCCTACCAGGCCGGCGTCTACCAGGGCCTCGCCGAGGCGGGCATCAAGCCGAACTGGATCGCAGGCATATCCATCGGCGCACTCAATGCAGCCATCATCGCAGGCAACGCACCCGAGCATCGCGTGAGCCGACTGAAAGAGTTCTGGGCGCACATCTGCAGGCAGCCGTGGCTGCCGAGCCTCGTCCCGTATGATGCGATAGCCGATACGGCGCAGCACTGGCCCGACGCGCTGCGCATCTGGTTCGACGGCATCGAAGCGGCTCGCGCGCTCATGGAAGGCCAACGCGGTTTCTTTTCGCCTCGCCTCTGGCCGCACGGTTTCTCTCTGCCGGAAAGCGCACACAGCGCGAGCTACTACGATACGACGCCGCTCAAAGCCACGCTCGAGCGCTACGCCGATTTCGACCGGATCAATCGACATGAGGAAATGCGGGTATCGGTGGGCGCCGTCAATGTGCGCACGGGCAACTTCGTCTACTTCGACAATACGCAGATCAAGCTCAGGGCAGAGCACTTCATGGCTTCGGGTGCGCTTCCGCCCGGTTTTCCGGCCGTCGAAATCGACGGCGAATTCTATTGGGACGGCGGGCTCGTTTCGAACACGCCGCTTGCCGCGATCCTGAAGGCGAAGCCAAGGCGCAATGCACTGATCTTCCAGGTCGATCTATGGAGTGCGCGCGGGAACGTGCCCGTCAATCTCGATGCCGTCGCCACGCGCCAAAAGGACGTCCAGTACTCGAGCCGCACACGTTTCATCACGAACTATATGAACGAGCAGCAGAATTTCCGACGAATGCTGAGCGATGTGCTTGCCTTGGTCCCCGCGGCGGATCGAGAGTGCGAGGCGTATCGGCGCGCCGCCGAGCATGCCTGCGATGCGCGCCGCAACGTGATTCAGCTGATCTACCGCGACAAATCGTTCGAAGGCAGCGCGAAGGATTTCCAATTCGGGCCACTGACGATGAAGGAGCATTGGACGAGCGGACTCGACGATATCCGCCAAACTCTGCAGCGCTCCGAATATCTGGCGATGCCCACTCACGAAAACCCGTTCGTCACGCACGACATACACCGCCAGCATGCGACGACGGATCAGTAACTCGCCATCAATTGCGCAACCGCCTCGAGGTCGTTGCGCACCGCCGGCGCCGGGGCATTGCGATGAGGCGACAAGTCCAGTTCGAGCGTCATCTTGACCAGATCTGCGAACGTGCGAGCCCCCATCTTGCGCATCGCACGCCTGCGATGAATCTTGACGGTCACCTCGCTGATGCCGATCTTGCCCGCAATCTGCTTGTTCATCAGGCCCGAGGACGCGAGCATCATCACTTCGCGCTCACGCTCGCTGAGCGTGCCGAAGCGCGCGCGCAGGTCACCGCCGCATCGCAACGCCTGGCGCTTGCAACGATCGACTGCGATCGCTTGCGTAACCGCATCGATGAAATCCTGGTCACGGAACGGCTTCGCCAGAAAATCGACCGCACCGGCCTTCATCGCGCGCACGGTCATTTCGATATCGCCGTGGCCCGTGATAAAAACGACCGGCAGGTCGACACATCGCCGCTTCAACTCGCGCTGGACCTCGAGCCCGTTGTTTCCGCGCAGACGGACATCGAGCACGACGCAGCCCGGCGCGTCGTCGACAGGCGCCGTCAGGAAAGCGTCCGCGGACAGGAACGAGCGGGACCGCATGCCAATCGAGCACAGTAGATCGGCCAGCGCGTCGTTCATGCCGGCGTCGTCGTCGACGATGTAGACGAGCGGTTCGGCGGCCTCACCGCTGCGATGGGATATCGATACGCTTGCATTCACGATGGGCTCCGGTAGTCGTACGGAAGAGGAGTGAATTGCAGCGACGCGCAGCGAAGTGCCTCACGCCGCGCACGCGGCTTGCTCGCCGGTGAAATCGCATCCCGCGAGCGCTGCGAGTTCGCGATCGTCCGCTTCCAACATGGAAGGCAACGCTTCGCGCAGCAGATCGATGAACGACCGTATCTTCGCGTCGAGGAAGAGCCGTGACTGGTAGAGCGCATAGACGTTCACAGGCTGCACTTCGAATTCCGGCAGCACCCGCACCCACGCGCCCGAGCGCAAACCGCGCAGCGCGATGCCGGCCGGCAGGATGGCGATGCCGAGCCCGAGCGCGACGGCCGGCTCCAATGCTTCCATCGCATTGACGGTCAAGCGGGCGGAACCGATATTCACCGCGAAACGCTCGCCCGCGCCTCTGAACATCCATCGATCGAACGGAAATACGGGTGTAGTCAACTGCAAGCAATGATGCTTTTGCAATTCCTGCGGCTCGTGAGGCACGCCATACGTCTCCAAATACCTCGGAGACGCACATACGACGCCGCCAATTCGGCCGAGCCGCAAGCCGATCAACCCGGAGCTGGGCAAATCCCGTGCGACGACGATCGATGTGTCGTACCCGTCTTCAAGCATGTTGACCATCGTGCCCGTCATCGTGACCTCGACGCGCAGCGATGAGAATTTTTGCTGGTATTGGAGTATGGCCGGCATGACCAACTGATGCCCGAAGCTCGAAATGGCATGTACACGCAGCTTTCCGGCGGGATGCTCCATCGCCGAACGTGCCTCGGCTTGCGCGTCGTCGAAGCTCGAGAGAATCGCCTCGCATCGGCGCAGGTATCGCTCCCCCGCTTCGGTCAACGCCACCCGTCGCGTGGTCCGGTTCAGCAGCCTGCTGCTCAGCTGAGTTTCCAGCTGAGCAATGGCGCGCGACACCGCCGGCACACCGAGGTTGAGCCGCTTGGCGGCCGAGCTGAAACCTCCGTCGGTCGCCACTTTGACGAAAATGCGCATGCATTCGAGCGTATCCATTGAACGATCCCTCACGAGAGAGAAGCCTGTCGAACGTCGGATCGCCGCTTGTCGCCACGACCCGGCACGGCAGGCAATGAGATGCATGACATGGTAGGCATCGCAGCATCGCCTGGGTAGACACGCGGCCGTCCCTTCAGCGTTTCCTCTTTTGCACCAATGCGGCGGCAATGCAAAAGACGAAACACGCGTCATGCGGCCAGCCCCTGGACTTGAACCTGCGCGCCGACGGCACCGATGCCGAATTCGTTCAGGCAATGGAGATCGAGCGCGCGGATCTCATCGGTCATGAAATCGATGAAAACACGAATGCGCGCGGGCAAATGCTGCCGGCTCAGATAGCACAGGTAGTGCCCGCGGTCGTCCGGCGCGTATCTCGGCAGCGCGACGACGAGTTCATTGGCGGCAATGCGATCGCAAATTTGATAGCCGGCCATCTGTGCAATGCCCCAGCCCTTCAGAACCGCATGCAAAACCAGATCGGCATCGTTGAACGTCAGGCGGGCCGTCGGCAGATATTTACGCACGTGCCCATCGACCTTGAACTCCCATTCGAACGTGCGGCCGCCCGACAAGCGGAAGTTGATGCACTCATGCCGATCGAGATCTTCCAACGCCTGGGGCAGCCCATGCGCCTTCACATACGATGGCGCCGCGCAAAGCGCCATCTGCATGGGAACCAATTGCTTCGCGATGATGCTGGAATCTTCGATACGTCCATTGCGGAACGCCACGTCGATCTGCTCCGAGGCGAAGTCCGTTGGCCGGTCGTCGAGCACGAGATCGACGGCGATATCGGGGTAAGCCTGCATGAACTTGTCGAGCAGCGGCGCCACCACCTTTCTGCCGAAACCCACCGCCGAGCTGATCCGGATCAGGCCGCGGGGCGGCCCCTGACGAAGCTCGAGGAGGTCGTTCATCGCGCTTACGATGTGCGTGACACCCTGGCGACAGTTGTCGAAGAATCGCTGACCTTCGAGCGTCAATTGCGTCATGCGCGTGGTACGCAGGAATAATCGCGTACTCAATTGAGTTTCGAGCTTTTGGACGTTCCGGCTCACGGCCGACCTGCCAATGCCCAGCCGCTCGCCGGCCTTGGCGAAACTCCCCTCGCTTGCCACGGCCATGAACGCCATGATGCCCGCATAGCTCGTGGCAAAACTCGTCGAGAGCCCATCCGCGCGATTCGGCAACCCGACGCGAAAGCCGCATTCCGATGTGTCCGATCGATTCATTTCGCTGCCCTCCGAGTAGAAATCCGCGGCGACCTGGGTTCCCCGTGGTTGCGGAATCCCGGTCGCACAGATCTTCCAACTTTTTTCGATATACCTAAGTGCTACGGAAAACGCCCTGTGCGTGACTGAGTTTCCGCAGCGGGCCTGCTACGCTGCATCTGAACAGACAACCTCGAGATGAGCAGCCATGGATACCTTCACCAACCCGCCGTCTTCCGGGAACGCACCTGACGATGCGCGGGAATCGGCGCCCGTCGTGCCGGTCATGGCACTGCATCGGCAAGAGATGCTTCCGCAACTGTCGGCCACCGATATCGCGCGGATCGCGCCCTACGGTGATGAACGAACATGGCACGCGGGCGAATTCGTCGTCCGCACCGGCGAACGTGCGGAGGGCATGATCCTGGTGACCGAAGGCCATATTCGGGTCATTCAGCGCGATGGGGTCGGCGCCAGCGCAACCGTCGTCGAACACGGTCCGGGAAACTTCCTGGCCGAGATCGGGCATCTGTCCGGTATGCCGGTGCTCGTTGATGGCCTCGCTGTGGACGATGTCCGCGCGATCGTCGTTCGGCCGCAATGCCTGCGCGCGCTGATGGTCGCGCACGCCGAGCTCGGCGAGACTATCATGCGCGCGATGATGCTGCGCCGTACCGCCCTGATTCAGCGCGGCCGCGGGCCAACGTTGATCGGCCACGGTACCGGAGCCGCCATGCACGCGCTGCAAGCGCTCCTGCGGCGCTACCGCTATCCGTATTCGATCGTCGATATCGACGCCGGCGACGATGCGCAAAGCGTGTTTCGCAAGTTCGACGCGGTGCCCGACGATCTGCCGCTCTTCGTCTGCCCCAACGGAACGGTTCTGCGGCGGCCCGACACGACTCAGGTGCTGTCGTGCCTTGGTCTGCTCCCGCAAATCGACGGCACCCGCGTCTACGACGTCGCGATCGTCGGCGCGGGCCCCGCTGGGCTGGCGGCTTCGGTCTATGCCGCGTCCGAGGGCTTGCGCGTGATCGTGCTCGACGCGCTGTCGCCCGGCGGACAGGCCGGCGCCAGCGCCCGCATCGAGAACTACCTCGGTTTTCCCGCCGGGATATCGGGCGACGCGCTGACGACGAATGCCTATGCGCAGGCGCAAAAGTTCGGCGCTCACCTCGCGAATCCCATCGAAGTCGTCGAGCTCGCTTGCGGTGCCGTACATCGACTGAGAACAAAGGGCGGCGATACGATCCAGGCGCGCGCCGTCATCATCGCCAGCGGCGCCGCTTATCGCCGGCCGCCCATTCCGCGCCGAGCCGAGTTCGAAGGCCGCGGCGTCTATTACTGGGCCTCGCCGCTGGAAGCCCGCCTGTGTGCAAAGCAGGAAGTGATTCTCGTTGGCGGCGGCAACTCGGCTGGACAGGCCGCCGTATTTCTCGGCTCCCATGCCGCGCACGTGCATATTGCGATTCGCGGCGCGGACCTCGAGCAGAGTATGTCGCGCTACGTCATCGACCGCATCGCCGCGCAGCCCAACATCACGGTCCATGGCCGCACCGAGCTCACGGAGCTGATCGGCGAGACGGGTCTTACAGCCGCCGTGCTGCGCCACCGCGATACCGGCGCGCAAGAAACGTTGTACGTTCAACATGTTTTCCTGTTTACCGGCGCAAAGCCGAATACCTCGTGGTTAGGCAGTTGTCGAGTCGGCGTGGACGACAAGGGATTCGTGCTGACGGGCGCGGACGCCGGCCTGCCAGCCCATTCCCTGCAGACCTGCATTCCCGGCGTCTTTGCCATCGGCGACGTCCGGTCGGGCTCCACGAAGCGCGTCGCCACGGCGGTAGGCGAAGGGGCAGCGGTCGTAGCGGAAATACACCGGTACCTTTCAGCTACTCAAATGGCGGCATGATGTCCCGCAAGGCGAGGCAGGCGCACCACGAGCCTTGCCCCGCCTTCGGGCCGATTGTCGGCACAGATGCTTCCAGCGTGATCTGTCACGATCCGGCGACAGATTGCCAATCCCATTCCCATCCCTTCTTTCTTCGTCGTATAGAACGCGTCGAATATCTGTATCGTCGCATCGATGCCGATGCCGATGCCCGTATCGCTGACCGCCACTCGCGCATTGCGCCCTTCGACGGACAGGACAAGACCAAGCTGCCGTTGCGTCGGCACCTTCTCGACCATGGCCTCGATCGCGTTGACGATCAGGTTGACGAACACCTGCCGCAGCGCCGCTCGCTCGGCCATTACCCATACGTCGTCACTGGGCAGGTCGAGCAACACGTCGATCCCATTGCGCCGAATGTCTTCGTCGAGCCACCGCAGTGTGTCGAGCAACAATGCGTTGAGCGACAGCTCCTGCCGCGGCCGCGGCATGGGAGAAGCCAACGCCCTCAACTCCGACATCAATACGCCCGCGCGTTGCGCCTCCTCGACGAGCCGCTCGAGCGCCGCGACGGCCGCTTCCACATCCGGCGGATCGTGGCGCAGCCATCGCAGCGCGGACTGCGCGCGCGTCAGCACCGCGCCCAGCGGTTGGTGTACATCGTGCACGATCATCGCGACCGACCTGCCGAGCATTGCCAGCCGGTCCGCATGAAGGAGTTCACGGTCCATGAACGCATCCTATGCGCGCACGCGATCCGACGGTAGTACCGCCCAGGCGCGCACACTGTTGTCCCGCATGCACCAATCGCGGCTCACGCGCATGCGCGCGAGGTCGTCGTCTCAACCTGCCACATTCGCCCGATCGCTCGATACGACGCTTTTTGCAGTGGGCTTGGCGGCGATCGCCCGCGAACCGATCGCGTTGCGCTCGACGATCTTCGCTATCTCGGCATCGGCCCGCGCCCCGTACTGCGCAAAAACGTCCGTACGATAGGTCGTCGTGTTGGCCGCGCCCAGCTGCGTTCCGGATTGATCGTGGGTATCGGCATCGACCTGCATCGACAAGCCGATACGCAGCGGATGCGCTTCGAGCTCGCGCCGGTCGAGCCGGATGCGAACCGGCAGACGCTGGACGATCTTGATCCAGTTCCCCGTCGCGTTTTGAGCGGGCAGTGTCGCGAATGCGGCGCCCGTGCCGGCTGAGAAGCCCTCGATCCGTCCGTGATAGGTAATGCTGGATCCGTACACGTCGGCCGTGAGCGTCACCGGCTGACCGATGCGCATACGCTGGAGCTGCACTTCCTTGAAGTTCGCATCGATCCATACGCCGTCGAGCGGCACGATGGCCATCAGCGGCATACCCGGCGACACGCGTTGGCCGACCTGAACCGAGCGCTTCGCAACATAGCCGGTCACCGGCGCCGGCAACGTGTTGCGCGCATAGGCCAAATACGCGTCCCGGACCTTCGAGGCCGCCGCCTGCACGTCGGGATGCGCCTCGACGGTGGTCCGGTCGGTCAATGCGCGATTCGCTTCGGACTGCTGACGCGCCGCGTCGAGCGCCGCCCGTGCCGCCTTCACCGCATCGCGCGCGTGGGCGATGTCCTCGGCGGACACGGCACCCGTGCCTGCGACAGCCTCGCGTCGATGGAGATCGTCGTTGGCCCGCGCGAGGTCCGACTGGCGCTGCGCCACGTTCGCCGCATAGAAGTCGTTGTTCACATACAGGCTGCTCACGCGACGGGCCGTCTGAGCCAACGCCGCTTCCGCGTTTGCCAGCGCGTTCCTCGAATCGGCCGGATCGAGCGTGACAACGGCGTCGCCGGCCTTCACGATCTGCGTGTCGTCGGCGTTGACGGCGACCACCGTGCCGCTCACCTGCGGCGTCAATTGCACGAGATTGCCGCTGACATAGGCATCGTCGGTCGACTCGTGATAGCGGCTATAGGTGTAGTAGTAAGCGCCATAGGCAGTGCCGCCGGCCAGAAGGGCCGCCGCCAGCAGCACGAGCAAGCGCTTGCGGCGGCCAGGAGGCGTCGATCCCGCGCTGTCGTTGGACACCGCGGCCTTCGCGCCGCCGGCACTCCCTTCGTTGCGGTTGCTGCCGCTCTCGCGGGTGCGCTCCGCGAACTCTCGGCCCGGCGTGATGGTATCGCTCATTTCGAATCTCCTGACGGGTTGGGGGTCGGCCGTTGCGCGCGAGCCAACGACAACTCGGGTTGCGCATCAGCGTCCATGCGACGCGCTGCGTCAGTCGAGGTGTCGACATAACCGCCGCCCAGCGCCGAGGCGAGCGCAATCTGCTCGTCGCGGCGGTTCATCTCGAGGTTGGCGACGGCTTGATCGGCATTCAGTGCGGTGACATCGGCATTGAGCACGGTCAACTGATTGGCGAGACCGGCCTTGTACTGCAGCATCGCGAGTCGATCGGCGCTTTGCGCCGCCTCTCGCGCAACTTGCGCGTCGACGAGTTGAGCATCGCTCGATCGGAGCTGTCCCAATTGCGTCGCGATGTCGGCCAGCGCGTTCACGAGCGCCTGGTTATAGGCCGCCACCGCGTAATCGAACTCGGCGTAGCGGCCTTTCAATTGCGCGCGCAGCGCACCGGCATCGAAGATGGGCAGATGGATGGCCGGTCCCGCCGAAGCTGTTCGGCTGGCAGCGGTCAGAAAGCGGCCGAACCCGAACGCGTCGAGTCCGATCGCGGCACTCAGATTGATGTCTGGATAGAACTCGGCTTTCGCCTCCTTGATTTCATGCGTCATGGCATCGACGCGCCAGCGCGCGGCCACGATGTCCGGCCGACGGCTCACGAGGTCGGCCGGCAGATTGTCCGGCAGCCGTACATCGTCGCCGCGGCCGACGGCCGGCTGCTCGATGGCAAGACCGCGGTCGGGCCCCGCCCCCATCAGCGCAGCCAATTGATAGCGTGTGCTCAGGATGCTGCCGTCCAGCCTCGTAACGCTGGCGCGGCTCGTCGCCAGGTTCGCTTGCGCGGTCTTGCGCTCGACTTCCGTGTCGAGCCCCGTGGCAATCCGGCCAGCCGTCACGCGATCGATCTGCTCGCGGCGTGCGACCTCCTGCAAGGCGATGTCGCGCAGTGCATAAAGGCGCGCAAATTGGTTGTAAGTCCGCGCGATCGCCGTGCTCAGCGTGAGCTTGACGAATTCCTCATCGGCCTTGGCGGCGCTGGCCTGCGAAACAGCCGCCCTCAGCGCTTCCCGGTTCTTGCCCCACAGGTCCAGAGCGAACGAGGCACTCAGAAGGCCCTTGTTTTCCGTCTGCCACGAGCCCGCAAACGGCGGCGGAATCATCGCCGTGCTGCTGTATTGCTGGCGCGTGAGCGAGTAATTTGCGTCGACGCGCAGCAGCGTAGCCGCTCTCGCGGTTTCGCCCAAGGCCTCCGCCTGCTTCACGCGCGCCCGCGCCTGCGCAACGCTCGGGCTGCCCGCGAGCGCTTCGGCAATCAGCGCCTTGAGCTGCGCGCCTCCAAACTGATCGACCCAATCGGCGGCAGGCCATCGGCCGTGCTCGGACGGCAAAGCGCGAGTGGCCTCGAACTGTTGCGGCTTCGCGATCTGTTTGTCGCTATGGATACCTGAATAGTTGGCGCAGGCCGACAATACGACGGCAAAGACCGCCGCGGCACACCGCTTCAGCATTCCGCTACGCGTACTTGATCCACAAGTCAGAGATTTCATTTCGAACCGCCCTATAAGTCGACATACATTGACGCCACGCGTATGGCGAGCGCCTGTCAATGACCGCCCGCACCCGCGGCGCCCGCGGCCGCACCCTTGCCGGGCCGGGTCAGCCAGATCAGCGGGATGATCGCGACAAAAATCACAGCCGATATCCAGAAGATGTCGTTCAGTCCCAGCATCGATGCCTGAACATTCAGTGACGATTCGAAGAACGCCGTGGCTTTCTGCGCGTTCGAGCCGAGCGTTGTCTGCAGGCTCTCGATCGCCCCGACGAAGGTCGGGTTGTTGACACTCGTCAGTTCGGCGAGCCGTTCGTGGTGAAGGATCGTCCGGTTATTCCAGCCGGTGCTGAGCAATGAAGTGCCCACCGCACCCGCAAAGATGCGCGCGAAGTTGGACAGCCCGGCGGCAGAGGGAATCTTTTCGGGCGGCAATCCCGACAGGATGATGGCGGTGAGCGGCGTGAAGAACAGTGCGGTGGGAATGCCTTGCAGCAGTGTGGGCAACACAAGCGTGTAGGGATCGACGCCTGTCGTGTAGTGCGATCGCATCAGGAACACACCGGCAAAGCCTGCGAACGCCAGCGTCGCGAGCACCCGCATATCGGAGCGCGGCATGATCTTGCCCATCACCGGTGCCAGAATCACGGAGAAGATGCCGAGCGGTGCCGTGACGAGCCCGGCGTCGACCGCGCGGTAGCCCAGATAACCTTGAATCCACTGCGGCAGGACCACCAGATTCGCGAAGAATATGGCGAAGGCCACGGAAATCGCCACGGTGCCGCCCGCGAAGTTTCGTCCGGCGAACAAGCGCAGATCCACGATCGGTTTGTCCTCGGTGAACTCCCAGATCAGAAAGAACACGAAGCTGACCGCGGCGACCACCGTGAGCGTCCAGATCACCGGGGAATTGAACCAGTCGAGATCCTTGCCCTTGTCGAGCATGATCTGAAGCGACGCAACCCACACGATCAGCGAGATCAACCCGACAGTGTCGATCGGCAGCCGACGCGACGGCGTCTCGCGATCGCGATAGATCGCCCAGATCGCACCAGCGGCGAACAGGCCGACCGGCACATTGATATAGAAGATCCACGACCAGCTGTAGCTGTCGGTGATCCAGCCGCCGAGCGCGGGGCCGGCGATCGGTCCAACGGTTGCCGTCATCGCCCATAGCGCCAGGGCATTGGAACTCTTGTCCTTCGGAAACGACCCAAGCAGGAGCGCCTGCGAAAGCGGCACGAGCGGTCCCGCAACCGCGCCCTGCACGATCCGAGCGGCAAGCAATGCAAACAGATTCGGCGCGAGCCCGCATGCCGCGGACGACAGCACGAACAACAAGATCGCCCCGACGAAGAGCCTCACCTGGCCGAACCGCTGCGTGAGCCAGCCCGTCAGCGGAATCGACACGGCGTTGGCCGCGGCGAACAGCGTGATCACCCACGTACCTTCGTCGATCGATACGCCGAGGTTGCCCGAGAGCGTCGGAATCGCGACGTTCGCGATCGAAGAATCCAGGACATTCATGAAAGTCGCGAGCGCCACGGCGAAAGTGCCAATGACGAATCTGATACCGGTCAATGGCCCTGGAGCCTCGGAAGGATTCTGCCTGTTCATGTCTTGTCCATTAGTAGTACTAAGTTACTGACCCGATACCTTCACAGAAAGCCCGCCGGTACCGTCGTGCATTACCCGGGACGCCTCATGCTCAACGGGCCGCCGCCAGTGAACCGCATCGAATGTCCCGATCGGGCCGACGCTCGCCATCGTCGAGCGCCCGCATCGCGCGCATGAGCGCGACGAGCGTCTTCAGGCCTTCCCACGGATTTCTCAAGCAGCGGCGCACCTGCTCGCTACGTCCTCTGCCCAACACGCACCATGTGCAGAAGTGTTCGCAGTTGTTCGTCAGCAACTGGTAGTCATCTTCGCCCAGGCGAGATCTGGCTCTTTCGACGACATCCGCTCCCGAATACGCGGCATCGGGTTCGGATCGAACGCTGATCCCGCTTCCTTGCGCGAAGCGATGCAGCGCGACGTATTCGATGGGGCGTCTTGTCGAGGAGCCATGAAAGCCGCCGTAGTGAATGACTTGCCCATGGCCCACATAAATGCCGTGGTGCGTGTAGCCTTCGCGCTGACTGACGAGATGAGCACCGGGTTCTATGGCGTACTCGGCGCGACCCCGCTCGTGCGGAGTCGCGAACCTGGCGATAGAAGAGGATTCCATGGCACACCACCCAGCAGGTCGCATTGCGATGGCTGAATGGTAGGTGGGGGGGTCTTGCGGCGGTAGATACGCAGCGGAACACTCACCGTTTCCGCGTGGGCACCAATGGCGAAGCGTTCGGCCTCACGCCCGGTTGTCGCGTTGGAGGGACTCTATATTGAATTCGCCAAGGCAAAGCAGATCGAGCGCGCGGATCTCGTCCGTCATGAAATCGACGAAGACGCGAATGCGCGACGGCAAATGCTCCCGGCTGAGATAACAGATATAGTGGCCGCGGTCATCCGGCACATGCCCGCGTAACGCCATGACGAGTTCCTTGCGAGCCAGGTAATCGCACGCCTGATACCCCGGCATCTGCGCGATTCCGCGACCGTCGAGCACAGCCGTCAATACAAGATCGGCGTCGTTGAACGTCAATCTTGCACTCGGCAGATACTTTCGCATATGGCCGTCGACCTTGAACTCCCATTCCAAGATACGGCCGCCCGGAACCTTGAAGTTGATGCACTCATGCTCGCTCAGTTCAGCGAGCGTCGACGGCAGCCCACGTTTTTCCGCATAAGCCGCGGATGCACAAAGGACCATCTGCATCGGAATCAACTGTTTCGCGATGATGCTGGAGTCCTCGATGCGCCCGTCGCGAAACGCCACATCGATCTGTTCCGACACGAAGTCCGTCGGCCGGTCGTCGAGCAGCAGTTCGATGGAGATCTCGGGGTAGGTCTTCATGAACTTGTCCAGCAGTGGAGCGACTACCCTTCTACCGAAACCCACCGTCGAGCTGATGCGAAGCGAGCCACGCGGCGGACCTTGTCGAAGGTCCAGCATCTCGTTCATTGCCTCGACGATGCGGGTGACACCCTGGTTGCAGTTCTCGAAGAACCGCTCGCCCTCCAGCGTCAGATGCGTCGTTCGCGTCGTGCGCAGAAAGAGGCGCGTACTCAGTTGCGTCTCGAGTTTCTGAACGCTTCGGCAAACAGCGGATCGCCCGATGCCCAGGCGCTCGCCGGCTTTGGCGAAGCTTCCCTCCGTTGCGACAGCGACGAATGCAATGATGCCTGCGTAGCTCGTCGCAAAACAATTAGACAAATCATCGGTGCGATTGGGCAAGCCAACGCGAAAGCCATGCTCCGAAGTATTCAATCGATCCATCCTCGATGTCTCCGCCCCTCAACCGACGTTGTGCCTTTCACGTGAAAGGCTTAGCAGTGTAGGACAGATGGAACCGATGCGACGGCGCCGCTCAGCACCATTTTCGGCGCGATTCCGAGTGTATCTACGTAACCACGGGGGACTCCGCGCGCGCACCGGCGACCGCTTTCGCGGCCATCCGTCTCGATTTCTTTAAGCGTTTCGTCCATTGGAAAGACTGAGTTCGAGATCCGATTGGTGCCAAACAGGAAACACCGTGCGTCCCGCGGCGGCGCTACCGCAGGCCACATTGGCCTCCTACCATTGAAACGCCGTAGCTGCGGCATTGGACCCGGAAAGCGCCGTGGCCATAAGCACACGGAGCTCGAGAACAGACCATGGACGACGACAAGCTGCACGCCCCTCCGCTTTCGCTGCTCGACCGGTATCGAGGGCGCGATTTTCAGCCCCTGTATACGACGACCGTCACAGTTTCGGGTGGCGAGACAGGACACGGTCGGGCATCCGGCGTGGCCCGCTCGGATGACGGCAACCTCGTCGTCGATCTGAGGCTTCCCGCTGAATTCGGCGGACCGGGTAACGGGACCAATCCTGAGCAGTTGTTTGCCGCGGGTTTTGCCGGGTGCTTTCATGGCGCGCTGAACCTGCTTGGAAAACGCGCCGGGATGGAGATCGACGGTATCGTCGTCGAGGTGGAAGTTTCGTTCGGCCGCGATCCGATGGACGGCGGTTATGCGCTCGTCATCGATGTCCGAGTCAAGATGCCCGACGTGGAGCGGCGCGTTGCGGAAGAACTGGTCCGGAACGCCGAACGCTTGTGCCCGTACGCCAAAATGGCCAGGCAAGGGACCGTCAATATCGTTGCCGTCGTCGATTGACGCGGCGCACTGCGTTCGTGGCCTAGCACGTTCGCAAGCCACTCGACAAATCGAAGCCAGGCGATGAAACGAAAGACCACTCTGCGCCCACCCCCGCTCACCCTGCTCGACAAGTATCACGGACACGGACCCCAGACGCTCTATTCGACGACGGTGACCGTCATGGGCGGCGAGGCTCGTCACGGGCGCGCGTCAGGCGTTGCGCGATCCGACGACGGTCAGCTCTCGCTCGAACTGCGCCTGCCGAAGGCGTTGGGCGGGCCTGGCGGTGGGACCAATCCCGAGCAACTGTTTGCAGCCGGTTATGCGGCCTGTTTTCACGGCGCGCTGAGCCTGCTCGCCGCGCGGGCGGCCATTCCGATCCCGGGTGCCGCTGTCGATGTCACAGTCGATTTCGGCCGCGATCCGATGGACGGCCTATTCCTGTTGACCGCGCATACACGCGTTCATCTACCCGGCGTCGAACGCGTTGCGGCTGAGGAACTGGTCCGCAACACCGAGCGATTTTGCCCCTACGCCAAGATGGCGAGACAAGGCATCGAGAACGTCGTTGCGCTCGTCGAGTCTGGCGATGCCGCTAAGCCGATTGGTTCCGAAGAAGCAACACCGTGAGCCCGTTCACGTGTCTACCGAAACGGTCCGCATGGAACCTATGATGACTTCGTGCGGCGCGTTGCCGCTCATGACCTCTGGAGCGTAAATCATGAAGATCGTCGTCATTGGTGGTACCGGCCTGATCGGCTCGAAGACTGTTGAGATTCTCCGCCAGGGCGGCCACGAAGTCGTCGCCGCATCGCCCCAGGGCGGCGTCAATACGCTCACCGGAGAAGGACTCGAGCAAGCCCTTGCCGGCGCACGCGTAGTCGTCAATCTCGCCAACTCGCCTTCGTTCGAAGACAACGCAGTGCTGCAGTTTTTCAAAACGTCGGGCCGCAATCTACACGCTGCGGAAGCGGCGGCCGGTATCCGGCACCATGTTGCACTGTCGATCGTCGGTACCGATCGGACGCCAGACAACGGGTATTTCCGCGCCAAGGTGGCGCAAGAGAAACTGGTCGAAAGCTCGGGGATTCCGTACACCATCATTCGTTCGACCCAATTCATGGAATTCCTTGGCGGCATCGCCGCGGCAAGCACCGACGGCAATGCCGTCCGACTGCCGCCGGGTCTCTTTCAGCCCATCGCGGCTGACGATGTCGCAGCCTTCGTTGCCGAGGTCGCGCTTGCACAGCCGCGCAACGGCATCGTCGAGATCGCGGGGCCGGACAGCGCGCCGTTCAATGAAATCGTCGCCCGTTATCTGTTGGGAATCGGCGACCCGCGCGAAGTCATCTGCGACCCCGAAGCGCGATACTTTGGCGGCCGCGTCGAACAGCGTTCGCTCGTTCCGCTGGGCGAGGCGCGCCTCGGCCGCATCCGCCTGGACGAATGGATCGCTCGCGCAAAGGCCAATGCCTGATCGACGCCGCACCCGCCAACCAGAAATAAGGATCTTCATGAAACGCATCCTCTTTACGATGCTTGTCGCGGCCCTGCCGTTTGGCAACGCCTTCGCCGAAACGCCACAAGCGAAAAACGCCAAGGTGACCCTCGTCTATCAGCACGAACTGCCGAATGTTCCAGGCAAAAGCGTCAAGGGCGTGCTCGTCGAGTATGGCCCTGGCGGCTACTCGCCCGGCCACATGCATCCCAAATCGGCGTTCATCTATGCAACCGTGCTCGAGGGCGCGATCCGGAGTCAGGTCAACGACGGGCCGGTGACCGTATACAAGGCCGGACAGAACTTCTCGGAGTTGCCGGGCGACCGCCACAGTGTCAGCGCCAATGCCAGTCAAACGAAGCCCGCCAAACTTCTCGCGGTGTTTGTCGTCGATACGAGCGATACCGAGCTGACAACGCCGCTCGAACACTGAGAGCATGCGCTCGATCGAGAGCGGACTCGCACGGCTTTGCGGGAGTAACGTGTCGCGGTGGTCTCGTCGATCGATAGGGAGGATCGATGGATCGCCGCCATTTCCTCAAGTCATCTGCCTTTTTCACGGTTGCGGCCGCGAGCGGCGTGCTGCTCGCGCCGCAGCCGGTCAAGGCCGAGGAAGACACACGCAAGCATCGCTATCGGTTTGCTCAGGGCGTCGCGAGCGGCGATCCGCGGGATCGCTCGATCGTATTCTGGACGCGCTGCGTGCCCGAGGGCGACGATGACACGCAGCGCAGCACGCAACGCGTGGCGCGTGCGGTACGTTTGCGGCTCGAGGTTTCGACACAGGCGGACTTTTCGACGCTCGTTGCCAGCGTGCCGCTCAGGGCGCTGGCGGCCTACGACTTCACCGTGAGAGCGAAGGTGATGGCGCTCAGGCCGAAGACGGCCTATCACTACCGTTTCGTCGCCGACGACGATATCAGCCCCGCCGGCGTAGCGCGCACTGCTCCCGAACTCTCCGAAGCCAATGACCGGGTGCGCTTCGCATGGCTCACATGCCAGGATTGGAGCGTGAACCACTGGCAGGCGATGAGCCTGATCGCCGCGGAGCGCGATCTCGATTTTGTCGTGCATGTCGGCGATTACATCTATGAAACGGTAGGCGGCGCGAAAGCCGATGCTACCGAATCGATGCATCCCCCGCTGCGATTGCCCGATGGCAAACCGCTGCCCGACGGCAGCCGCTACGCCGATTCGCTCGAAGACTACCGGTTGCTCTATCGCACCTATCGTACCGACCCGCGCTTGCAGACGCTGCACCATCGCCTGCCCATGATTGCGATCTGGGACGACCATGAATTCTCCGACGATTGCTGGCAGGACCACGAGGTCTACAACAACGAAGAACGGCGCGAGACGGCGCGTCGCCGCAATGCAAGCCGCGCATGGGCCGAGTACATGCCCGTGGATTGGAGCGATGTCCGGTTCGAACCCGACAATCTGTCTTACACGAACATTCGGATCTACCGCGATTTCCGTTTCGGGACGCTGATGCATCTCGTGATGACGGACGAGCGGCTCTATCGCGACGACCACATCGTCAGTGAAGCTGCGGTTGCGCGCGCCCGCCATCATGACCCGATTCGCGGCGATGACGCAGCCGGTTCGCGCTATTTTGTCGAGCAGGATGTGCTACATCGGGCTGAGATCCGCAATACCGAACAACTCGGGCGCATCCCATCGATGCTCGGCCCGCAACAAACCGCGTGGTGGAAAACCACCATGAGACATTCGCCGGCAGTCTGGAAAGTATGGGGCAACGAGGTGATGCTGAACCGCCTATGGGCCGTCATGCCCGGCGCGCCGCAGACGCCCGCGGCGCGCCTCGTCATCGATTGCGATGCGTGGGACGGTTATCCGGCACACAAGCGCGAACTGCTCTCATACCTGGACGAGAACAAGATCCGTAACGTCGTCGCGATCACGGGCGATCTGCACGCGTTTCAGTGTGGCGTCGTGCGGGACGATCCCGACCCAGCAAAGGGCACGCCGGTCATCGTCGATTTTGTCAGTGCGGGTATCAGCAGCACGTCGTTCTATACCTATATGAAAGGAGCATGGAGCGGTACGCCGCTTGCCGCACTCGTCTCCACGCCCGCCAGGTTCGACATGTTTCTGACGACGAACAATCCCGACCTGCGTTACGCAGATCACGATGCGCAGGGCTATGCTTCAGCCACCGTCACGCCGGATAGCTTTTCAGTCATATTCACCAAGGTGAAGCGATTGAACGCGGACGGCACCGCGCCTGACGATGCGGTGCTTCAGCGCACGCGACTGACGGTACAGAAGGATGCCGTCGAGGTACGCGTCGAGCAGTCGTAGCTTCCGTTATTTCGAAGGCCAGGCAAGCAGCCGGATGCCTGCGGCGCCGAACGCGACAGCAAGACATCCTTCCAATACGCGGCGGGTCTTCATATAGAGCCGGCGAGCCGAATCCATGGAAAAGAAGAACGCGTACCCACTGAACACGAGCGATCCGATGACAGCGCAACCGGGGATCACCGCGTTATGGGTGGACCCCGACCCGTTCGATGAAAGCGCAACGATCGATACCCACACGAGTACCGCCTTCGGATTGGTTGAATGCAGCAATGCGCCTCGGACATATAAGCCTTTCAACGTCTCCGGCCGGTCCGCTTTCCTCGATGCTGCCGCTGCCGGCGCGAGCGCGGTGCGTCCTGATTTGAAAGCCAGCCAGAGCAGGTAAAGGCCGCCAAATATTTTGACCGCAACGATGAATTGCGAATAGGCGATCAGCGCCGCCGATACCCCGAGTTTTGCGACGGTCGCCCAGAACATCGACCCGGAAACGACCCCTGCCGCGAATGCCAGCGCGGACTTTCGACCATGATTGGCCGCGATGGACATGATTGCCAGATTGCTCGGTCCGGGGCTGGCGGTGCCGATGAAGTACGCGGTGTACGCGAGCAGCAGGTCGGCCGAGAAGAACGACGTTGTGGACATGTCAGGCCTTTTTTTCCGCCTCGGCGAGCATGGCATCGCCAATCGCGGTATCCCCGCGCGCCTGCAGCGCAACGGCTGCACCGCGGATATCGCGCGATGCCTTGTTCTGGCCCAGCTTGCTTTTGCCGATCAGCCGAGTGATATCGATTTGCAGACCGACGATCGACTGGAGCATTGTGTCGATATAGTCCGCCGGTGCATCCGACATCTTCCAGGGCTCGGGTTGCGATGCCTCGTGCGTGCGGGTCAGTCTCGCGACCACACCGCGCACGTATCGCTCGTCGTCATGGACGCTGATACGCCCGTGGGCATGCACGACGATGTAATTCCAGGTCGGCACCTGCTTGTGGAATTCGTGTTTGCTCGGATACCAGTTTGGCGAGATATACGCGTCGCCGGCACGAAAAACCACGAGCACTTCGTCGCCGTTGGCGATGTCCTGCCATACGGGATTGGCGCGCGCGACATGTGCGCGCAAGACGCCTCGCTCGCCTTCGCCAGCCGCCAGTTCGAACGGGATATGGTTGGCATCCAGTCCACTCTTGCCATGTGTGATCAGCGTGCCGAACGGATGTTGCACGATGCAGTCATGCAGATTTTCGATCCGCGATTCATTGAAATCGGCTGGTATGTACATATCGGTTCCCGTGGCTGAGCAAGCTTGCCTGCTTACCGTGTTGCGCTTCGACCGAACCAAGTGTGCCGGGAAACTGGATTATTCTACAGGTCCAGTTTTGAACTTTTCTGCCGGGCCAGAATCATTGCGAGAACAGCACGTGTCGCGGAGATTCCGTCGATCGGCACATTGGACCGCTCCGCGGGGAACCTGAGCCGGCAGGTGGCTCAGGCGTTGAGAGATGCAGTTCGCAAAGGCGATATCCGTCCAGGCGAGGCGCTGCCATCCACGCGCACGATATCGGCGTCGCTGGGCGTCGCGCGTGGCACGGTGACGGAGGCCTATGAGCAGTTGATCGCGGAAGGCTTTCTCGAATCGAAGGGCCGCGCCGTCACGCGCGTTGCACAAGCGCTGGCCGAACCGCCGCGCGTCAACAAGCCGCGCAGAGCCCACGCGCCACGTCCGGCGCGCACCGTCTTGCCCGAACCGGCAGCGGGGTTCGCGCAGGTCGCGCGCGAATTCAGGCCGCTTCCGGCCGTACCGTTTGCGATTTCGGTTCCTATCGGGATGACTGCGCCGGCTGACATCTGGCGCCGGCTCGGCAACCGTCTGCGCGCTCGCGGGCCCGGCGCGCCGGCCGGATACGCCGATCCGCTCGGCGCACTACCGCTGCGCGAAGCGATTGCCGAGTATGTGCGCAAGTCGCGCTCGGTGCATTGCGAACCGAATCACGTGATCGTGACCAGCGGAACGCAGCAGGGGCTTTTCCTGGCGTCACAGGTGTTGCTGGGTTCACACGATATAGTCTGGGTGGAAAACCCCGCCTATCGCGGTGTCACCGCCGTACTCGAAAACACGGGACATCGCGACACGATGGTCCGGGTACCGGTCGATGCCGAAGGCATGGATATCGAAGCGGGAATCCGTCAGGCGCCGCACGCACGGGCCGCTTTTGTGACGCCATCGCATCAATATCCGCTGGGTATGCCGATGAGCATGGCGCGACGCAACGCGTTGCTCGCCTGGGCGCGTGCGAACCAGGCTTGGATTGTGGAGGACGACTACGACAGCGAGCTCCGATACCAGGGTTACCCGTTTCCATCGCTACAGGGCCTCGATCCGGAACGTGTGATCTATCTCGGGACGTTCAGCAAGATTCTGTTTCCGTCGTTGCGGTTGGGGTATGTCATTGTGCCCAACGATCTGGTGGATGCGTTCTGCGGTGCGCGCGTGCTGATGGATCGTCATCCACCCAATGCCGATCAGCATATGCTTGCGGCATTCATGGCCGAGGGGCATTTGGACCGCCATATTCGGAAAGTTCGCAACGTGTATGCGGACCATCGTCTGAAATTGATTGAGACGCTCGAAACCTTGCTATCGAAAGATGTGGCTTGGGTGGAACCTGGCGATCAGGGTATGCATCTCGTGCTTTGGCTCGCGAAAGGTATCGACGATCGGAAAGTGGCCGATCTGGCTGCGGCGATGGGCGTCGCAGTACGCGCGGTATCGCCGATGTTTGCGCCGGGGACAGGGAGGCCGGGGTTGATTCTGGGATTCGGCGGGTTCAATCACACGCAGATGACGGCGGCCGCGCAGCGGCTTGCTGCGGTGATTGAGGAAGGGACGAGACCGCGGGGACGGCGCGAATCTTAACGAGAGATCGCGCCACCTAAAGAACGCTTCCGGAAAAACACGACACGCTCGGTTTCGTCAAAGCCCAGTGCACGGTGTAGCGCCTGCCCATCGACGTTATCGATCGCGCTATCGGAGGCAAATTCCGCGCATCCATGTGATGCACCCCATTGCTCGATCGCTGCACACAACGCTCTGGCGATCCCTTGGCGACGCATGTCCGGTACTACATAAATGCCTTCGAGAAAAAGGACCGGTGAATTATCGCAGCCGTTGACATAGTCGTGTCGCACCGCGGCTTCAGCGAAACCGAGCGCTTCGCCTTTGAATGAAACGGCGATAACCATCGCATAACGAAAGGGTTCGGCAAGCAACTGTTCGGTCTCGCGTGCGTGATCATCTGCACTTGCATGTGGCCAAAGCGCATGCCTTAACGAACGCCACGATGAAACGTCGGCAGGAGCAAGCGCGCGGATGGTGAATGACGTTGGAGACATTGATTTCGCTGAAGATCGAGGCGCTCACGACTATCCTGCCGGCTCCAGCGCCGCCAGATTCGATGCTTCCTGTTCCTCAGTAGGCGATGCGTGGGTCGCGCGGATTTGCTCAATCATCTGGGTCAAGACGTCAAAGGTGGTCGCGGGCGTGGCCTGTGTCGGAGTTGGTTTGTTCGGATTTTGGTGAGCGATCCAATCACGATATTGCTTGATTTGCTTCACCTGCCCAATGAGATCGGCGTCGACCTCGCCTTTGAAAAGGTTGAGGACTTCCGCAAACCGCCAGTACTCGACTTCACTTTCAAATTTCTCTGCCAGCTTCGCCGCATACTCCTTCGGGTATCCTGCAGCGAGCAATCGGTTCGCCGACTGGAGGTGTTCGATGACAAACCGCTCGAACGTTGCAAAGAGCGCCAATATGGCAAGGTCTGCAGCTTGTTTCGCTGCATTTTCCAAGGCAGCATTCGCTTCCTCGGGAGCAGCGCCGATGAACTGTGTACGGCAGATCAGTTCTTCGTGCTGGATCTGAACCGTACGCGCGGCAACCCAAAAGCAATCGCTAGCGATCGAAAACGCCTTATAGACTGGATCGAGTGGATTCTCAAAACTCATAATCGGAGACATCGGTGAGCAGATCGAGGAATAAGCTCTCGTCAACGCGCTTGGGCCGACGGATCCTGGCCTCGATCCAGTACCAACCATCTCCTCCGACTCGAGAACGCATGGACGTTGATGAGAAGGTTCGGGTTCTCGCCTCGGGAATAGTCGATGCCGAAAACGCCCGCTCTTTGTCAAGAAATAGCAGAAGCGCATGCCTCGTCAAGCGACCGACGACATCAACTCTTCCATTTGCGCCAATGATCTTTGACCCGACAGGCAGAAGCTTGGCCAGGAGTACGCCGTCCTTTGATATGTGAAGGCTCGGCGCGTCGTACTCTGCGATTTGTTCTTCTTTGAGACTGACCACACGGTTTTCAACCGTCAGCCCATGGTCTTGGCACCAGCCACTTACTTCTCTCAAGAACCTCGTAGCGCGTCGGACAAACTCTTCCGAGGGCGAGAGACTGAGTTCGCTTTTTTGTTCCGTCACTGTGGTTTGTCCCATCAATCATCCGTCGAAGCCCCGCCTTTCCACAATCGACGCGGCCCCGGGCAATCGGCCGCTCATGCTACGCGTCTTTGCTGCTCCGCTAGTCTCTTCGATTGGGAATGACGCAAGTTCAAGGTCTCGTTCATTCCCATCGCAAGCCTGCAAGGCTACCACTGAATCCATCTCAAATCCGTAGCTGGAGACAAGCCTCGACGATAGCCTGCCGGACTTCGCCCGGACGGCCATGGCGGCGGCATTCTTCAGCGTATTGAGTCAGGATCGCCCCACGGAGTCGGGCACGTGACTTGCCGCCTCGCTTGAGGCATACCAGTGCGATGGCGACCGATCCC
>CBJLAJ010000064.1:0-28238 GCA_966421005.1 uncultured Paraburkholderia sp.
GGGCTCGGGCGTTACGTCACTCCGCGCACGCCTCGGGCCGAACGGCGAGCGACATCGCGAGCCGGCTGATGTCCCAGATGAAGCCGCTGAGTTCGCGGGCGATCGCGACGACCGCGATGTTTTTTGCTTGCCGCGTGCGACGAGCTTCCGATAGCGTTGGCACAGGCGCACCTGCGCGTCCCAGGCGCGATCGACAATGGGCTTGGGAATGCCTTCGTGTCGGCGCTGGATCTCGGGACTCACGCGGGCCGGATGCTGGTAGCTCCAGGCTGCTTCGACGAGCAGCTTTCGCGCATAGCTGTTGCCGTTCTTGGTGATGCTGCCCTGACGGCGCTTCTCGCCCGACGAGTGTTCGGACGGCGTCACCCCCAGCCAGGCCATCAACTGGCGTGGGTGTGCGAAGCGTGACAGATCGCCCAGTTCGGCGAGCATGCCCACCGCCGTGGTGAACTGCACGCCGCGCATCGTCTGCAGGCTCAGCACGGCTGGATAAAAGCGCCAGTCAACGACCGCCTCGCGCAACACGGCCTCCAGCCGATCGCATTGCGCAAGGCGGTCCTCGATCGTGCGCCGATGTTCCTCGAACGCCAGTTGCTGCCATGCGCTGTCGAACGCAAACGTGCTCAGCCAGCGCCGATGCGCCGGCCCCCAGTCGGCTCGGCCTGTATAGCGCACACCGTGCGAGAGTAGAAAGGCCTTGAGGTGCGCACACCATGCAGTCGAATCCCTTCTGCCCAAGCTGACGGTACAGTCCGTAGCCGCATGGGCCTGCCTCGTAGACGATGCGGATGCGTCGCGCCTTCGACTGTAGGCGCTTGCACAGGCGATCGATATCCGTCTTGGCCGTACCGATCTTGCCGAGCAATTCGACCTCGCCCACGCCGAGCGAATAGGCGACCGTGATCGAGTCCTTATGGACATCCAGACCGACATACAGCGTGCTATCGTCTTCCATGCTGGCCTCCGAGTGGCAATCGCCGGGTGTGGCTTTGCCCACACCGTGCGGCTCTGGCAGCAATGCTAATCCGCGTTTGATTCCTCACGGCAGGCCAGCCTCACCGCACGGGAGTCATACTGAATAGGTAGCGGGCGTTCCGTTGGGGGCTTCCCGGGCAGTCCTTGGCTGCCCCTCTCTCCGCCAGTCAAGCTTTTCACGCGGTCTCGCCGGTTCTCAACAACTCTCGCCTGCCCGTCACGTGGACTTGCTTGCGCGTTAGCCGCCTAAGAATCGTTAGCTGTGTGCTTGCGAAAACGGAGATAAACGCGGCTCGCGGATAACCGAATCATTGGCGAATTTTTCAGCGCTATTTTGTGTGAAGATAATCGGCGTGCGGCGTAGGATTCCCAGGCGTAACGCAAGTGACCAATGCTCGTAGCGCCCTTGTGTTTTAACGGGCGTTACAAATTCTTACGGGACTGAGAAAATTCAAACAGTTAATATTACCGCGGCGAATGAACGAGCCACCCACACGGGCTCCTTTGATCAATTGTTCAATTCGCCGGTGGGCTGTTGTCATACGAAACAACGGTAAGCCGAAAGCCCCCACAAGGTTTAAATAAGCCCTTAAAAGGGCGCTCATTCAGCAGTATCCGTTTAATTTCCCAGCGTTCCCATCTCGGTGTGCCGCATGGCAATGGTCGGGCTCGAATCATCGAGTGGCCCGCCGTGCCAAATGCTACAGAGCGCTCTCAGTTGCGCTCTGATGGGGGATTTTTGTAATTCGTTTCTGTTAAAGATCAACCTACTTAATACCATGGCTTTGCTAATAAGGAATCTAAACATCATATCGTCGGTTTTATTCGTCGCTAGTGCAATAACGGTTGCAGGTTGCGGGGGAGGTTCAGGCACGGATCCGCTGGGCGCGACTCAGCATGCACAAGGTGGCAACCATCGCACGACTTCCACCTCGACTTCGACAAACTCAACGTCAACGACAACTTCAACCACCGGGGGCGATCAGCAACGCACCTTGGCTTTGCAAATAGCGGATTTCATCCTGGCGCAGCAAGACGTGAACGGTGCAATTCCGGATGAAGCCGGCAGCGCCACTGCGAACGAAGACTCCAATATGGAGTATGCATTGATCGGTCTTGCTGCGGCATACGAGGCGACACGGGACGGAAAATACCTGACGGGCCTGGAAAAAGGTATCGCATGGCTCGCTGCCCGTGAAGAGATGGTGGACCCCACATGGAAGGGAAGCTGGCGTTACGCCTATTCGATGAACCCGCCGTATAACCCGGTGCCCACCTCCCCGGGCCCGGGCGTCGCGGATGTTCGTGGCGTGGACGCAACCTCTGCCCTGTTTGTCTATCTCCTGTACCGAGACCGCCAACTGACCGGCAGCACAGCGCTCGTCACCCAGTACGGGGCCAACGCACGGGCAGCGCTTGATTTTGTTCTGGCTCACAACATCAACCCCAGCGGTTTTTCGGGTAGCTCGTGGCAACAGGCAACAGGAAGCACGACCTGGACATTCTGGCCTTACGAGTACGCGGCCGATCAAGGCGATGTGTACCTTGGCATGAATGGCGGCGCGTTGCTGTTCCCTGACAACCCGCAGTACGCAGCAAAGGCGCAGTTCCTCCGAGCGAACTCACCGACCCAGTTCTATCTGACAAGCGCGCAACGGTATGCAGTTGGGCGCGATCCAGACAGTCCTCTGGATGCAGACTTGGGAATCGACACCATCTTCCCGCAAGGTTATCTGCCGTGGGTGTTCGGCTCGAACACACAAAGTGCAAGCTCGGTCCAGTGGCTCATCAACCAGACGCATGCCGACGGTAGCATCAATTCGCCTTCGACCGACCCCGCCTATGCGCTAAGCAATGTGATCTTGCTGCTGGGTGCCGGTACGCTGGGGATCCAACCGCCGTCAACGACGCTGCCGTGGATCGTCAATAACGTGTTGGACACGACTTCGCACGGGTTGTACGACTACCCCGGTTCGCCTGACGAGGAGACGAACGTTTCCGGCTTCGCGGTGGCTGCTCTGCTTGGTGCGAAAGCATTTCCGTAACCGAGTAAGACCGGCGGTCAATCAGTGCAGCCTCTTCGGGGATGCCAAGGGTACGCATCCCCGCCAATTTGCTCAGTGGGCGAATCACCTGCCTCACTGGCCGACCTTGATCCGTCATCGGGCACGCGCCAGCGCGCACTCCATGCCAGCAATAGCGGTCTCGACATATGCCCTGAAACTGGAGTCCATGGCTGCGTCCGTGCCGTTCTGCCAACGAACGATAAACGACCTGTTTGCCATCGCCGGCAGGTACCTCGCCAGCGTCGGAAATTCGAGCGCCCGGATCGAGTTCACCTTCTCTTGCAGTTGCGCTGCCCATCCCGCGGGATCGTCCGTCGGCATGGATGCGAATTCAAGCGTCGAAAAGCCGACCATCGTTGCGATAACCACGTTATACATGTCAACAATCTGATCATCCTTGAACCCGGCCGCAACAAGCACAGTAAGAATCCTGTCGATCATGCCGGGGCTCAAGCTTGCGTTGGCGACGAGGTGCCCGCCAAGGAGCGGCGCAACGTGCGGGTGTCGACGGATCACCTCGCGGCACCGGGAAAACAAATCCCTGAGCCAGTCTTGCCACGATATGTTGCCGGGTTCGGGCGCAACGTCGGCCATGGTGGCTTCGACAACCGACGCGAGCAGGTCGTCACGCGCCGCAACGTGCCAGTACACCGCGGACGGATAGACGCCAAGCGATCGCGCCACGTCGCGCAAGCTGAATCCCATGAGCCCGTTGCGATCGATCTGCTCGATCGCTGCAGCAATGATTCTTTCCTTGTTGAGACCGGAACTATTTCCGCTCGCGATCGCTCGTGGCGAGGGTTGCCGTCTCTGGGATGCGGACGGGCACGAATATATCGACTTCATCGCGGAGTTCACGGCAGGTCTCTATGGACACTCGAACCCCCTGATCAGGCAGGCCATCGATCGCGCGCTCGATGCCGGGATCAATCTGAGTGGACATAACCTGCTGGAGTCGGAGCTTGCGCGTCTGATCTGCGATCGCTTTCCCGCGGTCGACGCGGTGCGGTTCACGAACTCGGGTAGAGATCGGCCGACTGCTATCAGCCTTCGAGAAGTTTCTCGAGCGCTACGCGGGCGTCCTCGCCTGAAAGCAATGGCTGTCGTCGTACAGGCAATACATAGTGGAGAGGTGAACTGAAGTGGAAGATACGGCTGGAAAACGTCTCGTAGGAGACACGCCTTGCGGTGGAAGCGTGATGAGTTTCTACCTTCCGAAGGGCGCGGTGCGTCCTCCGCGCATCGCGCGCGGTGAAGGTGTCCACCTGTACGACGAGCGTGGCACCCGCTATCTGGACGCAACGTCGGGCGCAGTTGTGAGCAACCTGGGGCACTCGAATCCTCGTGTCGTTGCCGCGATGGCGGAGCAGGCTCACCGCGTCACCTTTGCGTATCCGCGCTTCTTCGAGAGCGAGCAGAACGTCCGCCTGGCCGGCAAGGTCACTGAACTCGCCGGGGATGGTTTCGATCGCGCGTTCTTCGTCTCGGGAGGTTCGGAGGCCAACGAGGCGGCCCTCAAGCTTGCAAGGCAATATGCGCTCGCCTGCGGACAGCCGACTCGCTGGAAGGTGATTTCACGCGACCCGAGCTACCACGGCTCGACCATGGGCGCTATGGCCATCACGGGCGACTCGTTCACCGAGTCGATCTACGGCCCGATGTTCAAGCCGATGCCGAAAGTTTCTGCGCCGCTGACCTATCGGCTGCAGGTCAGCCGCCTCGTCGGAGACGTGCGTGGCAAGGGCTTGCTCATGGCAATCGAACTCGTTGCAGACAAAGAGACTCGTCGTCAGCTCCCGCCGGCGATGAATGCGCCGGCCCGCCTGACGAACTACGGACTCGCGCACGGCATAGCGCTTTACAACCGGCGTGCCAACCGCGGGCAGTTCGGAGATATCCAGCTGATTGCGCCACCGCTGATCATCACGGACCCGGAAATCGACGATCTCGTTGAACGGCTCGGGCGATCGCTGCTTGATTTCGAACGTGATCTCGAGCGTGAAGGCGAGCTTGACTGAAATGCAATCCGCACTTTGGCACCCGATACGTCGGATGGGAAATCCGTGACATGAATGTCCGGATCGGCTCCGAGCCGAATCCGGACTTCGGTGCTGGGTTCATGTCCAAGCTTTCGGCGCTGCGGGCTCGCCTGCATCCCACAGCTCACGGACCCAATCTCTCAACAAGAGCGATTCGGCCCAGCGATCTGTCGTATCGTTGCCATCGGGGCCGATGATGGCATACGGCTGCGGCCCGAGTTCGCAGGTAAATGCGAGTGTGTCATGCACGCTTGCGCGTCGGCGCCATGAGGCAAAGCCGTAACGCCACCAATCGAGAAACAAGTCGACCCATTTTCGGTGTGGGGCGAACGACAGCTCGATTTGAACTTGCTCTCTACTAGCGACGCGTCCGTGAAATGCCCAAGCGTGATCGAGGATACGATGCATCTGCGCGTGATTCTCATCCGACACCGGCCATGCGAACTCTCGTGCCACCAGGTAGTGCGAGAGGTCACCAACCAACCTGAGATGCGGACGCTCATCGAGCAGGTCCAGCGTGAAATGCAAATCGGTGGTCATCCGGTCCCTGTGCGTTTCGATGAGAACCGGGAAGTCGACCTGCTCAGCCAAACGTGACCACCCATCGATCAGTGCTAACGCCTCGGCAAGGGTGCGAGGGCGTACGTCGGGCTGGAGGTCGATGTGATGAACACCGAATTCAACCGCGTGTTCGAGCACGGGTTGCAGATCATCAACGGTTTGGGGAAAGCACTGTCCCTCCGCTTCGAGTCCATACGTGCGGCGCAGTTCGGCGAGACGTCGCACGTCCCCCCGGTTCGTATAGTGCGCGCTGACTCCGTCGAATCCTGCTTCGGCGGTCATGCTCACGTTCTCTTCGAGCGAGCGCTCGTAACCGTCGGTATGGCGGCGCTCCATCGCCCAGAGCGACTGAAACACGAGTAAGCGCTGGCTCATGCATGCTCCGATGCGAGTAGGGATTTCAGTTTGACGGCTCGATCGGCGAGGCGCATGGGCTCGACACGCACGCGCCTGGCGATCAGTTCTTGCCCAATTCGCACCTCGCGCCCGATTTCGGCGACATGCCCCACGCCGCTTGCTCCGATTACCACCCCATGTTCGTCGATCGCGAAGAAGATCCGAGAGTCCGTACTGATCTCACGCACTGCAGTGCGGGCTCCGAGCATCGGCATGCCGGCGATTTGTGTAGTCAATTCATATTGATCCGACCAAAACCAGGGAACAGCCGTGTATGCCTGGTTCGCACCGAGCATGTTGCGAGCGGCCACGTCTGCCTGGTCCTCTGCATTTTTCCAACTCTCAAGCCGCATACGGCGACCGAAGAGCGGGTGAATGAAGGAGCAAACGTCGCCGGCTGCGAAGATGCGGGGATCGCTCGTCCGCAATGTCTCGTCAACGGCGATGCCGTTATCGATTTCGAGCCCACTTGCTTGCGCGAGTGCGATGCGCGGTGTCACGCCTATCCCCACGACAACCGCATCGCAATTCACGGTGGTTCCATCGCCCAGCAGAACACCCGTCACGTGGTTGGTGCCGACTATTCGCTCGATCCGAACACTGCAGCGCAGATGCACGCCCTTTTGGAGATGTTTCTGCGCAAGACAACTCGCCACGGCTTCAGGCACTGCGCGCATTAATGGGCGGGGCCCAGCTTCGAGCACCACCACTTCACATCCCTGCGCGATCGCACTAGCCGCCACTTCCATGCCAATGAAGCCGGCGCCGATCACGGCGATGCGTCGCCCAGGGGCTAGCGTCGACGCAATTGCTTGGGCATCGCTCGTGTCCCGCAAGACATGAACGCCGGACAGTGTCGCGCCGGGGATGGCGAGCTTGCGGGGCTGCGCCCCTGTGGCGAGCAACAGGCGGTGGTACTGAAACGTGCGGCCATCCGCCATCGTGATATGTCGGCGTAAACGATCGACGCCTGCCACTGGCGTACCCAATTGCACACTGATGCGTTGCTCTTGAAAGAAGGCTTCGTCGAATAATGCGCATTGCTGCGTTGTCTTATGGCCCATCAACACTTGCTTCGATAAAGGCGGGCGCTCGTACGGTGCCTCCTGTTCCTCGCCGAGAAGAACGATAGAGCCGCCCCAACCGTGGCGCCGTAGGGCTTGAGCCGCGCGCGCCCCACATTGGCCCGCTCCGACGATGACCATTGATTCCATCGTATCCATTGCCCGCCTCATCGCCGCATTTAGCGGTAGCGTCCCGCGAGCGCCGACACACGCTCGATGTTTTGCGGTGTGATGAACCCCGGCCCCGAACTGACATTGCGCGCCTCGTAGACGGGTTTGAGCCCGTAGTCCTGAAGACGCTTCATAAACTTCGGGTTCTTCTGCAATTCTGCCTTCGCCTGCTCCACGTCCGTGTTGTGGTTCCGGTGCATGATGGCGAGCATCGCGACCGGGATATAGCCCTGCAGGTACGGCTGTTGATCGGTACAGAACTTGATCGTCCCGTCCTTGATCGCCTTAGCCACATCGGAATCGATGTCGAACGTCGCGAACCAAATCTTGCCGGCCAGGCCGAGCTTGTGTACGGCGCGGATCGTCGGGTCGGCGGAAGTCGGGCCGAGCGTCAATACCGCTTGGGTATCCGGATGCGTCCGCAGATAAGCACTCACTTTCGACTCGATGCCGGTCGGGTCCGTGCCCGAGTCGAGCACTGACACCTTCATATTGGCGCCGATCGCGTCGGCAAATCCGCGGCAGCGTTCGAACGAAAGCGGATTGGTCACGTAGTGGTCGACGCATAAGAATGTCTTCACGCCGTCGGCTTTCGCACGCAGCCCCGCTTCTTTGCCGGCAAGGTATTCGGGCTGCCCCACATGCATGAGCGCGCCGAGCTCCGCGCTTTGCTGCTCCGTTCCCGTGTTGGCCGTGATGAAGGGAATGTTCTTCGCCTTCAGCCGCGAGATCGAGCTCTTTAGCAGATCGAAATCCGCGATCGTCGTCACGACACCGTCGTAGCCCCGCGCCGCCGCCTGATTGACCAACTGCACCATGTCGGCAAGGTCGCCGTTCGGCGGATTACGGTAATCGGTTTGGACGTCGAAATCGTCGTCAGCTTCCTTGATCCCGTTCTTCACGGTGTTCCACCATGCGTCCGAATCCGGCGCGTGGCTGATGAAATCGAAGTGGGCAGTCGGACCGGCGTAGGCACCGCCGCAGACGCCCAAATAGAAGGCCGCGACGGCAAGACGCAGCGCCTTGCGAAACGGGAATGTCATAGCTGTCTCCAGATTTCTGTTCGATTGTGGGCTGCGACGTACCGCATAACGAAGGGCACCGTCGCGCTGACGGGTGCTCAGTCCGACGATAGCCCGATGAAGACCTGCCCGTCCTCGATCTTCACCGGGTGTGTGACCAGGTTGACGCAGACAGGAGCGCCCTTTGCCGCGCCTGTTGGGATGTGGAAGCGGCCCATATGCATCGGACATTCGATGATTTCGCCGAACACGAGCCCTTCGGTAAGCCGCGCTGTCTCGTGTGTGCAGTGGCCGGCCGATGCGTAGAAGCCGCTGGGCGTGTGATAGATCGCGTAGAGCTTGCCTTCATGGCTGAACTCCACAACATCTTCCTCGTCGATTTCGTCGCAGCCGCACACACGATGCCATTGCAGAACTGTCATAACCGTCTCCTCTTGTCGCGCTTGGTTACGCTTTCGCACCGGTTAGCGGCCGTGCGCCGCGATCGGTACGGTTTTGGGTCGCGTTGCACACGCTTGCCGAGTGTCGCCCGGCACGTCGGGCGTCACCATGTATTCCGGGTCGCGGCGCTGTACGGCGAACACGTAAATGATTTCGCGCCAGGCGCTGATGAGCCCGTCGTAGGCTGCTGGCAATTCGGCTTCGATCGCTCCACGCAGTCGTGGCAGCGCATGAAACGGTACGTTGGGGAACATGTGATGTTCGACGTGATAGTTCATGTTCCAGTAGAGGAACTGTAGGAAAGGGTTGAGCTTTAGGGTGCGCGTCGAAAAGCGATGGTCGAGCTCGTTCTCGCGCAGGCCTGTGTGCTGTGTGATCGCCAGCAACTCGTGAAGCCACGCTCCGTAGGATCGCGGCAGCAACAGGAAGACAACCGGAAGCCACGAATGCGCCGCGATCGCCCATACGATCACGCCGAGATACAGCGCGAGGACAATTCGCGAATTGCGACACATCGCGCGGTATTCGCTAGGCGGCACGACGGCTTTCGCGCTCGCTGCTATCACGCCGAAGCTGTGCACAACGATATTGCCGAGGTGGTGAATGCCGTGCGATACGCGCAGAAAGTCGGTCGCAAGCTTGAGGTAGTTGGGTGGCCGTTTCACGGCGAGTTCGACGTCCGACGGCACCGTCGCCGTCAAGTGGGTATAGGTGTGATGCTGTGCGTGCGACCAGCGGCTGTAGATCTGCTCGCGCCAGGTCATAAAGCAAATCAACCAGTGGACAGCTTCGTTGAGCCATTCCGTTTTGAACGGCGTGCGATGACGTAGTTCGTGCTCGATCGCCTCTGCGAACGCGTAGATCGTTCCGTAGAGGAGAAATGCCGGAATGCACCACCATGTACCGAGCGAAAGCCAAGCAACGGCTCCGCTTCCGACGACCAATGCCATGAAACCGATGAAGTGCAGCAGCGCTTCCTTGTCGCTTCTTCGCGTGAGCGCCTTAAGCGTTTTGCGATCAAGCCGGCATTTATACCAATCGTCCATTGTGACGACCTTCGCGTTCGTTTCCTCGGTGGACATGCATCGCCTCTGCGTAAGTAGCTTCGTTGCCTGACAGTGGATAAGCAGCGCGTTCGGTGCTGAGCATCTTTCGGGTCATTAAAATCTCTGAATGATCAATCGTCAAAGTCCGTGATGACTCATACTGAGGCATATAGGGTATTTCAGGAGAGAATTGCCGCAGTTCGTCGCGAATACTTGGCTAGAAGCGCTATGGTGTGCCTCAATATGAGGCATTGCGGTGCATGCCTAGCGACGCATCGCACGACCTCGGAGGGTCATCAATGAAAGGCAGGCCGACGCTTAAACAACTGATGGAAATGACGCAGCTCAGCCGAGCGACGATCGATCGCGCCCTCAACAATCGAGCGGGGGTTCATCCGCGTACGCGTCGAGCGATCGAGGTGGCGTTGCAGCAATGCGGTTCGTCTGTGTCGAACAACGCTCTGGGTGGGCAGGCACCCGCCGTTTACTCCTTCAGGGTGTTAGCGCAGGCAGGGGACGCGTTTACCGACGAGCTGACGCGTACCGCCGCCGTTCTCGAACCCGAATTCGCCGCAGCGGGAGTCAAGCTCGAGGTCGTCAGCTGTGTGGGCGCATCGGAGCAAGATGTCGTCGCGAAAGTGCGCGAGGCGAGCGCCGACGTCGATGGCATCGGCATCATCTGCACCAATACCTCTGCAATCACGGCAGCGCTGAGCGAGCGCAAGGTGGCCGGTAAGTCGATCGTCACGTTGATTACCGACGTAGATGCCGCTGCCCGGCACACTTATGTCGGCGTGAACAATCGGGCTGCGGGGCAATCTGCGGCATTCTTGATTGGCAGGCATCTCCAAGCGCACCCGGCACCCAAAGTCGCGGTGGTCGTCGCTACCTTTTCGTACACGTGCCATGAGGATCGCGAGATCGGCTTTCGCTCTTTGCTCCGGCAGCGGTTTCCGCACGTCAACCTTGTCGAGGTAATCAAGGGCGCGGATTCCGGAGCGGCGACCTATGAAGCCACGATGCGATGCCTGGAGGCCCACGGAAAACTCGATGCCATTTATAACGTCGCCGGCGGCAACGAAGGGCTTGCTGCGGCGTTGCGCGACAGTAAGCTGACCGAACATATCGTTTATGTGACGCACGAGGTCAACCGTGTGACGGAGCCGTTGCTGCGCTCGGACGTGATCGATTATCTGCTGACGCAAGACTTGCGGTTATTGCTGCGCAAAGCGGTCGAGAATTTGAAGGCGGCGCGAGAAGGCGCGGCGGTTCCGGCGCAGGCGATTACGCCAATCGAAATCTATTGCAGGTATTCCTTGTCGACGGCCTGAGAGACGATGGTGACGTTCGACCGGCTTTCGGACACGATCATGCGGGCGGAGTCGCATGTCCGCCGCCCCTCAGCGCGGCCGCGTCGTCGTATTCCTGCGAGATGTCCTTGTTGGTGTGATCGCCCATCTGCGAAGCGGCGATGAGGCTCAGCGCCGCACACACGAGGACGTAGCCCGCGATCGCGTAGCCAGAATGGTAGTAGGCAAAGAGGGCGGTCGCGATCAACGGTGCGGGGCCGCCCGCGATGACCGAAGCCAACTGGTAGCCCAGCGAGGCGCCGCTGTAACGCAGACGTCCTGTGAAGGATTCCGCGATAAAAGCGGCCTGAGGACCATACAACATCGAATGCGGGACCAGTGAAAGCATGATGGCTACGAAGATCCACGCAGGCGCTCTGGTATCGACCATCGCAAAGTAGACGAAGCCGAATATGCCGACAGCGATGGCGCCGATCATATACATCCGCCGCCGTCCGATCAGATCGGATAGATGACCAAAAAGCGGTATGGTGAAAAATTCGAGCGCCGAAGCCGCGAGCACCGCCATCAACAGCAGGTCGCGTGTCGCGCCGAGTGTCTTGATGCCATAGGTGAAAACGAAGGCGGTGTAAATATAGAAAGGCGCCTGTTCGGCCATGCGGGCAAAGGCCGAGAGCAGGATGTCTTTCGGCTGGCGGCGCAGCACCTCGAGCGCGGGGGCCTTCTCGATTTTGTGCTCGGCGAGTAGCCGCGCGAACAGCGGCGTTTCGAGAATGTTCAAGCGGATGTAAAGACCAATCGCGACGAGCACGATACTCAGAAGAAACGGCACTCGCCAGCCCCATGTGACGAAACTGCTGCCGGAAATCCGGCTCATGATCAGCACGACCAGATTGGCGAGGAACAATCCTGCCGGCACGCCGAATTGCGGCCAGGAGGCGATGAAGCCCCTATGCGAGTTGGTGCGCGCCCATTCCATCGACATCAAGACCGAGCCGCCCCATTCGCCTCCGACACCCACGCCCTGAATGAAACGCAGCGCCGTGAGTGCGACGGCGCCCCAGATGCCGATCGATGCATAAGTCGGAACGAAGCCCACGGCAAACGTGGCGAGTCCCATAAGCAACAGGGTCACGATCAGCGCTGCCTTGCGTCCGATGCGGTCGCCGTAATGGCCGAAGATGGCCGCGCCAACAGGGCGCGCGACGAAGCCGACGGCATAGATCAGAAAGGCTTGCAGGGTGCCGACGAGCGGGTTGGACTCAGGAAAATACAATTTCGCGAAAATCAAGCCGGTCACGATGCTGTAGAGAAAGAAGTCGTACCACTCGATCGTCGTACCAATCGTGCTGGCAATGACAGCGCGTCGCAATTGGCGCCGCGCGTCTTCGGTTGAGAGGGACATCGCCTCCGAAGATAGAGAGGGCATTTGAGATCCCCTGGAAAAGCGAGGTACCTAAATAGACAATTTTCTTCGCGATGCGTTCGCGGTCTTCAAGTGGGGGCATCCATCTGATGGAAATGATCGAAGTGGTGGCAGCGGTCGGGCGGCTACGCTCGGCCTGATTTTCGTGGGGCTCAGTTCGCTTTACACCACGCTCTTGGTTTTTTCTATCCGGCCGCTGGGGAAACTGATCCAGCGGGTGTCGTGGATTCGACGGTGGCAAGGCAAGATCGTTGGCACCATCTTTATTTCGCTTGGACTGAAGGTCGCGGCTCAGCATCGTTGAGCAGGAAGCGGATAGCCGGCTGACTCTTCTCGAGCGCCATCGGCAAGTCGCCCATCTGTCAGAATCGAATCGAACCGCTCGCGGAACGTCGCGTCTCGCCTTGCGACAAGGCTAGCCTCAACCCAGGGGCGAAAGCACTCGTCGCTTTGCAAGTAATGGTTGAGCACTAAAATAACGGCGTGCAGGTTGCACGGCAGGTGGGGCCGGCGCCGCTGCAATGACTCGATCAGCAAGTCGGTTTTGTCCCTGAAGTTGGAATAGAACGCGCCGCGCGTGTAGCCCGCCGCATCGGCGATCTCTTCCAAGCTCGTCGCCCCAAATCCTCGTTCGACAAAAAGCTCATGTGCCGCCTCGAGCAGTCGTTCGCGTGTTTGGAGCCTTCGTTCCTCATGCGTTAGGCGTTTGCGTTTCATTTGACGAGGCGACCTCGGTCCGCAAAATGTTCATAAAAAACGCGTTTTTCCGTCATTGATGACTTATAAATCGCGATTGAGTAGTTGGTCAGTTACGATGTTTGAATCTATACTGCCGATCTGATCCAAATTGGAATCGACATGCCCAAGACCACGAACCGCCCGACACAAAAGCGCGTTGTCCCGCAAGCGCCCGCCGCCGCGGCCGATACCGCCGATGCGCGCGAGCCGCGCGGCGCCCGCCGCAAGCGAGAGACGCGGGCTCGCTTGCTCGACGCAGCGCTCAAGCTCATGGCCGAAAAAGGCATGGAGGGGGTGGCCATCAACGAGATCACCGAAGCGGCCGATGTCGGCTTCGGGTCGTTTTACAACCACTTCGAGTCCAAGGAATCTATCTACGCCACGCTCGTCGAGTCCGTGTTCGATGAATTCGCCGACTGGCTCGACCGTCTCACCGCTGGTTTGTCGGATCCGGCCGAAGTGATTGCCGTCTCGGTGCGCTACACGTTGATGCGTGCGCATCGGGAGCCGCTGTGGGGGCAGTTCCTGGTAAGGGAAGGCTTTTCCTCGCGCATGCTCGACCGCGGGCTGGGCACCCGCCTGTTGCGGGATGTGCAAAGCGGTATCGCGGCAAAGCGTTTCGCCGTCGCCGATCCATTCGTCGCGTTCTTGTCCGTGGGCGGTACCGTGCTCGCCGCGGTAACAGCCGAGCTCGGCATTGTCGCGCCGGGGGCGCCGAATGCCGCCGCGTTGAAGGCGATGGGTTTCAGCGGTGAGCATCTGGCCGAGCGCGTTGCCGCCGCGCTGTTGCAAACCTTGGGCCTCAAGCGGGCGGACGCGGAAAAAGTCGCGACGCGCCCGTTGCCTGTCGTGGAGCCCGCTGTCGAGGCCGAATGACAGCGAGTCGCACTCGTGACAGGCAATCACCTCTCGATGTTCCATGCTCAATCGCGCGATGCCGATTTGCCCGGTTCGGGCGGCAATTCGCCCATTGCTTGGAAGAGCGCGGCGGTATCGCCGAGCCGCTGGCTTTGCGCGCGAACGGCATCGACCTGTGCCGTCAGAAACTGCTGTTCGCTAGCCTGAGCCGCCGATACAGGCAATGCCCCGAGCCGATAACGCGCACTCGTTTCGTCGAACAGCTCATGCGCCGAGCGGGCCTCGCTTTCGGCCGATGCGAGCGTCTGCGCATCGTTATCGAGCGCGGCGAGCGAATCGGCGACGTTCTCGAACGCGGACAGAACCGTCGATTTGTAGTGCAGAACGGCTGCCTCATACGCCTCCTTCGTTGCACGCCGATGCGCCAGCAGGGCGCCGCCATGGAAGATCGGTTGTACGGCGTTTGCTCCGATCGCCCATATGCCGCCGGCGCCGGAGAGCAGGGCGGGCCAACTGAATCCGGCGCGGCCCATCGAGGCCGTCAGCGACAGGCTCGGGAAAAGCTGTGCCGTCGCTTGACCGACATCGGCCGCGGCCGCTTGCAGGGCGGCTTCCGCAGCTTGAACATCCGGGCGCGACCGGAGCAGTTGCGCCGGTACGGCCACGGGTACGTGCTCCGGCAGCGAAAGGCTCGCCAAGTCGGGGACGGCGGGTGCGGCGTCGGGCGTTCGACCCAGGAGCACCGCCAAAGCGTGCAGGGCGGTCGTGCGCTGCTGATGCAGCGGCGGTAACGTGGCGGCGAGCGCGGCGGCCTGCCGCGCGGAAGCCAGTGTCTGCGCATGCGAGACCGAGCCGAGCGCTTGGCGCTGCGCATCGTCGCGTGCCGTATCGCCAGCGAGAGTCACCAAGCGCTCGGTGAGCGCGATCTGCCGATCGAGCGCCGCTACCTGGACGGCGGCCCCGACGATATTCGCGGCAAGCGCGCGCCGCGCTGCCTCGAGTTCGTACGCCTGCACGTCGACGCGAGCGGCGCTCGCCTTGTTCCCATAACGAACGGCGCCGAACAGATCGAAGTTGTACTGCGCCTGCAACTGACCGACGAACACGTTGTAGCGCTCGGTGCTTGGACCTAGGCCCGGCACGACGGGCGAACGCGTACGGTCGACTTGCGCGGCCGCGTCGATCGACGGCATGGTGGAAGCGCCGATCTGAGCCCGCAGTTCCTGCTGCGCGGCGTTCAGCGATTTGCGCGTGGTGGCGAGCGTCGGATTATTGTGCAGCCCTTCTTCGACGAGCGCATCGAGCGAGTCGGAACGGTACAGTCGCCACCATTGCGGGATGGGCGTGGCGCCGACATCGAAACGTTGCACGGTGCCTCCCGCCGCAACGGTCTCCAGGGGGTGCGGCTGCAGGCCATAATGCGCGGGCGACGGCATGGCGGGCGGCGTATTGCTCGGACCCAACGAGCAGGCGCTCGTTGCAAGCGCCGCGAACACGGCGATAACAGATGTCTTAATGGCAAGTTGCATGATCAGGTCTCCGCATGCTCGACGACGGACTGCCCGTGCCCGCGCTCGTCGCGCCGCACGCGGAACGAAGTCGCATAGAGGGCTGGCAGGAAGAACAGAGTGAGCACCGTGGCGATCGTGATGCCGCCCATGAGTGCGGTGGCCATCGGGCCGAAGAAGCCGGAACGAAGGAGTGGAATCAAAGCCAGGACCGCGGCGGCGGCCGTGAGCATGATCGGACGGAAGCGCCTGACCGTCGCGCCGACAATGGCGTCGAAACGTGGTTGGCCCGATGCGATGTCTTGCTCGATCTGATCGACGAGGATCACCGAATTGCGCATGATGATGCCGAACATTGCAATGACGCCGAGCATGGCGACGAAGCCGAATGGTTCGCCGAGCAGCAGGAGCGCGGCCACGACGCCGATCAAGCCGAGCGGTGCGGTCAGGACGACGATGAGCGTTCGCGAGAAGCTCTGCAGCTGGATCATGAGCAGAGTCAGCACCGCGATGACGAGAATCGGCATTTCCGCATTGATCGACGTCTGGCCCTTCATGCTTTCCTCGACCGAGCCGCCCACGACGATGCGGTATCCCATCGGCAGTTGGGCGCGAAGCGTGGTGAGTTGCCCGTCGATGTCGTGCGTGACGTCGATACCTTGGGCGTTCGCGCGAACGTCGGCTTGCACCGTGATGGTCGGCTGCCGGTCGCGTTCCCAGATCACGCCGTACTCGAGCGAGGTGCGAACGTGGCCCAGCGTGCCGAGCGGGACCGGGCCACTGGGCGTCGGAACAGCCAGGCTCGTGAGTTGCGCGGGATCGACGCGCTCGTTCTTGGGGGCGCGCAGGTCTACATCGATCAGCTTGTCGCGCTCGCGGTACTGCGTCACCGTGTAGCCCGAAAGCGTCATGGCCAGGAAGTTCGACACGTCCTGCGAAGTCACGCCGAGTTGACGAGCCCGGTTCTGGTCGATTTGGAACGAGAGGGAGCGCTCCTGCGGCTCATCCCAGTCGAATTGCACATTGCGCGTGCGCGCGTCGGCTCGCACCTTATCGGCCACCTTTTGCGCGATCGCGTGCACCGTCGCAATGTCGTCACCGCTCACGCGGAACTGAATCGGATAACCGACGGGCGGTCCGTTCTCGAGTCGCGCCACACGCGTTCGAACGGCTGGAAACTGTTTTTCGAGCGACGCATCAAGCCATGTCAGGAGCTTTTCCCGTTCTTTGAGGTTCTTGGCCGTGATGACGAATTGCGCGAAGTTCGGCTGCTGCAACTGCTGATCGAGCGGCAGATAGAAGCGCGGCGCGCCGGTGCCGACGAAGTCGACGACGCGTTCGATCTCGGGGCGGCCGTGGAGTGTCTGTTCGAGGCGTTGGGCTTCACGTAAGGTCGCCGCAAACGATGCACCTTCGGGCAACCGCAGGTCGACCAGCAATTCCGGGCGCTCGGAGTTCGGGAAAAACTGCTTGGGCACGCGTGTGAAGGCCGCCATCGCGACAGCGAACGCAATGGCTGTAACGCCCAGCACTAGCCAGCGGTGCTCGATACACCACGCGACCCAGCCGCCCATGCGGCGATAAAACCCCGTGTCGTAGATATCCTCGTCGTGGCTATGGCCGCTGCGCTCGCCGCCCTTGCGCTCGGGGAGCAGGTGGTAGCCGAGTAGCGGAACGAGCACGACGGCGGCGAACCACGAAACGATGAGCGCGATTGCCGACACCTCGAAGATCGCGCGCGTGTACTCGCCGGTGCTCGACTTGGCGAGGGCGATCGGCAGGAAGCCCGATACGGTGACGAGCGTGCCGGTCAGCATTGGAAAGGCCGTGCTCGTATAGGCGAACGCCGCTGAGCGCATGCGGCTCCAGCCTTGTTCGATTTTCACGGCCATCATCTCGACAGCGATGATGGCGTCGTCCACGAGCAAGCCCAGCGCAAGTACGAGCGTGCCCAGCGAGACCTTGTTCAGGCCGATGCCGAACAGGTACATGGCGAGCGACGTCACAGCGAGCACGATCGGGATCGAAATCACGACGACCATGCCCGTGCGCAGGCCGAGCGAGACGAGGCTGACCACGAGCACGATCGCGACGGCTTCGGCGACGGCTTCGACGAAATCGTCGACCGAATGTTTGACGGTGTCGGGCATGCTCGAAATCTGGACGAGCTTGAGCCCAGCAGGAAGCCGTGCCTGAAGTTCGGCGCGCTCGCTGTCGAGTGCCTTGCCGAGGCGGATCACGTCGCCGCCTGTTTGCATGGTGACGCCGATCCCGAGCACCGCGTGCCCGTTCGTGCGCATCAGCGTGACGGGCGGATCGTCATAGCCGCGGTGAATCTTCGCGATGTCGCCGAGGCGGAACGTACGGCGATTGACCGTAATCAGCATGTCCTCGAGGGCTTGCACGCTTTTGAACGCGCCGCTCGTGCGGACGAATACGCGATCGTCGGGTGTGTTGAACGTGCCGACCGGGGCGACGGCGTTTTGCGCATCGATGGCGTGGGCCAACTCGGCGGGCGTAATCGCGAGCTTCGTCAACTGCGTGTTCGAAATTTCAACGAAGACGTGTTGAGCGGGGTCGCCGAAATAGTCGACCTTGGCGACACCGGGCACGCGCAGGAGCACCGTGCGCAGTTGGTCCGCATGGTCGTGCAGCTGCGCGGCCGAGAAGCCGTCGCCTTCGAGCGCATAGATGTTCGTGTAGACGTCGCCGAACTCGTCGTTGAAGAAGGGGCCGACGATTCCCTGCGGCAGCGTCGCCCGGATGTCGCCCACCTTCTTGCGAACCTGATACCAGGTTTCCGGCACGTCCTTGACGGGGGCCGAGTCCTTCATCGCAAAGAAGATCATCGACTCGCCGGGGCGCGAATAGCTTTTGATGTTGTCGACGTAAGGCGCGGCCTGAAGTTGGCGCGCGATGCGATCGGTGACCTGCTCCTGCACTTCGCGCGCGCTGGCGCCGGGCCAATACGTTTGAATCACCATCGTCCGGAACGTGAACGGCGGATCTTCGGATTGCGATAGATGCGTGTACCCGATGACGCCGAACAGTGTCATCAGCCCGATCAAATAAATGACGAGTTGCTGATGACGCAGCGCCCATTCGGAAAGATTGAAGCCGCCCTTGCTTTTAGCTTCGGCCTGCGTTGCGGTGGCGAGCGCGTCGTCGCCGGTTTTTTCACGGTCGACGATGCTCATGATGCGAAGTCCTCGGGGTGTAGCGGGGCGACGACTTGCACGTGTTCGCCGGCGCTGACGGTATGGACGCCCTGCATCACGACGCGCTCACCGTCGTGCAGACCCGCGGCAACTTGAACGGTCCGCTCGCCGTAGGTCGTGACGGTGACACGACGCAGCGCGAGCTTGTCGGTGCCGGGCTGCACGACCCAGACGGCGGGTTTATCGCCATCGTGAAAGAGTGCCGTGGCAGGCAGCTCGAAGGGGGCGGCGCCATTGTTCGCCTGTGCGATATCGAACCGCACCTGCGCGGTCATGCCGAGCCGTACCTCCGGGTTCGGCGCGATGAGCGTTAGCTTCACTCGCCAAGTGCGGCTTTGCGGATCGGCGCTCGGCGCGACTTCGCGCACGCGTGCATCGAGCGTCTTACCGGGCAACGCCGGCAGCGTGACTTTCGCGATTCGGCCGACGCTCAACGAACTCAGCGCGCTCTCCGGGGCGTCGCAGGCGACGTCGATATCGCCGCTCCAATCGAGGTGATACACCGCCTGCCCTTGCTCGACGTTCTGGCCGGTATCGGCGTCTTCGGACTTGATCACGCCGTCGTGGTCCGCGACCAATGCCGTATAGCGCAGGTGGTCTTCGGCCAATGCCATTTGAGCCAACGCGGAATCGCGTTGCGCGAGGGCCGTCGCATAGGCGTTTTGCGTTTGTTCCAACTGCGCCGGCGCAATCAGGTTGGCCTGGGCCTGAGCCTGATCCCGTGCGAGCTGCTGCTTTTGATAGGCGAGCTGGTGCTCGGCCGCGTCGAGTTGAGCGCGCGCGTTTGCCGCGTTGTTTCGCAGGTCGGTGGGGTCGAGCAGCGCGAGCACTTGCCCGGCTTTCACGGCATCGCCCAGGTGTACGCGGCGCTCGGCGATTTTGCCGCCGACGCGGAACGAAAGCACGGTCGAGTAGCGCGCTTCGACTTGAGCCGGCAACGAGACGGCGCTCGGTGTGCCGTCGGCATGCACGGCAAGCGCGATGACGGGCTGCACTTCGGGAGCGGCTGGTTCGCGCGTATGACAAGCCGTTAGCGCAACCGCACCGCAAATGGCGGCCACGCAAAAGCCCGCACGACGGGGCAACGCAGTGGAATACGGGCGCGAGGACGACCGCGTTTCAAGACCGGGGAGTTTCACGATGTTTCCAAAGCAAGGGTTAGCAAGAGAAATGGAAGCCGCTCATTCGTCAGGGTTTTTACTGACGAGAATCGATCGATGGTGAGATTAGAATCGAAGATGATAAGATTGTCAATTATGACTTTAGTATCTCGAGCGATGAGCAATCGGAAGAAGACAGATGTGCGGACGACGCGCGAGCATGGCGCGTCGCGATGGCCCCAGCCGGCGGCCGCGACGGCCCCCGGCGAAAAAACGATCGATCTGGCCGGCGCGACGAGTAGGGGGCAAGGCAAGCCGCGGGAAGCTCGCGGCACACGGCGCAAGCGCGAGACCCGTGCTCGGCTGCTTGCGGCGGCGCTCGCCCTCGTTGCGACGAAAGGCGTCGAGCACGTGACCATCAACGAGATCACGGAAGCGGCCGACGTCGGTTTCGGCTCGTTCTACAACCACTTCGAGTCGAAGGACGCCCTTCATGCCGCGCTGTTCGACTGGGTGTTCGAAGAGTTCGGCGAACAGCTCGATGCATTGGTGAGCGGTGTATCCGATCCGGCGGAGGTGGTTGCCGCAGGCGTGCGGCACACCTTGACGCGCGCGCGGCGTGAGCCCGTATGGGGGAGCTTCCTGATCCGGGAGGGTCTTTCGGAGCGCGCGCTACGAGATGGTCTGGGTCGGCGCTTGAAGCGCGATAGCGAGGCCGGTATCGCGGCCGGCCGCTTTGCCGTATCCGATCCTTTCATGTGTCATGTGGCGGTGAGCGGCATCGTCTTTGCGGCGATCGCTGCGGAACTGAGTCTTCTCGCCAACGGCCGATCCGGGGGCGAACGGCATCCGACGCGGGAACCTGGGGAAGAGCGCTTCGCCGAGCGAGCCGCAGTCGTCGTATTGCAGGCGTTGGGTTTGGACCAGGAGGAAGCGCAACGCGTGGCGCGGCTGCCGTTGCCGCCGGGGGCTCGTGCGCTTATACATCAATCATGAGATATCGGCTCGTGCGGGCCCGATCTCGTCGCCGCCCGAACCTGCGCTCGATTTTCTTTAGTGACAAAAAAAGATCAGTTATGACTTTAATGTCACTACGAGCCGAACACGAGGTCGGACGAATGACATGCCCGCGGCCGATTCGTGATGGCAATGAATGCCGCCATCGGAGACGGGCTCGAGAATTGAACGCGGCTGTCGGGACGCACTGCACGCGACCGGTGCCGCCGAGGAGTCTGCGCATTGAAGCGAGGAGCGGCGAGAGTCATAGAAGCCAACTCGATCTTGATGCTTTCCGTCCGTTCCGGATACATCGATACCCGTGCCACTTAAGTGCGATGACGACGACATCCAATGCCGTGATGAGCAGCAACCAAATCGAGTGCGTGAGCGCGCATCGATAAAGCTACTACTGCTGGCTTCGCTGCGAGCAGCGGCGACAAAGCACCTTGGCGTCTTGGCGATCGGAGTCGTCCCAGTAAAGGTGGACGTCGATGCTGCCTTGCTGAGGTACCACGACCTGCTTCGTTTCCGTCACATGCCTCTCGCGGGCAAATACTTGATAGCGGCCGGCGGGCAAGCTGACGAACAGGAAAGGCCCATCCGTGCGCACGGCGAGAACCTCGCGCTGGCCAGAGGCAATTCTGACGTCGACGTCGGAAAGATAGTGACCGGCTTTCGACGCGAGCGTGATGCGCATGTTGTACTTCGCAGCGACGTCACGGAATGAATGAACCTCATCCTCGCCGATGCCTCCGGTGACGTATGTGACGCCGTTACGCGTGACCGGCGCAGGGGCAACCTGCGCGAAGACATGGGCACTCGTAAGGATGCATGAGAGAAACAGCGGGGTGAGTAGGCGGGCGGCGATGTCGGACATGGGAACCTCCAGGACTTGCATGCGACCGCTGGAAGCGAAGAGGGACCGACACCAAACAAGCGCCCGATATTTCGCCACCGAGCATGAATCGCAATCTGCAGATGCAGCATGACGTGCACACCACGCCGCGGCGTTGACGTGCGTCAAGTCTTGGCGGGATCGATGAAATAGGCTTGACGGGTAGAGGGTCTTGGCAACCCAAAAGCGTCATCGGATTCCGGCCTGCTACATGAGGAGAACTGTCATGGCACGTTTCCCGTCGATTGCATCGACCCTCGCGGCGGCTGTCGTCTCGGCCGCCGCTTTCATTGCGATCGCTTGTCAGGGCGAGGAGCTCGCGACCATCGCCACGCACTCTCAGCGCTATGGTGCGCACATTGGAATCTCGGCGTATGACGATCCGCTACTCAAGGGCGTGACCTGTTACGTCTCCGCGATGCACGCGGACGGCGAACGTCGCCTCGCACAGCCGGGGCTCAGCTCCGATGCGGCCGTGTCGTGCGTGCAGGTGGGAAAATTAAGCAAACCGTCCCAGATGCCCGCTCAGGCGGACGTATTCGATGAATCGGTAGCCCCGGTCTTCAAGGCCGTTCACGTAATCCGAATTGTGGATGCGAAACGCCTGATGGTGCTGTATTTCAGTTACATGGAAACCGGTGAGGCGGGCAATCAACCTGGTCATGTCGATGTCATCCGGCTGCCACATGGGTGACGTTGCCCTTTAGTTCGTGGGCTATGCGGGCGTTGAGCTTCGGTGAAAAAGTGAAAGCGTTGCACTTTCAGCACGCCAGCTGCGGTGCTGGCGCTATTTACACCCTGTCACGTTCCAGACATTACAACCTCCTTTATCACGTGCTAGACTTCGCACCCATGTCAAAATGTCGCGAGCTATTCATCGTCGTGCTGTTGCTACTGAGCCTTCCGGTTCAGGCGTACGCGGCCGTCTCGATGAAATGCGTTGCCGCACTGACCGAAGCGCAAGTCGCTTCAGCCACGGCTGAGCCCGTCGAAGAAGACATGCCAGAGCACCACGACGACATGCGCAACATGTCGGTCGCTGCCGAGGAGCATCACCATGGGCAGAGCCACCACGCCCATTCATGCTCGACCTGCGCATCATGTTGCTTCGGCGCTGGCCTGCCCACCATTCTCGACCTCGGCGTCCCAGTGGACGACACCGTCGTCGCCACTCGTATCCCGTCTTCCGCTCGCGCCGCGTCTTTTTTGACCGACGGCATCGAACGTCCCCCTCGCGACTTTCTCGTCTAGCCTCCCATCGCGGTTGATGTTTCGCCGCGTTGCGCCATTCGTTCTGGCGGTTCCTCGCGGACCAGCCGGATGAGTCACGACGAGAATCTCTATGCGACTGATATCTGCAGCGTTGCTGAGCGCAGCGGCTGGCTTGCCGGCGCTCGTGCATGCCACGACGAGCATGCCCGACCCGACGGATGCGGCAGCGTCCGTGCCGGCGGCTGCCGTCCCGTCGGCCTTCCAAGGCTATCGCCCGTACAACGACGTCGACAACCCAACTTGGCAACAGCTCAACCAAGCGGTTCAAAACAGGCCGATCAAGCGTGGCATTGCGCGCGATAGTGACAGCGGTGCGAGTAAGCCGCCGCGCAACGGAGAGACCCAATGACGCAACGATTCGTTTCCCCACGAATGGGGGCGGGGATCGCCGCCATGGTGCTTCTCGCCGGCTGCACGGCGTTCTCCAGGGACGGTGGATTCGATGCAGTGTCTTCCGCTGCCAAGGCCCGTCTTGGAAAAGATGCCCTCATCGTCAAGACCGATGCGGACCGCGATGCGGTGGCGAATCGGACGAAGGAGATGCTCTCCAAGCCACTGACGATGGATGATGCGGTGCAAGTCGCACTGCTGAACAATCGTGGCCTGCAGGCTTCCTACGCCGAATTGGGGCTGTCCGAAGCTGATCTGGTGCAGGCCGGGCGGCTTCCGAATCCCAGCTTCACGTTTAGCCGGACGCGCGCGAGCAACGGGGATTTGAGCATCGGTCGAACCTTTTCTGCGAACGTCCTAAGCATCCTGACCTTACCGGTGGCCGCGCATATCGAGCGGCGTCGCTTCGAGCAGACCAAGCTCGAGACAGCCGACGCGATGCTCAAGGTAGCGGCCGACGCACGTCGCGCGTATATCAATGCGGTCGCGGCCGAGCAGGCGGCGAACTACGCGAAGCAGGTGCAGGATTCGGCCGATGCCGGCGCCGAACTGGCCTCGCGCATGCGCCAAGCGGGCAACTTCAGCAAGCTCGACTACGCGCGCGAGCAGGCGTTTTACGCCGAATCGGTCGCACAGTCAGCCAAGGCACAACAACAAGCGGTAGCTGCGCGCGAAAAACTCACGCGAACAATGGGTCTCTGGGGTGCCGAAACAACCTACAAGCTTCCCGACCGTTTGCCCGATTTGCCGAAGGAGCGCCCGGACTTGAAAGACTTGGAGGCGTTCGCGATGCAAAACCGCCTGGATATCCAAGCGGCCAAGCTGAAAGCACAGGGTGTCGCGTCGTCGCTTGGGCTGACCAAGGCCACGCGTTTCATCAATGCGCTCGAGCTCGGCTATCTGAACAACTACGAGACCGACAAGGGACACGAGCACGGCTACGAAATCAGCGTGGAGATTCCGATCTTCGACTGGGGCAGTGCGAAGGTGGCTCGTGCGCAAGCCATCTACATGCAATCGGCGAACCGGCTCGCGCAAACCGCGATCGACGCGCGCTCGGAAGTGCGTGAATCGTATTCGGCATACGTCACGAGCTATGACGTCGCCAAGCATTATCGCGACGAGGTCGTTCCCCTTCGCAAAACCATCTCGGACGAACTGCTGCTGCGTTACAACGGGATGCTGGCCAGCGTCTTCGAGCTGCTCGCCGATTCGCGCGAGCAAATGGGCGCGGTCAACAGCTACATCGATTCGCTGAAGGACTATTGGCTCGCCGAGACCGATCTGCAAATGGCGGTGGGCGGCCACTTGCCTTCGCCCCGTGCGGCACGAGATACGTCGACGCCCGAGACGACGGGGGAGCGGCAGATGGCGCCGGCGGACTCGGCACAGTCGCCTTCAGCGGGCGCGGCGAAGGCAGCATCGGTAACGAACTCGGAAGGGAAATGACATGGTGTCCCGTAGACAATTTTTGAGCGGCTCGGGGGCTGCGCTGGTGGGTGCTGCGATGGTGAGCAAGGCTGGGGCCGCGTCGCTGCCCGAGGCGCCGACGATGGAAAGAACCGGTACGCAGCCGCCGCTCGTGCCGCCAAACGGGCGCCCGTATACGCCGGTAGCCACGTTGAACGGCTGGACGCTGCCGTGGCGCATGAAGAACGGGTGGAAGGAGTTCCACCTGACGTCCGAGCCCGTCGTGCGCGAGATGGCGCCGGGCATGAAGGCGAACTTGTGGGGCTACAACGGCCAATCGCCCGGCCCGACCATCGAAGCGGTCGAGGGCGACAAAGTCCGCATCTTCGTGACGAATAAGCTGGCGGAACATACGACCGTCCACTGGCATGGCATGCGGTTGCCGAGCGGGATGGATGGCGTCGGCGGTCTCACGCAACCGCACATTCCTCCCGGCAAGACGTTCGTCTACGAGTTCGCGTTGGAGCGGCACGGCACGTTCATGTATCACCCGCACGCAGACGAGATGGTGCAGATGGCGATGGGCATGATGGGCATGTTCATCGTGCATCCGAAAGACCGCGGCGTGATGCCGGTCGATCGGGACTTCGTATTTCTGCTGGCGGCCTACGACATCGATCCGGGTAGCTATACGCCGCGCGTCAATGAGATGACGGAGTTCAACATGTGGACGTTCAATTCGCGGGTGTTCCCGGGTATCGATCCGTTGCCGGTGCGCGCCGGCGACCGCGTGCGGATCCGGTTCGGCAATCTGACGATGACGAATCACCCGATTCATCTGCATGGATATAGCTTCGAAGTGGCCGGCACCGATGGCGGGTGGATTCCTGCGGCAGCACGTTGGCCCGAAGTCACGGCCGACGTCGCCGTGGGACAGATGCGCGCCATTGAATTTACCGCGGATCGTCCCGGCGATTGGGCGTTCCATTGTCACAAGTCGCACCACACGATGAATGCGATGGGGCATCAGGTTCCAAATCTCATCGGCGTGCCGCAAAAGGATTTGGCCAAACGCATCAACAAGCTCGTGCCGGACTACATGGCGATGGGCAGCACAGGCGGCGCGATGGGTGAAATGGAGATGCCGTTGCCCGACAACACGCTGCCCATGATGACAGGTACCGGGCCGTTCGGTCCGCTGGAAATGGGTGGCATGTTTACCGTCGTCAAGGTCCGGCAGGGTCTGGGCCGGAACGATTACCGCGACCCAGGCTGGTTCAAGCACCCCAAGGGGACGGTGGCGTACGAATACACCGGTGAGCTGCCCGACAGCTGATTTACGCAATCAGGCCGGGCGCGGCTCGGCTGCCAATTTCATTACATCAACTCTGGAGAAAGTACGATGAAGGAAGCACTTGTTTCGATCGCGGTGGGCTGCGCTTTGGCGTTGTCGACCGCATCCTATGCGGCGAGCGACACGAGCAACATGGACATGAATGGCGGTGCGAAGCAGGGCGCCGATGCAAACAACAGCATGTCGCACGGTGAAATCAAGAAGGTGGACACCGCTGGCGGCAAGTTGACGATCAAGCATGGCCCGCTCGAGAACCTCGGCATGGAAGGCATGACGATGGTTTTCAAGGTCAAGGATCCGGCGATGCTTTCCGAGGTCAAGGTGGGCGACAAGATAGACTTCGTGGCCGAGGAAGTGAACGGCGCACTGACGGTTGTCAAGCTGCAGAAGCAATGACGAGATCCGGCGGGGAGCCGCATGCGGTGTCTCTCCGTGTCGACCCTTCAAGATGAGAAAAAGACATGAAGACTTCGAATCTGAAATATTTCGCGGGCCTCGCCGCAGCGACCGTCGTCGCCTTTTCGCCACTCGCCGCACTTGCGCACGGCAAACTGGAAAGCGCGACGCCTGATTCCGGCAGCACCGTCGATGTGGCGCCGGAAACACTGCGCCTGACCTTTAATGAAGACCTCGAGCCGACCTTTAGCTCGGTAAAGGTGGCCGACGCGACGGGTACACCGGTCACGAAGGAAAAGGCGAAGATGGACCCGGGCAATCGACGTGTCATGACGCTGACCGTGCCCAAGCTTGCTTCGGGCGAATACACGGTTCAGTGGGCCGCCATGACCGCCGATGCACATAAGACCAAGGGTACGTACACGTTCAAGGTGAAGTAATGAACGAAGGGTTCCTCGGCGTCGTGCGTTTGATCTGGGTGGCGATTCAGAACATCGGGTTCGCGGTGATCGTCGGCGCGTTGCTCAGCCGCCAATGGCTTGCATGCGGCGAGTCGGCTTGGCAAGAAAAGATCGGTCGCCGACTCCTCGTCACGATCAGGGTGGCATCCATGGTTTCGCTATTGGGGAGCATGATATCGCTGTGGGCGCATTGCGCGTTGATGAGCGATTCGACGCTGCTGGATGCCGGACCGGCGGTATGGTCGATGCTGGTGGGAACCGGCTTCGGCCATGCGTGGGCGATCGGCGCGCTGTTTACGCTCGGCATTCTTATGATCTCGCTTCTATGGTCGGGAAAAGGATGGTCTTTCCCGTTCGGAATCGGTGTGGCGTTGGCAGGCGTTGCTTTGGCCCGCAGCAATAGCGGTCACCCCGTCGATGCAGGGCTTTTCACTGTGCCGGTATGGACGGACTGGCTGCATCTGCTCGCGATCAGCGCCTGGGTAGGGCTGGTTCTGGTAACCACTTACGTCGTGATGCCACATTTGAAGGACGCGACCGATGGCGAACGGCACATCAGCGCATCGTTCGTGCAGTCGCTTTCGGATGCGTCCACGTACGCCTTGGTCGTGTTGTTCGCTACCGGCGCAGTCAATGGATTGAGGGGCGTCACCACTGCGACAGCGCTGTTGAACTCGGTTTATGGACAAGTCCTTTTGCTGAAACTTGGGCTTGTACTCATCGCCGCAGCGCTCGGGGGGCATAACCGCTTCTTCGAGATGCCGAAGCTTTTATCGGCGCTGAAGCATCATTCGACAGCGGCGTCTTCGGGGCCGTTGCGCCGATTCGGCGCCGTGCTTCATGCCGAGTCGCTGATATTGCTTGGCGTGCTGCTGGTGGCGGCAGTGCTGGTGTCGAGCCCCTTACCGGGGACGACGTGACTTTTCTGTGCGTAGCCACCTGGCTCGGAACCGAACGGCAACCAGGCGTGGCCGCACGCAACAGCTGCGTCTTTCTTCCCTCGCAATGAATTCCAATTCAGTGGTGCGTTGACGCACGTCAAATGGTACGTCGCGGTGCTGCGTACAGTAGTCATGCTCGGTTTCATGGGAGACCGATCGCATTTGAACAAGAAGGCGCACA
>CBJLAJ010000065.1:0-26667 GCA_966421005.1 uncultured Paraburkholderia sp.
CGGCGAGGGCGGCGGCAAGACCCCGGGGCGCCAGGCCAACGCGGGCTTTCAGGCAATCGCGACGTTCATCGACCAATCGGTCCCGAAAGGCGAGCAGGAGAAGGCCGCATCGCTGTTGCTGCGTATGCTGGAAGGATCGATGTGGGACCTCTGGCAGTTGGCGCGCGAAGGCGCGGGCGAACCGGATATGAGCGCCGATGCCGCCTCGAGCCGCTTCGTGCAAAGCTCTATCAACGCGCTTTCGGACAGCTTTTTGTACGGGTCCCCGGTCTATTTGCAGCTCGATTCGTTCAAGCAGGTACAGGCTTCGGTGTTTCAGCTGACGCGGGCGCCTGGCAAGAAACTGGTGTATCTTGGCAGCCTGTTGCTCGTTCTCGGCATCTTTTCGATGTTTTATGTTCGCGAGCGACGGCTTTGGCTCTGGCTCAAGGAAACGGCCACAGGTGTGTCCGTGGTCATGGCGATGTCGACGGCGCGCAAGACGCTCGACTTCGAAAAGGAGTTCGCGCAAACGCGCGATACGGTGGGCGTCACGCTAGGCGCGGCGGCCCACGATGCAGCAAGCGCACCGTCTCCCGGTGCCGACGAACGTACTCGGTAACATCATGGATCTGACCCACGCCTCCCGCTCCCGGCCCGCAACGGATCGTTCCTCCGGCAATGTCCTGGACGAGCGTTCGTTTTTGCGACGGCTCACTCTCACCGATTGGTTGTTCGCTGCAGCGCTCGTCGCGGGCGCGGGGTTCGCGCTCTCGCGCTACCACTCGTTCATGAACTACTATGACAAGCTCGTGCTCGTTGGCGCGGTGCCCGCGCTTGTCGTACTGGGATGGCGCTGGAAGCCCGCGCGGCTCTTGATGGCGGGCATCGCGCTGTTCGCGCTCTCGTCGATATCGCTGTATCACGGAGACCTCTCCCGCGCAGAGGGGGCATTCTTTCTCAAATACTTCCTGTCGAGCCAGTCCGCGATTCTATGGATGAGCGCGCTTTTTGTGCTCGCGACGCTGTTTTACTGGATCGGCATGCTCGCGCGTTCGCCGTCCGGCGCATCGATCGGTTCGAAGCTGACCTGGTTCGCGGTATTGATGGGCTTCACCGGCATGATGGTGCGCTGGTACGAGTCCTATTTGATCGGTGCGGACGTTGGACACATTCCCATCTCGAACCTCTATGAAGTGTTCGTGCTGTTCTGCTTGATCACGGCCCTTTTTTATCTCTATTACGAGCAGCACTACGCCACGCGCGCGCTCGGCTCGTTCGTGCTGCTCGTCATCAGCGCGGCGGTCGGATTTCTGATGTGGTATTCGATCGCGCGCGACGCTCAGCAGATTCAGCCGCTCGTGCCCGCGCTGCAAAGCTGGTGGATGAAGATCCACGTACCGGCGAACTTCATCGGTTACGGCAGCTTTGCGCTGTCCGCCATGGTCGGCGTGGCTTATCTCGCCAAGGAGCGAGGCGTATTGGCCGATCGGCTGCCCGCGCTCGATGTGCTCGACGATGTCATGTACAAGTCGATCGCGGTCGGTTTCGCCTTTTTCACGATCGCGACGATTCTGGGTGCGCTGTGGGCGGCCGAGGCGTGGGGCGGATATTGGAGCTGGGACCCGAAGGAGACGTGGGCGCTCATCGTCTGGCTCAATTACGCGGCCTGGCTCCATATGCGTCTGATGAAAGGGCTGCGGGGTTCCGTTGCCGCGTGGTGGGCGTTGACAGGTCTTCTCGTGACGACGTTCGCGTTTCTTGGTGTCAATATGTTCCTGTCGGGACTGCACAGTTACGGCAAACTATAGGCGCGAGCGCCGCTGGGTTCGAAAAAACCGCCGAGTAGCTGCCGGCGGTTTTTTTTCGACTGCGAATCATGCAGAGCAAATCGTCCGTTGATTTCGATGCATCCGGATGCGCGCGCGAGCGGTATATAGAGCGACGGGCTCGATCGGACGGGCCGGCGCTTTCATGGAGCAGCGATCGTGTGGATCAAACGACAGCAACGCATTCTCGTCGCCGGCCAGGACATTTCGCCGAGCGAAATCACGCCGCGCGCGGTGTTCGAGCATCGCCGCCGCATCTTGCGGGCGGCAGGCGGCATGGCGGCAGCGGGCATGACCGGCGCTGGCGGCCTCCTCGGAATCAGCGGCGATGCGCTTGCCGCTTATACGTCGCCGGAGGCCCGTGCGCGCAAGCTTTCCGCCGTGACGAACGCGAAATTCGTCGTCCCCGAAAAAGCCACGTCGTACAAGGACATCACGAGTTACAACAACTTCTACGAGTTCGGCACCGACAAGGCCGATCCATCCCATAACGCGGGCACGCTGCGGCCGCATCCGTGGCGCGTCAGTGTCGAGGGCGAGGTCAAGAACGCCAAGGTGTATGACATCGACGAGCTCATCAAGCTCGCACCGCTCGAAGAGCGCGTGTACCGGCTCAGGTGCGTGGAAGGATGGTCGATGGTGATTCCCTGGATCGGCTATCCGCTTGCCGAACTCGTCAAGCGCGCGCAGCCCACGGGCAATGCGAAATACGTGCAGTTCATCACGCTCTCGGATGCCTCGCAGATGCCGGGTTTGGCCGATCCCATTCTCGAGTGGCCCTATTCGGAGGGGCTGCGCATGGATGAGGCGATGAACCCGCTTACGCTCTTGACGGTGGGGCTTTACGGGCAAGTACTGCCGAATCAGAACGGCGCGCCGATACGTGTCGTCGTGCCCTGGAAATATGGGTTCAAGAGCGCGAAATCGATCGTCAAGATCCGGTTTGTCGAGAAGCAGCCGCCGACCAGTTGGAACACCTACGCGCCGAACGAATACGGGTTCTATTCGAACGTGAATCCGAGCGTCGATCATCCGCGCTGGTCCCAGGCCACGGAGCGGCGCATCGGCGAGGATGGCTTTTTCACGCCGAAGCGCAAGACGCTGATGTTCAACGGCTATGGCAGCCTTGTGGCGTCGATGTATCAGGGCATGGACCTGCGCAAGTCCTTCTGAAGCGCATGAGCGTGTCGATCCAGCGAACCCGAATGCCACCACCATGACGACCGAGACCCCCACCCTGAACCGCCGCGCCGACGCAACGTCTCCTCGCGAGACACGCCGCGCGGCCGCATCGCCGCGCAAGGGCGAGCGCTGGATCGCACCGGCGAAGGTGGCGGTGTTCATTGCCGCCTGGTATCCGCTGTTACGGCTCGTTGTTTTCGGATTGACCGATCGGCTCGGGGCCGATCCGATCCGCTTCATCACCTGGTCGACCGGGTTATGGACGCTCGTCTTTCTTTGCATCACGCTCACCGTGACCCCGATACGCAAACTGACGGGTATCAATGCGCTGCAACGGTTTCGCCGGATGCTCGGGCTCTATGCGTTCTTTTACGCGACACTGCACTTCATCACCTATATCTGGTTCGACAAGTGGTTCAACCTTGCTGAGGTGGCGAAGGATATCGGCAAGCGGCCGTTCATCACGGTCGGTTTCGCAGCGTTCGTGCTGTTGAGCGTACTGGCCGCGACCTCGCCGCGAGCGGCCGTGCGCAAGCTCGGACGGCGCTGGCAGATGATCCATCGCGCCGTGTATGCCATCGGTGCGCTCGCGATCCTGCATTTCTGGTGGATGAAGGCCGGCAAGCACGATCTTGCGCTGCCGAAACTTTACGGCGCGATCATGCTGGCGCTGCTGGGCTGGCGGGTGCTGGCCTGGATGCGGGGCCGGTGGGTAGCGCGGCGCGGCGCGCGTTGAGCGGGCCGCCCGAGGGGCGTATCGGGCGTTGGAGAGCACTGCCCGCGTGCTGAAGCTTCAGTTCAGCTTCAGCGCGGAAGCACGGTCTCCGAGCTGAAGAGCGCCTGGACGGTCTCGCGCGCACGAACCAGATACGCGTTGCCCGCATCCACCATCACTTCTGCCGCGCGCGGCCGTGTGTTGTAGTTCGAGCTCATGACGAAACCGTAGGCACCGGCTGAGCGAATCGCGAGCAGATCGCCCGGGGCGACAGCGAGCGCCCGGTCGCGCCCGAGCCAGTCGCCGCTTTCGCAGACCGGTCCGACGACATCGTAGACGCACGGCGCATCGTTGCACTGAACAACGGGTTCGATCGCGTGGAACGCCTGGTACATCGCGGGGCGAGCCAGATCGTTCATTGCCGCATCGACGATCGCGAAGTTCTTTTCGGTGCCGGATTTCAGAAATTCCACTCGCGTGAGCAGCACGCCCGCGTTGCCCGTCACCGAGCGGCCGGGCTCGAAGAAGACCTCGCGATGTCCGTGGCCGCGCGCATCGATACGATCGAGCAGCGTGCGCACGAAAAGCGTTGTGTCGGGGGGCGTCTCATCGTTGTACCGAATGCCGAGGCCGCCCCCGACGTCGATATGGCGAATCGCCGGACCATCCGCTTCGATTGCGGCGACGAGGTCGAGCAGCTTGTCGAGGGCGTCAAGATACGGCGCGATTTCGGTGATCTGCGAGCCGATATGGCAATCGATGCCGACCACTTCGAGGTTCGGCATCGCCGCGGCGCGGCGGTAGGTGGCGACGGCGTCCTCGAAGGCGACGCCGAACTTGTTCGCCTTGAGCCCCGTCGAGATGTATGGATGCGTCTTCGGGTCGACGTCGGGATTCACACGCAGCGACACCGGCGCTTTCTTGCCGAGCTCGCCCGCCACGGCATCGAGACGGTCCAGTTCCGGGATCGATTCGACATTGAAGCACTTCACGCCGGCCGCGAGCGCTTCGCGCATTTCGTCGACGCTCTTGCCTACGCCCGAAAAAACGACATTCTCCGCTTTCCCGCCGGCAGCGAGGACGCGGGCCAGCTCTCCGCCCGAGACGATATCGAAGCCGGCGCCGAGCCGGGCGAAGACATTCAGGACAGCCAAGTTGCTGTTGGCCTTGACCGCCACATGGATGGCGGCGCGGCGGCCGACGCAGGCGCGCGCGTAGGCTTCGTAAGCATCGGTGAGCGCCGCGCGCGAATAGACGTAAAGCGGCGTGCCGAACTGTTCGGCGAGCGAGATGGCGCTGACGCCTTCGGCGTGCAACACGCCATCGACGTAATGGAAGGCGGAATCTGACATGCGGCGAATGGGATCGGTGTGTTACTGGTTGGCGCTTGGGGCAGTACCCGAGGCAGCGCTTGCAGGTGACGGAGCGCGTGCGCCGGAGGCGGCATTGCCTAGCTTGTCGGCCGGTTCGAGCATCAACGGCTTCGCGGCCGTTTCATCCGGTTCCGGCTGTGCGTCGGTTCCCGTATCGGGCGACGCGGCGGGAGCGCGGTCAGCCGGCGGCGCGATGCGTTCGACGGGTTTAGGGGGCAACGGGGGGACCGTCGGCAAATAAAGCGGCCCGCGCTGCCCGCATCCCGCCATCAACACGCTTGTCGCAACGGCCAAAGCCGCTACAATCGCGCTCATCCTGAAGACGACTCGCATGACTGTCTTTGAATTGGCCTGTGAATAGGTTTAAGCGCCGGAGTTTAGCATGACCGACAGTGACTACCTGAGCCGCGCGGAGGCAGTGCTGGCCGCCGTCGAAGCAGCGCTCGACGATATCGACGCCGACATCGAAGCCGAGCGCAACGGCAACGTCCTCACGCTCGAATTCGAGAACGGCTCGAAGATCATCGTCAATCTGCAGCCGCCGATGCAGGAAGTCTGGATCGCGGCCAAGGCCGGCGGATTTCACTTCCGATATGTCGACGGTGAATGGCGCGATACGCGCAACGGCACGGAGTTCTACGCCGCGCTGTCCGACTATGCGACGCAGCAGGCCGGCGAACCGGTGAAGTTCGCCGCCCCCTGAGCGCGCGGAATCCCGTCCGAGCGGTCGTCTTGCGGTGTGTGGCGGCGGCTGTCAGCGGCTCTCACGCGGTCAGTGGCCGTCCAGCAGATTCATGACGCGTTGCCCTTCGTCCGGGGCACCCGCCGCGGGCGCGGCGCCCGGCTGCGAATCCGATGCCGCCGTGTCGGGCCCGGCCTCTCCCTCTTGCGCCGCTTCCGGCACGCCGACGGACGCAACGAAACCCTGACCTGGCTCGAAGCCGTCGATGTACAGTTCGCCGCCGACTGTGACCACGTCCGATGGCACCGGCATCTCATACGGTGGTACGCCCTTGAGGGCTTCGCGCATGTAGTCCATCCAGATCGGCAGCGCGACGCCGCCACCGGTCTCGCGATCGCCGAGACTGCGAGGACTGTCGTAGCCCACCCAGGCAATGGCGGCAAGCGTGTGCTGGTAACCGGCGAACCAGGCGTCGCGCGATTCGTTGGTGGTCCCGGTCTTGCCGGCCAGATCCTTGCGCCCGAGCTGATTCGACTTGGCCCCGGTGCCGCGCTGCGCCACGCTTTGCAGCAGGCTGTTCATGATGTACGCGTTGGCTTCGTTGATGGCGCGCGGCGCGTTTTGCTCGGCGACGATCGGTTGCGCGCGGGCAAGCACAATGCCTTGCTGATCGGTGACTTCGCCAATCAGATAGGGATTGACGCGATAGCCGCCGTTGGCGAAGACCGAGTACGCGCCAGCCATCTGCAGCGGCGTCACGAGTCCCGCGCCGAGCGCCATCGGAAGATACGCGGGATGCCGTTCGGCATCGAATCCGAAGCGGGTGATGTAGTCCTGCGCGTAATGCGTGCCGATGTGCGCGAGGATCCGGATCGACACGAGGTTGCGCGATTTTTGCAGCGCGGTGCGCATCGTCATGGGACCGTCGAAACCGCCGCCGTAGTTTTTCGGCTCCCACGGCGTGCCGCCCGTTTGCGCCGCACTGAAAAAGAGCGGCGCATCGTTGATCATCGTCGCCGGCCCGAGCCCCTTGTCGAGCGAGGCCGAGTAGATGAACGGCTTGAAGCTCGAACCGGGCTGGCGCCAGGCCTGCGTGACGTGATTGAACTTGTTCTTGTTGAAGTCGAAGCCGCCGACGAGCGAGCGTATCGCGCCATCCGCGGGCACGATCGAAATGAATGCGCCTTCCACCTGGGGTAGTTGGACGATGGCCCATTGTCCGTCGTCGCGCTTTTCGACGCGCACGATCGCGCCGGGTCGAATGCGGGCGGCGGGTGCGCCCTTCGTGCCGAGGGCGGACGCGGCAAAACGCAGCCCGCCGTCGGTGATGACGATCTCCTTCGCATTCGCCAGCACGGCGCGGACTTCGCGAGGCTCGGCCGAAATCACCACCGCTGCCGCCACGTCGCCGTTATCGGGATGGCTCGCGAGCGCATCGGCGATAGCCTCGTCGCGTGAGCCGCCGGTAGCGGGCAAATCGATGAACCCTTCCGGGCCGCGATAGCCACGCCGGGCGTCGTAGTTCATCAGGCCGCGGCGCAATGCGCGGTAGGCGTTGGCCTGGTCGGCCGAATCGATTGTCGTCACCACGTTGAGCCCGCGCGTATAGGCTTCGTCGTGATATTGCGCATACATGGCCTGCCGGACCATCTCCGCGACGTACTCGGCGTGCACGCTGAATTGCTGCACGCCAGTCTTGGCGAGGACGAGTGGCTCGTTCACCGCAGCGTCGTATTGTGCTTGCGTGATGTCGCCGAGCTCCAGCATGCGCTGCAGGATGTACTGCTGACGCAGCTTGGCGCGCGCCGGGTTGACGACCGGGTTATAGGCGGACGGCGCTTTCGGCAAGCCCGCCAGCATGGCGGCCTCGGCGAGCGTGATCTGACGCAGGTCTTTGCCGAAGTAGATCCGAGCGGCCGAGGCAAAACCGTATGCGCGCTGGCCGAGATAGATCTGGTTCATGTAGACCTCGAGGATCTGATCTTTCGTCAGCTCCTGTTCGATCTTGTAAGCCAGCATCATCTCGTAGATTTTGCGTGTGAAGGTCTTCTCGCTCGACAAAAAGAAGTTGCGCGCCACTTGCATCGTGATCGTGCTCGCGCCTTGCGTCGCGTGGCCATTGCTGAGCGCTGCGACGCTCGCGCGCGCGATGCCCGCGAGATCGACGCCGCCGTGATCGTAGAACCGGGCATCCTCGATGGCGAGTATCGCCTGCTTCATGAAGCGGGGAACCTCGGCGATGTGGACGACGTCACGTCGCTCCTCGCCGAATTCGCCGATGAGGACATGGTCCGCCGTATAGATGCGCAAGGGGATTTTCGGGCGGTAATCGGTGAGCGCGGCGATCGATGGCAAGCGCTGACTCGCAACGAGCCAGCCGTAACCCAGCACCAGGCCGACGCAAAGGACGCCGGCCGCAGCGAGCCCCGCGAGGGCGGCGAGCGTTCTGATCGCGATGCGGGCCCAACGCCCGGCGGGGCGCGGTGGCGGTTCAGGTGTGGGCGGCGGAGAATCGAGGGGCTGCATAGGAGGGCTGTCGAGAGCAGCCTGTCATTATAGCCGCCGCCCGCGACGGGCTTTCGATTGGCTTAACGGCAAGCGCCAAGCGGTGCGATACAGCGGCGGCGATCTGCCCCGGCCATTCGGCCGAATGTTCAGACGATACGTCGACCAGCACAATTTCTCCATCTCAATCGAGGCGGCCGCGCGGCCCGGGCGCCCCTCGCTGCGCAAGGAGAAGTTGATGCTGATCGAAACGCGATGGATGCCTGCGATGCGCCGGTTCGCTGGCGGCATCGATCTGAGCGAACACGAGCTGAGGCTCGTCGTGCTCAGCCGGCGTATACGGCCTTTGGCGGCTTCACGAATCGAATGGCTCGGGGTCGAGCCGCTTGCATGCAACGCGATGGCGCGCGGGCAGATCGTCGACGCTCCGGCGATCGCCGCGGCGATCGCGGCGCTTGTCCGCAGATGGCCTGCTGCGCGCGCGGTTCATGCGTTGCCGTGCGCGATGGCCGTGCCCGGCAGCCTCACATGGATTGCGTCGATGCCGTTGCCGCAGATGCGTCCCGGTGTTCGCGGAACGCTGCGCGCCGATGCGGCCGATCCGCTCGAAACCGCTGCGCGCGCCCACGCGGAACGCATCGCGGGCATCGAGCGTGACGCACTGGCGGTCGATTGGCGTGTGGAGCAGGCCACAGCTCGCGATTTTCAGCAAGCTGAGACCGGCTCTGCGTGCGCCTCTCATCTGACCATTCTGGCGACGGCGCGTGCCCACCTGGAAGCGCGCATCGAGGCTGCGGCCGGTGCGGGGATCGCGCTCGTGACGGTCGACAGCGAGCCGGCGGCGGCCTTGCGCGCGCTCGTTCGAACGGCAGCGCCCGCGCTGCGGGGCATAGACTGCTTCGCGGCGCTCTGGGCGGGCGACGATGGCATGTACGGATGGCGCATTCGCGGCAGCGTCATCGAGGCGTATGTGTTTTGTTCTGCGTCGCAGCGCTCCGGGTTGCCGGACGTGCTACGCGAACTCGCAGCATCGCATGCGCTCGCCTGTGTCGTGGCAGGCGGCGACCTCGAAGCGCTTGCGCACGACGCCCTGACGCTCGCGGATATCGGCGATTTGCTTGGATGTCTTGCGTTGCCATTTGCTTGCGCTCCGTTTCTCGAGGCCGGCGCGTCGTTCCCCCGTGCGCACGAGCCAAGGTTTGCCGTTGCTTATGGCCTCGCGTTGGCCGAGGTCGAACGATGATTGCCCGAGTGCTCGCAGATCGCTCCGGACGTGTGGCCGGACTACATGTGGGCGGCTTCAACCTGCTGCCGCATCGGCGTCGCGAGGCGCGCAGACTGCGACGGCGCACCTCGCTCGAATGTGTGGGGGGCGGTTTCGCCGGGCTGGCCGCCGCGCTGATTTGGAGTACGACGGGCATTTTTGCGCAGGAGCGCCCCGAGCGTTCGCGCCATCAGCTCGAAGCGGCTCTCGCCGAATTGGCGGCGCCGGTCGCCGAACATGCGCGGCTCGAGCGTATGCAGACACAAATGCGTGTCGAGGCGGGGCGTTCGCGCACGCTGGCGCTTCCCCGCGACGCGCTTTGGGGCGTCGTCGATGCGTTGCGTCGCGAGCCTGTGCCCGGTGTGGCACTGGAGCGGCTGCATCTGAGTCGCCGCGGCATCGAGATCGAGGCGAGCGCGGTGGACACTGCGGCGCCCGCACTTTTGTTGGAGCGGCTCGGGCGTGTCCCCGGGATCCGCGCGGCCGAGCTCGCGGATTTGCGCTTTCGGTCCGGCGCTGGAATGGGCACTGGCCGCGACGCCGGCGAGGGGACGGTCGGCTTCCTCGCGCGGTTGACGGTGAACGGCGCCGATACGCAGGTGGCGGCTTCCGAGTCGCGCACGGTTGGGCGGGGGCAGCCATGAGTCTGCTCGAACGCACGCGTGGGTGGCCCCCGCGGCTGCAGCGCACATTCGGCCGCCAAGTCGAGATACCGAGCGCATCGGAGTTCGGCGATTGGTGCCGTGCGCTCGTTTCCGTGCCGGAGCGATGGGGCGGGGCGCATCGCCTGCTCGTGGCCGTCGCCGTTGCAACCGCTGCTTTCGCGCTGGGCGTGCAGGGCAGCAGAGCGCTGGGTCTCGATAGGAACGATTCGACCGATAGCGCTGCGCTCACCGAATTGGCTCGCCGCGTCGACGATGCGCGCACGAAAGCGTCGGAATTGCCGGCGCTGCGGCAGGCAATAGCGGCACTGCCGGCGCCGGCGGCTCGCTCGAACGCAACGTGGCCGGCGGCCTGGCAGTCCATTGCCACGTTGGCCACGAAGAGCGGCATGACACTGCAATCGGTCGAACCGCGCGAAGGCGTGGCAGGCGGCCCCGAGGCGGGGCATGTCGTCGCGCTCGAGGCTCAATCGGACTTCGCTTCCTTCGCTGCATTCCTGAGCGCGCTCTCGATGTTGCCGATGCTGGTCGTGCCGGCTGAGCTTGCGCTGGAGCGCGAGGCGCACGGACTACGACTGCGCGCAGCGCTCGAGATCCACGACTCGCTGCCCGGTGTGCCCGCGCTGCGTACGGGCGACGCCCCAAGCAGATTCGGCGATCCGTTTGGGGGGCCGCCGGCGCTCGCTCCGGGCCCGGCATCCGATCTGCGGCTGACAGGACTCATGATCGAAGGCGCTCGTTCGCTCGCGGTGATCGAGGCCGGCGGCGAGGGCGCCGTCTATCTGCCGGGCCAGATGCTGGGCAATGAGTGTCTCGTGCGCGTCGGGCCGGCTAGCGTGACGCTTGCTCACGAAACGGGTACCCGGGTGGTAACGATCGGGGCGGACTCATGACGATGCGATGCTCACGCCTTGCGGTTTGCGCGGCTCTGTTACTGAATGGCTGCCTGGCCTTTGCGCGCGTGCCGGTGCTGCCACCGCTGCCGCCCGGTCTACCGGTGCAAGATGCCTTGTCCGCCGAGGCTGAGCCCGATGACGATCGCCGCGCGCTTTTGGACATCGACGAGCCCGAGCCGGCCGAGGCGTATCGCGAGCACGTCGGCGCCGCGGACGTCGCCTGGCATGACAACGCGAACCAACCGGGAACCGGCGATGCTTCGGGCGCGGATGGAGCGTTGCCGCGCAATGCCGGCGCCGCGCAACCCAAGCCGTCGAGCGGCCAGCCGGCCGACGACGGAGCGCATCGACTCGAAGGGCCGCCCGTGCCGCTCGGTCCGCCCTTGCGAATGGGCGGTGCCACGCGGCACCCCGGCGAGGGCGACGAAGGGGACGACAAACCCATCACGCTGCATTTCCGAGACGCGCGGCTGGCCGACGTGTTCGATGCGTTTGCCCGGTTCACCGGCTTGAACATCGTCGCGAGCGCTCGCGTCCAGGGCAACGTATCGCTTTTCCTCGACGCTGTACCGTGGCGCAGCGCCTTCGATACGCTGCTGGACGCCAACGGACTGGCCATGATCCGGCGCAATAACGTGATATGGGTCGCACCGGTTGCCGAGCTGGCCGCGCGCGAACGGTTGCGCTTCGAGGCCCATGCGCGAGCGGCCGATCTCGAGCCGCTGGCGAGCCGCACGTTCGCGCTGCGCTATCCGCGTGCCGAGGACGTCCAGCGCCTTCTGACGGGCTCGGGCAGCCAGCGGGTGCTCTCGAAGCGCGGCGCGGCGATGGCCGACGCCCGCACCAATCTGCTTTTCGTCACCGATCTGGACGCCCGCTTGGCACAGGTCGCGGAGCTCGTCGCGGCGATCGATCGACCGAGCCGGCAAGTGCTGATCGAAGCGCGTATCGTGGAGGGCGCGCGCGGTTTTTCGCGCGATCTCGGCGCACGCCTTTCGGTGCGTGGCGCAGGCGCCGCGGCGGGCGGCGACGCGATCGGGTTCTCGGGCGGCAGCAATGGGCTCGTGCATGATCTGTCCGCACAAGCGCTGACCGGTTTCGATGCCGCCACGGCGGGGCTCACGCTGTTCGCGGCGCGCGCCACGCGTCTCGTGACGGCCGAGTTGAGCGCGCTCGAGGCCGAGGGCCGCGGTGAAATCGTCTCGAGCCCGCGCATCGTGACGGCGGACCGCATGAAGGCTGTCGTCGAGCAAGGCAAGGAGCTGCCCTACCAGGCGAAGGTGCGCAACGGCGTATCCGGTATCCAATTTCGTCGCGCCACGCTCAAACTCGAGGTCGAGCCGCAGATCACGCCGAACGGCCGCGTGATTCTGGATCTCGATATTGCGAAAGACAGTGTGGGCGAAGCGACGGCCGCCGGGCTCGCAATCGACACCAAACATGTGCGAACTCGTGTGGAGGTAGAGAACGGCGGGACGGTGTCGATCGGTGGCATCTATGAGAAGCGCGATCGCGACGATGTGACGCGCGTGCCGCTGTTGGGCAAAATACCGGTTTTGGGCTCGTTTTTCCGCCACCGGATGCGGCGCGAGCATGCGAACGAACTGATCGTTTTCATTACGCCGCGCATCGTTTCGATCGACTGAGCGGGGCCGGAGCAGCCCGGACGTGCCCGGGCGGGCGACTCGACAAGCCGGCGCCTTTGCCAGTAAGCTGCGCCACGAACCACATTCGAATTGATCAGAGGGTACTGTTGCAAGAGCAGGGCGCAAACACCAGCATTTTCTTCGTAGGGCTCATGGGGGCAGGTAAGACCACCGTGGGCCGTGCGGTCGCGCGCCGGCTCGATCGGCCCTTTTTCGATTCGGATCATGAAATCGAGGCGCGTACCGGGGCGCGGATTCCGGTCATTTTCGAGCTCGAGGGCGAGGCCGGCTTTCGCGATCGCGAAGCCCATATGATTGCCGAGCTGACGGCGCGCGAATCGATCGTCCTCGCGACGGGCGGCGGAGCCGTGCTGCGTCCGGAAAATCGCGCAATGCTGCACACGCGCGGTATCGTCGTTTATCTTCGGGCCAATCCGCACGATCTCTGGTTACGCACCCGCAAGGACAAGAACCGGCCGCTTTTGCAGACGGAGGACCCGAAGGCGAAGCTCGAGGCGCTTTATGCGGTCCGGGATCCGCTTTACCGCGAGTGCGCGCATTTCGTGGTGGAGACGGGGCGGCCGTCGGTCAACGGGCTCGTCAATATGGTCCTCATGCAACTCGAAATGGCCGGAATCACCCGGCAGGCAAACACATGATTACCGTCAGCGTCGATCTGGGCGAACGTAGCTACCCCATTCACATCGGGGCCGATCTGATCGGCCGCACTGAACTATTCGCTCCGCATATTGCCGGCGCATCGGTCATGATCGTGACGAACACGACGGTCGAGCCGCTGTTCGGCGCAAAGCTGCGCGCGGCGCTCGCACCGCTCGGTAAAGAGGTGTCGACAGTCGTGCTGCCGGATGGCGAATCCTACAAGCACTGGGAAACGCTCAATCGCATTTTCGATGGGCTGCTCGAATCGCGCGCGGACCGCAAGACGACGCTGATCGCGCTCGGCGGCGGCGTGATCGGCGACATGACCGGCTTTGCCGCAGCCTGCTACATGCGCGGTGTGCCGTTCATCCAGGTGCCGACGACACTGCTTTCGCAGGTCGACTCTTCGGTGGGCGGCAAGACCGGCATCAATCATCCGCTCGGCAAGAATATGATCGGCGCGTTCTATCAGCCACTCGCCGTTATTGCCGATATCGGCGCACTGCGCACGCTGCCCCAGCGCGAACTCGCAGCCGGCATGGCCGAAGTCATCAAGACAGCGGCGATTGCCGATGCCGGGTTTTTCGACTGGATCGAGACGAATGTCGATGCGCTGAACCGCTGCGATGAAGATGCGCTCGCGCATGCGGTCAAACGCTGCTGCGAGATCAAGGCGTCCGTCGTCGCGGCTGACGAGCGGGAGGGGGGGCTGCGCGCGATCCTCAACTTCGGGCATACGTTCGGTCATGCCATCGAAGCGGGTCTCGGCTACGGGCAGTGGCTCCACGGCGAGGCCGTCGGTTGCGGGATGGCGATGGCGGCTGACTTGTCGGTGCGCATTGGCCGGCTCGATGAAGCCGCGCGCCGGCGCCTCGTCGATGTCGTCGCGGCGGCACGGTTGCCAGTACGCGGACCGCAGCTGGGCGACGATCGCTATATCGAATTGATGAAGGTCGACAAGAAGGCTGAGGCGGGGCATATCAAATTCATCTTGCTGGAGCGCATCGGCCAGCCTTTCATGACTGGCGTGCCCGAAAACATGTTGCGCGCGACGCTCGCGGCCAGCGTCTGACGCGGGCGTGAACGCGAGGCGGGCCAGCGCGACGATTCGTAAGGGGGACATGTGAAGCCGAACCCGACGCATGACCGATCGCCTGGGGCAGCACCGGGCGAGGGCGGTTCCGAGGCGCGTTCCTCCGTTTGGGGCGCGCCCACGGTGGAGATGCTCGAAGCCCATCTGGCACCCTACGCGGCCCATTCTGCGCGTTCGCGGGGCCGCCGCTACGCGGAATCCGCGCCGCTCGCGCGCACTGAATTCCAGCGCGATCGAGACCGCATCGTTCACTCGACGGCCTTTCGCCGTCTCGAATACAAGACCCAGGTTTTCGTCAATCACGAGGGCGATCTTTTCAGGACGCGGCTCACGCACAGCCTGGAAGTGGCGCAGATCGCCCGTTCGGTGGCGCGCAACTTGCGCGTCAACGAAGATCTCGTCGAAGCGATTTCGCTCGCCCATGATCTCGGCCATACGCCTTTCGGGCACGCAGGCCAGGATGCCCTCAACGAATGCATGCGCGCACATGGGGGCTTCGAGCACAATCTGCAGAGCCTTGCCGTTGTCGACGAGCTCGAGGAACATTACGGCGGCTTCAACGGCCTGAACCTCTGCTTCGAGACGCGCGAAGGCATTCTCAAACATTGTTCGCGTGAAAACGCGTTGAAGCTCGGTGAGCTCGGAGAGCGGTTTCTGACGGGCAAGCGGCCGTCGCTGGAAGCTCAGATCGCCAATATTGCCGACGAGATCGCGTACAACAATCACGATGTCGATGACGGGCTGCGCTCCGGTCTCCTCACGATCGGCCAGCTTGCCGAAGTCGAGCTCTGGCATCGGCATTACGCAGAAGCCAGGCATGCCCATCCCGAACTCGAAGGACGTCGCCTGATTCACGAAACGGTGCGCCGCATCATCAATACGCTGATCGTCGACCTGATCGAGACGACGCGCGCCAATCTTGCCGATGCGGGTCCCGATTCGCTCGACGCCGTGCGCGCAGCCCCGCCGCTCGTGGCGCACAGCGGTGCCATTGCCGCTCAAGCCGTCGAACTCAAGCGCTTTCTCTTCAAGAACCTCTACCGCCACTATCGTGTGATGCGCATGGCGAACAAGGCGCGTCGCGTCATCACGGGCCTTTTCGATGCGTTCACCGAAGATCCGCGTCTCTTGCCGCCCGGCTACGTTGCCGAAGATCCGGCCGTCCAGCCACGGTTGATCTCCCATTACATAGCGGGTATGACCGATCGCTATGCGCTCAAGGAGTATCAACGTCTGTTTGTCATAAACGATAACTAAACTGCTCGCCCGGCTGGAGATGAAATCGATTTCAATCCAGTTGAGCGCGATGTCGCGTCCACTACCGAAGAGGAGAAAAAATGAAGAGATACCAAACGCTGGTCCGCGCGGCGGCAATCGGGGTTGCGCTCTTTGCGGGTGCGAGTCAGGGCGTTTTCGCCGCAACCGAGATCCAGTTCTGGCACGCGATGGAGGCGGCGCTGGGCGAACGGGTGAATCAGATCGCCGCGGATTTCAATGCTTCCCAGAGCGACTACAAGATCGTGCCGGTGTTCAAGGGCTCTTACGACCAGACGCTCGCGGCCGGCATCGCGGCCTATCGCAGCGGCAACGCGCCGGCGATCCTGCAAGTCTACGAAGTCGGTACGGCCACGATGATGCAGGCCAAAAAGGCGATCGTGCCGGTGACTGAGGTATTCAAGCAGGCCGGCGTGCCGCTCGATCAATCGGCGTTCGTGCCGACGGTTGCGAGCTACTACAGCGACGCGAAGACGGGCGAGTTGGTTTCGATGCCCTTCAACAGCTCGACGCCGGTGCTCTACTACAACAAGGACGCCTTCAAGAAGGCCGGGCTTGACGCAAGCCAACCGCCGAAGACGTGGGACGAAGTGGCGGCAGACGCGGCAAAGCTCAAGGCGGCGGGCATGTCCTGCGGCTTTACGACGGGATGGCAGGGATGGGTGCAGCTCGAAAATTACAGCGCGTGGCATGCACTGCCGTTCGCGAGCCGCAATAACGGTTTCGATGGCACCGATGCGAAGCTCGAATTCAACGGCCCGCAGCAGATCGCCCACATCGCGTTCCTCCAAAAAATGGCCAAGGACGGCACGTTCACCTATGCGGGACGCAAGGATGAAGCGATGTCGAAGTTCTACAGCGGCGATTGCGGCATTTTGACGAGCTCTTCCGGCTCGCTTGCGTCGATCCGCAAGTATGCGAAGTTTCAGTTCGGCACGGGCATGATGCCGTATGACGCGGGCGTGAAGGGCGCGCCGCAAAACGCGATCATCGGCGGGGCGAGCCTGTGGGTGCTCTCCGGCAAGGATGCGAGCACGTACAAGGGCGTGGCGAAATTCCTCGCTTATCTCTCTTCGCCGGCCGTAGCGGCGAAATGGCATCAGGACACCGGTTATCTGCCGGTGACGAAGGCGGCCTACGAGGAAACGCAGCAGCAAGGCTTTTATACGAAAAACCCGGGCTCCGACACGGCGATCAAGCAAATGCTGAACAAGCCGCCGCTGCCGTACACGAAGGGCCTGCGTCTCGGCAACATGCCGCAGATCCGGACGATCGTCGACGAAGAGCTCGAGCAGGTCTGGGCGCAAAAGAAGACGCCGAAGGATGCGCTCGATTCGTCCGTCTCGCGCGGCAATGAATTGTTGCGCCGCTTCGAGAAGTCGGGTACGTAACGCACGGTTCGCGCATCGCCCTTGTCTCGGCAGCCGCGGCACACGCGGCTGCCCGGCGAGGCGGTGCGAACCGAAGATCCTTTCATGCCGAAGGCGCGCTTGCCGTTTGCCGAAGCCGGCGACGGTGCCGCGCCTTTATTCGAGCGACGCACCATGTACGAACGTTCCCGCTTTCCCGCGAGCCCGCTTCCGTATCTCTTGATTGCACCGCAGCTGGCCATCACCGCCATATTTTTCCTGTGGCCGGCTGGCGAGGCGCTGTGGCAGTCCACGCAGATGCAGGATGCGTTCGGCACATCGAGCGAATTCGTCGGTCTCGATAATTTCAAGCATCTTTTTGCCGATCCGCTTTACCTCGATTCGTTCAAGACGACGATCGTCTTCAGTACGCTCGTCACGGTGGCGGGCCTCGTCGTTTCGCTGTTGCTCGCGGCATGTGCGGACCGCGTTACCCGCGGCGCACGGGCTTACCGGACGCTCCTCATCTGGCCGTATGCCGTTGCACCGGCGATCGCGGCGGTGCTCTGGGCGTTCCTCTTCAATCCCAGCATTGGCCTCGTCACCTTCGCGCTCGCGAAGGCCGGCATCGTCTGGAATCACGCGATCAACGGTGGGCAGGCGATGTTTCTCGTCGTTCTCGCATCGGTGTGGAAGCAGGTCAGCTACAACTTCCTGTTCTTTTACGCGGGGCTGCAGGCGATCCCGCGCTCGCTGATCGAAGCGGCGGCCATCGATGGCGCAGGCCCGGTGCGGCGGTTTTTCGGCATCGCGTTACCGCTTTTGTCGCCGACGACGTTCTTCCTCTTCGTCGTCAATCTCGTCTATGCGTTCTTCGACACCTTCCCTGTGATCGATGCCGCGACAGGCGGCGGCCCGGCGCAGTCGACGAAAACGTTGATCTACAAAATTTTCATCGAAGGCTTCCAGGGACTCGATATGGGCAGCTCCGGTGCGCAATCGGTCGTGCTGATGGTGATCGTCGTCGGGCTGACCGTCGTTCAATTTCGTTTCATCGAGCGCAAGGTCCAATACTCATGATCGAAAATCGCAGAGGCTTCGACCTTTTTTGCCATGCCGTATTGATCGTCGGTGTGGCGCTGATCGCGTTCCCGGTTTATGTCGCGTTTTGCGCGGCATCGATGAACGAGCAGCAAGTCTTTACCGTGCCGCTCTCGCTCGTGCCGAGCACGCACTTCATCGAGAACATCGTCCATGTCTTGCGCCATGGCGCAGGCGACGCCGCGAGCCCGTTCGGCCGCATGCTGTTCAACTCGCTCGTCATGGCGCTCGTGATCTCGTTCGGAAAAATCGCCGTGTCGATCATATCGGCCTACGCGATCGTCTTCTTCCGCTTCCCATTTCGCAATACCGCGTTCTGGCTCATCTTCGCGACGCTCATGTTGCCGGTGGAGGTGCGGATCTTTCCGACCGTGCAGGTGGCCTCCTCGCTTCATCTCATCAATAGCTACGCCGGGTTGACGCTGCCATTGATCGCGTCCGCCACAGCGACATTTCTATTCCGTCAGTTTTTCATGACGCTGCCGGACGAACTCATGGACGCCGCGCGCATCGATGGAGCGGGTCCGTTGCGCTTTTTTCGCGACGTGGTCTTGCCGTTGTCCAAGACGAACATCGCGGCGCTTTTCGTCATCACGTTCATCTACGGTTGGAATCAGTATCTCTGGCCGATTCTGGTCTCGAGCGAGCCATCGATGACGACGGCCGTCGTCGGCATCAAAACCATGATCGGGCAGGGCGACACGGCGACGGAATGGCATCTCGTCCTCGCGGCGACGCTGCTTGCGATGCTGCCGCCGCTCGTCGTCGTCATTGCGATGCAGCGCTGGTTCGTGCGGGGGCTCGTCGATGCAGAGAAATAGTGCGGTGGCGGCGGACAAAACCGGTTTTCATATGAGCGAGGGACCATGGCTGCGTTGAGTTTGAGAGGCGTTCGCAAGACCTACGACGGCAAGCAGTTCGTGCTGCACGGTATCGATGTCGATGTATCGGACGGCGAATTCGTCGTGCTCGTCGGGCCGTCGGGGTGTGGGAAGTCCACACTGCTGCGCATGGTCGCGGGGCTCGAGCGGGTGTCCGAAGGGCAGATCGCCATTGGCGAGCGCGTCGTCAACGAGCTCGAGCCGAAGGATCGCGACATTGCGATGGTGTTTCAGAACTACGCGCTCTATCCGCATATGAGCGTTCGCGAGAACATGGCGTACGGCCTGACGATCCGGGGGCTCGCGCGCGCCGAGATCGATACCCGGGTCGCCTCCGCGGCCAAGATACTCGAGTTGGAACCGCTTCTGGGACGCAAGCCGCGCGAGTTGTCGGGAGGGCAGCGGCAACGCGTTGCCATGGGGCGCGCCATCGTGCGCGAGCCATCGGTCTTTCTTTTCGACGAGCCGCTTTCGAATCTCGATGCGAAGCTCCGGGTGCAAATGCGGCTCGAAATCCAACGGCTGCACGCTCGCCTCGCGACGACGAGCCTTTACGTGACCCACGACCAGGTCGAGGCCATGACGCTCGCTCAGCGTGTCATCGTCATGAACCGCGGATACGCCGAACAGATCGGTGCGCCTACCGAGGTTTACGAACGTCCGGCGACGACCTTCGTGGCGGGCTTTATCGGCTCGCCGGCGATGAATCTGCTGTCGGGGCGGCTCTCGGAGGATGGAAGGACTTTCGAGGTGGCGGACGGCGGGCCTCGGCTCCCGCTTGAAGCGCATCCGGCCATCGGCAACGCAATTGCGTGTGGACGCGAGTGGGTGCTTGGCATCCGCCCGGAGCATATGGCACTGCGCGCCGGTGAAGCGTGCGCGAGTCTTGCCGTGGACTCGTGCGAACTGCTTGGCGCCGATAACCTCGCACATGGCCGCTGGGGCAACCACGATGTGACGGTGCGGCTCGCGCATGCGCATCGTCCGGTAGCAGGCGAAGTATTGCCGGTGGCGCTTGCGTCCGAGCACCTGCATTTTTTCGATCCCGAAACGGGCAAGCGCGTCGGCTGACGGCGTAGCCCGCGCGCCAGGAGGTGTGAAGAAGATGACGACTGGACTGAACGGTTGGCCTTATCCGCGCGTGGTCGCGCACCGCGGTGGCGGCACGCTCGCACCCGAGAACACGCTTGCGGCCATCGATACGGGTGCGCGGCTCGGGCTGAAGATGATCGAGTTCGACGCGAAGCTCTCCATGGACGATATCGTCTTCCTGCTGCACGACGATACGGTGGATCGTACCTCCGACGGCCACGGTGCCGCCGCGCGCATGAATTACGCGCAGATTGTCGCGCTCGATGCCGGCAGCTGGTCCGACGCGCGCTTCGCGGGCGAATCGATGCCGACGCTCGCGCAGGTCGCCGCGCGCTGCGCGCACCATGGGCTTGCGGCAAACATCGAAATCAAACCGTGTCCGGGCCGCGAGATCGAGACAGGCAAGCGCGTCGCGACCGAAGCGGTCGCGCTCTGGGCTCAGTCTTCGCCACCGCCGCTGCTGTCGTCATTCTCGGTCGAAGCGCTCGCGGCCGCGCGCGACGCAGCGGGTGGGCTGCCGCGCGGACTGCTCGTGGGCAACGTGCCGGACGACTGGCGCGCGCTCGTCGCGGGACTCGGCTGCGTCTCGCTGCACGCCGATCATCGCAAGCTCGATGCGGCGCTGGTCGCCGAGATCAAATCCGCCGGCCTCTTCATCCTGGCCTACACCGTGAACGATCCCGCTCGCGCGAGGGTGCTCGGCGAGTGGGGCGTCGACACGATCTGCACCGACCGGATCGACCTGATCGGGGCGGACTTCTTCGGCCGCGGCTGAAGCGGCGCAGCCCGCGAGGCATCATGTAACGGTGCCTCGCGGGTTCCAGTGGGGCGTCAGCGCGAGCGGGCCATCAACCAGCCCGTGATGAGGGCAAGCCCCCCAACCACGGCAACGGTTTCCCACGGATTCTCGCGGACATAATCGTTGGCGCCGGAGATGGCCGTCGCGGCGCGTGCGCGAATGGTGTGCCTCGCGCCGTCGAGCCTCGAGCGTGCTGCATCCAGCCGCTTTCTCATCTGTTCGCGCAGCTCGGCAACATCGGCCTGGGTGCCATCGCCAAGTGCTTCTTCGAGTTCCGAGAGTAGCTCGCGCATTTCCGAGCCGATGTCCTCGGCGGCGTTCCGGCTATGCCGGGCGATGCGGCGTGCATGGCGGCTGGCGCTCGTCCAGGATGTATCGAGCGCGTCTCGCGTATTCGGTAGTGCGTTCATGGTCGCTCCGTCAGCATGAATAACGGGTGAACGGACCCGCGTTCCTTCCTGTTGCGAATAGCGGGAAAGCCCACCTGCCGCAACTTCGGTGCCAAGCCGGCTCGGGCTTCGTCATGCCCTTGCATCGCGGCGACCGGCGGCGAGTGGGACCCTCCAAACGTGCGACGAAAATCGGGTAGAAACGTCAGCGCTGTGCAATACCGGCGGTTGAAATTACAACGCCACCGGTCCGGTGGCGTCGCAAGCGAAGGGTCGAGTTGGACTATGCTAAAAGGCGTAGCCGATCTTGGCGAAAGTCACGATCGGGTTGAGCTTGATCTTTGCTTGCGTATGAGCAGTCACGCCAAACGGCCCGACGTTGTTCGTGGTGAGGTCCGCAGTGACGCTGACCGGAATGTACGATACCGACAACCCTGCAAACCAATGCTTGTTGAACGAGTAATTGAAACCGGCGTTGAAAACCGGCGCCCAGGAACGATCCGTCGAGACGGAGGTCGGACTTCCTTGCAAGACGGCGGATTGGAATGCGCTGTTCGTGATTTTCGCGTCGGTGAACCAGACGCGCGTCACGCCGATGCCGAGGTATGGACGGAACTTGTCGTCAGGCTTCATGAAGTTCCACTTGACGAGCAGGGCAGGGCTCCACTGGCGTGCGCTCCCCAGCTTGCCGAACTGGGAGAACGAGCCAGCACCCTCGATGTTGAATTTCGGGGGAATGCCGACTTCGAGTTCGGCTGCGAGGTGATCGGTGATGAAGTAGCCTACGCTCAGGCCCAGGGTGTCCGACTGGTCGATCGAGGCGCCGGTCCCCGCTACAGGCCTGTTCACAGGCGCGCCGCCGATGCTGACGACTTGCAGCGGATCGCTGGAACTTTGAGGTGAAAAATGGAACCACCCCGTTGCAGCGTAAAACGTTCCGGCCGATTGTGCGTGTGCAGCCGTTGCGAAAGCGAGTGCCGCAACGGCCCCCGTAATGGCCTGTTGTAATTTCATATGTCTTCCTCCATAAAAGGCCCGCCTATTATGAGTAGAAGGTTTCACACATACCAAGCGCGCGTGCTAGAGCATTCTCCCTAAGCGTTGCGTGCTCGCGGCAGCAGTCGCATCCGGCCGTAGCGAACGCTTGCGCAGCGCTTCGCCTTCGGGTAATCACCAACGAACTCACGGAATCCAGCATGGCACGGCTTGCACGTCTTTACGTCCCTGAACAGCCGCAGCACGTCATACTGCGCGGCCTCGATCAGCAGCCCGCCTTCGTCGACGAACAGGACTACGAGTTGTTCGTCGATTGCCTGAAAGCCGCGTCGCGCGATCATCGCCTCGCGGTTCACGCTTACGTGCTGATGCCGGGCGCGGTTCAACTGCTCGTCACGCCGAGCGATGAATCGAGCTTGCCAAAGGCGATGCAGGCGGTCGGCCGGCGTTACGTTGCACATTTCAATCGCCGCTACTCGCGACGTGGCACGTTATGGGAAGGCCGCTATCGGGCAACGGTCATCGAGGGTGAGCGGTACTTCCTGCTCGCCAGCCGGGTGATCGAACTTTGCCCTGTGCGCGAGCATCTTGTCACCGCAGCCGAAGAGTACCGGTGGTCGAGCTATCGACATCACATCGGGCTCACCGTCGATAGCCTCGTCACCGATCACCCGCTTTACTGGTCGCTCGGTAACACGCCGTTCGAGCGACAGCGTGCCTACAAGGATCTGTGCGAACAGCCGCTCGACGAGCGCGAAGCCAACGAGCTTCAACAGGCCACGTTGAAGGGATGGGTGCTGGGCGGCGACAACTATCGGGAGTGGGCGGCGCGCGCCGCGAACCGCCGCGTTTCGCCGTTGCCGCGTGGCCGGCCCAAGAAAATTCGCGAAGCGGCGCCGCAGACGCACAAGGCGCAGTAAACGCGCAGCATCGCTCGGTCCGCAAGTAACCGCAGTCCGCGCGCGACACATCCCTATCCGCTGGAATCCGAAAACGGCATCGCATGCCGTTTTCTTTTGCACCGTTTTGATATGGAACTAATAAAAACGCACCAATTGAATGCGCCGCACAAATTAGTTCCATATCAATCGATTTTTGTTGCTATTCCTTTGATTCGTCGCGTATATTCCGATTTCCGGCGGTTTCGGGGCGAGTACGCCCGTCGGCGGCGCGAAGCGCGCGTCGTCGCTGGAACCGAGAGAAGCCCTTATGCGAACGGCCACGCCCGGCCCCCAATAGACGGTGTCCCCATGAACGACCAGCAACCGATTCCTTCGGTCCCCGCCGCCCAGGGTCTTTACGATCCGAGCAACGAGCACGATGCCTGTGGCGTCGGCTTTGTCGCCCATATCAAGGGCCAGAAGAGTCACGAGATCATTCAGCAAGGGCTCAAGATTCTCGAGAATCTCGATCACCGGGGCGCCGTCGGCGCCGATGCGCTGATGGGCGACGGTGCCGGCATCCTGATCCAGGTGCCGGATGCCTTTTATCGCGAGGAAATGGCTCGCCAGGGCGTGACGCTGCCGCCGGCGGGCGAGTACGGGGTCGGCATGATCTTTTTGCCGAAGGAGCATGCTTCGCGACTCGCCTGCGAGCAGGAGCTCGAGCGCACGGTCAAGGCTGAAGGGCAGGTGGTGCTCGGCTGGCGCGACGTGCCCGTCGATCACGCCATGCCGATCTCGCCGACGGTGAAGGCGACCGAGCCCGTGATCCGGCAGATCTTCATCGGCCGCGGTCGCGACATCATGGTGACCGACGCGCTGGAGCGTAAGCTCTACATCATCCGTAAAACGGCGAGCCACCGCATCCAGGCGCTCAAGCTCAAGCACGGCAAGGAATATTTCGTGCCGTCGATGTCGGCGCGCACCGTCGTCTACAAGGGTTTGCTCCTCGCGGGCCAGGTTGGCGTCTACTACCGCGACTTGCAAGACGAGCGCGTCGTCTCGGCGCTTGCGCTCGTGCATCAGCGTTTTTCCACGAATACCTTCCCGGCGTGGGAGCTCGCCCACCCGTATCGGATGATCGCGCACAACGGCGAGATCAACACGGTCAAGGGCAACGTCAACTGGCTCAATGCGCGCACCGGCGCAATCGCGAGCGCGGTGCTCGGCGACGATCTGCCGAAGCTCTGGCCGCTGATCTATCCGGGGCAGTCCGATACGGCGTCGTTCGACAACTGCCTCGAGCTGCTCGTCATGGCGGGCTATCCGCTCGTGCACGCCATGATGATGATGATTCCGGAAGCGTGGGAACAGCACACGCTGATGGATGAAAACCGGCGCGCTTTCTACGAGTACCACGCGGCGATGATGGAGCCGTGGGACGGTCCCGCGGCAATTGCATTCACCGACGGGCGCCAGATCGGCGCGACGCTCGATCGCAACGGCTTGCGCCCGGCGCGCTACATCATCACCGAGGACGATCTCGTCATCATGGCGTCGGAGTCGGGCGTGTTGCCGATCCCCGAATCGAAAATCGTCAAGAAGTGGCGCCTTCAGCCCGGCAAGATGTTCCTCATCGACATGGAACATGGCCGCATCGTCGGCGACAAGGAGCTCAAGGACAATCTCGCGAACGCGAAGCCCTACAAGAGCTGGATCGATGCCGTGCGCATCAAGCTCGACGAGATCGAGCCGAAGCCCGAGGATGTCCTGACCGAACGTCGCGAGGCGGCGGCACTGCTCGATCGTCAGCAGGCGTTCGGCTATACGCAGGAAGACGTCAAGTTCCTGATGGCGCCGATGGCGCAGCAGGGCGAGGAAGCGGTCGGCTCGATGGGCAACGATTCGCCGCTCGCCGTGATGTCGAACAAGAACAAGACGCTTTATCACTACTTCAAGCAGCTTTTCGCGCAGGTCACGAACCCGCCGATCGATCCGATCCGCGAGAACATGGTCATGTCGCTCGTGTCGTTCGTCGGGCCGAAGCCGAACCTGCTCGACACGAACAACATCAACCCGCCGATGCGCCTGGAAGTGTCGCAGCCCGTGCTCGACTTCAAGGACATCGCGAAGATCCGCGCGATCGATCAGTACACGGGCGGCAAGTTCAGCTCGTACGAGCTCAACATCTGCTATCCGGTGGCCTGGGGCAAGGAAGGCATCGAGGCGCGGCTCGCGTCGCTGTGCGCCGAGGCGGTGGACGCCGTCAAGTCGGGCTACAACATGCTGATCGTCTCCGATCGGCGTGTGGACCGCGACAACGTCGCCATTCCCGCGCTGCTCGCGACGGCTGCCATCCATACGCATCTGGTGACGCAGGGGCTGCGCACGAGCACGGGTCTCGTCGTCGAGACGGGTTCGGCCCGCGAGGTGCATCACTTCGCGTTGCTTGCCGGCTACGGTGCGGAAGCGGTCCATCCGTATCTCGCGATGGAAACGCTCGCGCAGATGGCGCAAGGCATGAAGGGCGATCTGTCGCCCGAGAAAGCCGTCTACAACTTCACGAAGGCGGTCGGCAAGGGCCTGCAAAAGGTCATGTCGAAGATGGGTATCTCGACCTACATGTCGTATACGGGCGCGCAGATTTTCGAAGCGGTCGGCCTGGCGAGCGATATCGTCGAGAAATACTTCAAGGGTACGGCTTCGAAGGTGGGCGGCATCGGACTCTTCGATGTGGCCGAGGAAGCCATTCGACTGCATCGCGATGCATTCGGCGACAACCCGGTGCTCGCCACGATGCTCGACGCGGGCGGCGAGTATGCCTATCGTGTCCGCGGCGAAGACCACATGTGGACGCCCGATGCGATCGCGAAGCTGCAGCACTCGACGCGCAGCAACTCGTATCAGACCTACAAGGAATACGCGCATCTGATCAACGACCAGACGCGCCGTCATATGACGTTCCGGGGGCTTTTCGAGTTCAAGGTCGATCCGTCGAAAGCGATTCCGATCGACGAAGTCGAATCGGCAAAGGACATCGTCAAACGCTTCGCCACAGGCGCCATGTCGCTCGGTTCGATCAGCACCGAGGCGCACGCGACGCTTGCCGTCGCGATGAACCGCATCGGCGGGAAGTCGAATACGGGTGAGGGCGGCGAAGACGAGAACCGCTATCGCAACGAGCTGCGCGGCATTCCGATCAAGAACGGCGATACGCTCGCCTCGGTGATCGGGCCGGAAGTCGTGCGCGACATCGCGCTCAAGGATGGCGACTCGCTGCGCTCGAAGATCAAGCAGGTCGCATCGGGCCGTTTCGGCGTGACGGCCGAGTATCTCGCATCGGCCGACCAGATCCAGATCAAGATGGCGCAGGGCGCCAAGCCCGGCGAGGGCGGTCAGCTGCCCGGCCACAAGGTCT
>CBJLAJ010000066.1:0-26543 GCA_966421005.1 uncultured Paraburkholderia sp.
CCGCTAAAAGTGGACCTTTGGTGGAGCGCCGGTTCTTTGTCGTAGAGCTGAATGAGGGGGGAAGTGCAGCGCCCCCGGGCCTGGGCGCACCGGCAATCGCGGCGCAAGGCGGTATGCGCCCCGCTCCGCAGCAGGCGCCGCACGCGCCCACGGCGGGTTTGGAGGCTCGACCGCAACCGACTAACGGCGTGCCGCGTCCGCCGAGCCAGCGGGGCGGTCCCGAAGCGGCCCAAAACACTGCGGCGGTGCGACACGAACCGACGTGGACTCAACCGCATGCCCCCATCGCTCAACAGCACGGGCCTTCAGCGCAGCCCGGCATGACGAGGGGCGAGCCAGGCTCGCAACCGCAGCCCATGGGGGCGCACGAGCGCGCAGCTGAACACGGTCCGCAAACGCCGATGGCAATGGCACGACCTGGCGGAGCCAATGTGGCTGAGCCGCAAACTTCGCCGCACGTGCCCCAGCCACGCATGGAGCCGCACGCACAGCCGCAGGCCACCATGCCGCAACCGCGCATCGATGCACCCTCGCCGCAGCACATCGAGCCCAGAGTGCAGCGGGAGCCGCAACCCCACTTCGAACAGGCACGGCCGCAGCCGCAAGCGCACTTCGAACAACCGAGGCCGCAACCGCAGGTGCATGTCGAACAGCCGAGGCCCCAGCCGCAACCGCAGCCTCATTTCGAGCAGCCAAGACCGCAGCCCCAACCGCAGGCACACTTCGAACAGCCGAGGCCCCAGCCGCAACCGCAGCCCCATATCGAGCAGCCGAGACCGCAGCCGCAGCCCCACGAGCCGCAGCACCCGCAAGCCCAAGGTCACGAGAATCGTCACCAAGGCTGAGTCGAATAGAACGAGAGGACAACCAGGAAAGAAGCCCACTGCGCCGCGCAATGGGCTTTTTTCATTTCGGGCATGCCCGGTTCGAACCCGACGGTTCGCCCCGCGAAGCGCCATGTCAGACCGCCATCGGCCCGTCGGAGCGATGACCGACAGCGGCCCAGAGGAGCTCGCCAAGCACGTGAAGACGCGTCCGCAAAAATGCTACACTTCCGACGCCCTCGGGCAAGTTGAGTCCCTCACCAAGCGCGGGCGCGCAAGGCGAGGGGCGCCGCCATATGCCGGCTGACCGGCCTTTCCTGGAATACCTGTCCGTGCAAAGCACAACCACAGGAAGGACAGCGCGATTGGGGCCCTCGCAGCTCGGAATAATTTCCAATCGTCCCGGCCGGCGAACTGAATGATCGGATGTCGACATGAAGCAATATCTGGAACTTCTTCAAGACATTTTGGAGAACGGTGTCGCCAAAGGTGACCGCACTGGTACGGGCACCAAGTCCGTGTTCGGAAGGCAGATCAGACACGACCTGTCGAAGGGCTTCCCTCTGCTCACGACCAAGAAGCTGCATTTCAAGAGCATTGCCAACGAACTCATCTGGTTCCTGAGTGGCAACACGAACGTCAGTTGGTTAAACGAAAACGGCGTCAGCATTTGGAATGAATGGGCCACTGAGGACAACGAACTTGGTCCAGTTTATGGTAGACAGTGGACAGCATGGCCGACCAAAGATGGTGGCACCATCAATCAGATCGATTACGTAGTCAACACGCTTCGGAACAATCCAAACAGTCGGCGCATTCTGTTCCATGGCTGGAACCCCGAGTACCTTCCCGACGAATCGCTCAGCCCGCAGGAAAATGCCAGGCGAGGTCGGATGGCTTTGCCGCCATGCCATTTGCTGTATCAGTTCTACGTGGCGCAAGGCAAACTATCGTCCCTGCTGTACATCAGAAGCTCGGACAGCTTCCTTGGACTACCGTACAACATTGCCTCCTTGGCTTTGCTGACCCACATGCTAGCCCAACAGTGTGATCTCGTCCCTCACGAGATTGTGGTCAGTATCGGCGACCTACATGCCTACTCGAACCACATGGACCAGATTCACACGCAACTGACGCGTGAAGTTCGTGCGTTACCTCGGTTGAACATCACGCGACGTCCGGAATCGATTTACGACTACAAGTTCGAAGATTTCGAAATCGTCGGCTACAACCCGCATCCGATCATTTCCGCTCCAATCGCGATCTGAAGCACCGTCCGAAGGCACGTTCGGCACGGGCGGCCTCGGCCTCGGCCGCGTAGCTGTTTCGCTCACTTCATCATCGGATGCAAAATGGAACTGCGTCACCTGCGCTATTTCATCGCTGTCGCCGAGGGTGGCAGTTTCCGCGTCGCTGCGGAACGGATTCACGTGACGCAACCGGCTATCACGCGCCAGATTCAGGACCTCGAGGCTGAAGTCGGGGTCGTGCTTTTTCAGCGCACAACGGGTGGCGTAACGCTAACGCCGGCCGGCGAGTTGTTCCTACGGGAAGTTCGAGTAGCCCTCTCGATCCTTGCCGCCGCGACCCGCTCCGCCAAGCGTATTTCAGCGGGCCTTGAAGGCGCCCTCAGGATTGGATTTGTCGAGAACACTAGCTGGGACGGACTCGTGCCTGAGTTATTCGCGCGGTTTCAGGCGAAGGCGCCGGACGTGCACCTCGAATTACTCGCGCTCAATTCGCCCGAACAGGTCGAATCGCTCGTCGCGGATCGCATCGACGGTGGATTTATCTACACGTTCGACAAACTGCCTTCCGAAATCGGCACCATCCCACTCATGCATAAGGGGGTTCTTCTTGCCGTGCCGAAGCAATGGGACTGGCCGGATAACCGAGCCGTTCCTGCCAGCGATCTCAACGATAAGCCAGTTATTGCATTTCCGCGGTACACCTACCCCGCATACCACGACTATCTGATTCAGGCCTGCAGCAAGGCGGGACTTACACTTAACGTCGTCCAGGAAGTCACCACTGAAACAGCCATTCTGTCTCTTGTGTCGGCCGGCATCGGCGCAGCTATTGTGAACGCGGGCAATCTTGGTCGACAACCGGCACGTGTCCAGTTTCTGGAGTTGGCCGATCTACCTTTGGCGCTCCCGCTTGCGTTCGCCTACCCAAGGCAGAACCAGAACCCCGCATTGGCGCGTTTCATCGAGATGCTGAACGCCCTGCATACGGAAATGACCGACTGATCGAGTTACGTTCCTCGCAGGCCGTGTACGCGCTGGTGTTTACCCGTAATACAACTGCCTCAAGCCGCTGACAACCGCTCGCGATCGCACTCCCCTCGGGGCGATGCCTCGGGAGCATCACCTTTTGCAGCACACGGCATTGGAAGGGATTGTCTTGGTTGCCCATCATTTTGACAGCACGGTGATGACTCCCTCACTGGCTCGATTCAACGATCTGGGCAATTCATCATGGACACGCAAAAATCCCGCATTACTACCGATATTCAATTCGACCAGGACGGTTTCCAGACCGGAATGCTTCGAGTGCCGCATTCGGTTGACCGTTCAGCGTACGGGCATATCCCCATCCCGATCGCCGTATTGAAGAACGGCGACGGTCCGACGCTGCTGCTGACGGGCGGCAATCATGGCGACGAGTACGAAGGCCCCGTTGCGCTCATGAAACTACTCCAGCATCTTCCGCACACCGAGATCAATGGCCGGATCATCGTCGTTCCGGGTCTTAACTTTCCGGCATTTCTCGCAGGGAAGCGCACCTCGCCGATCGACCACGCGAACATGAACCGCGTCTTCCCGGGAAAGCGGGACGGCACGATTACCGAGATGATCGCCCACTACGTCGACACGGAACTCTTCCCCCGTGCCGACATCATCTTCGACATTCACGCCGGGGGGCAGTCGTTCAATCACATGCCGGCGCTACTGATTTACCCGCCAAACGACGATGCGGAACGTGCATATTATCTGCGCTTCGTCGAATCGTTCGCCGCACCGCACGCCATGGTGATGGATCTGTTGGGCGAAGACCGCACCTACGGAGCGGCAGTCGAACGCCAAGGCAAGCTCTTCCTCTGCGGCGAATTTGGAGGCTACGGCAGTTGCAATCCGGACGGCTTGGCTATTGTCGAGGAAGGCCTGGCCCGACTTCTGAGAGCGACGGGGATCGTTCGTGATGACGCCGCCCCAGCCCCGCGCTTCAAGACGCAGTATTTGCAGGTAGAAGGACAAAAGCATTATGTCTTCTCGCCGGCAATGGGTGTTTTCGAGCCGACAGTCAAGCTCGGTGATCGCGTCGCGAAAGGGCAGCTCGCAGGTCGAGTGTTCAATCCGCATTCGCCGTGGTCTGCACCGCTCGAGCTCAAGTTCTCGGGCGACGGCATCGCAGTATGCATTCGGTCCTTCGCCGGTGTCGAGCCGGGTGACTGTGTGGTACTCCTCGCGTCAGATACGACGCTTAGCTAAGTCAGGAGAAGGCAATGTCAGCGTCACTCTCTTCGAATGCACAGCAACTCCTGGACGGCACATATCGCAAGGTATCTCTGCGTCTGCTACCGTTTCTTACATTGTGCTACATGTTGGCGTTTCTGGACCGCATCAATATCGGCTTTGCCAAGCTCCAGATGCAAAGCGACCTGGGTTTGTCCGACGCTGTCTATGGACTTGGCGCGGGCATCTTCTTCATCGGCTACGTGCTCTTCGAGATTCCAAGCAACCTGCTTCTGCCACGAATAGGTGCGCGGCGCACCATCTCTCGAATAATGGTGCTATGGGGACTCCTATCCGCCTCCATGATGTTCGTCCATGACGCCCGGTCGTTCTATGTCCTGCGCTTCTTGCTGGGTGTGTTCGAAGCCGGATTTGCGCCCGGCATGATTCTGTACCTCACATACTGGTATTCGCCTGCACGGATGGCCCGGACAATGGCGATCGTGATGGCTGCCGGTCCAATCGGCGGTCTCGTCGGCGGTCCGCTGTCGAGTTGGGCGATGACCGCGCTTGCCGGCGTGCACGGCCTTGCCGGCTGGCAATGGATGTTCGTCGTCGAGGGACTTCCCTGTACGGGGTTGGGCGTGATCGCCTGGTACTTCCTCACCGACCGCCTCGAAGATGCACACTGGCTAACCCTCAGTGAAAAGGCATTGCTCAAAAAAGGACTCTGTACCTCGCCCGATGCGCCGGGAGCGCATCGGGCATTGCTCAAGGCTGTGGCAGACCCACGTGTGCTTGGGATCGCGTTCAGTAACTTCTGCGTCATCTGCGGCATCTACACCGTCAGCTTCTGGTTGCCGACAATCATCAAAGCTGTTGGTATTTCAGGCACGCTGAATATTGGTATGTGGTCGGCGGTGCCATACATAGCATCACTTGTCGCCATGTACGCGATCTCGCGCAGTTCCGATCGTCGAAGCGAGCGACGCATGCACAGTGCAATCTGCAGCGTCCTTGGTGCGCTTGCGCTACTGATCGCTACGGCGTACACCGGGAATCCCGTCGCCTCGATCATTTCCATTTCGGTCGCCACTGCAACAATCTGGGCCTCCTATACCGTGCTCTGGGCGATTCCGGCCGACTGCCTGAAAGGAGCCGCCGCGCCTGGTGGGATCGCGTTCATTAACGTGGTCGGCGTGCTCGGAGGGTTTTTCAGCCCAGTGATCGTCGGTCTTGTCAAAACGGCGACCGGTAGCCTGCAAGCTGGCATGTACGCCATGGCCCTGATGCTGATCGCGGGTGCCGCCATCATGTTGATTAACCGGGTGCCCCGTCCTCGACCGCTGGTCGACCGATACGAAGCCGTGTAATCGCGACCGAGCATCGGAAAGTGATGCTCCAGAGGCATCACTCGCGTGGTCGATCGGCATTGGCATATTCCAAAGCTTTCCGCAATAGTGAAGACATGCAGGGTCCGACGGCGGCGTCATCTCATACGGTAGCCCCGAACCGAACCGGACAATTGCCAAACCAGCGGGCATGCTAAGCGGCAGGAAGAGTGACTCCGAGCGCCCGCCAATTTCTCTTGGGAATCGGATCATGAACGACATTCATCCTGTTTATCATGTCGGCGACGCGACTATCACGAAAGTTACGGAACAACATTTCACGCTGAATCCCGGCGTGCTGTTTGCAGATTTCGAACCAACGGTGATCGACGAGCATCGCACTTGGCTAGCGGGCGACCATGTCGATGCTTCCGAAGAGCAATTCATATTGAGCATCCACACGTGGGTCATACGCAGCGGCGGACGCGTCATCCTCGTCGACACCGCCAGCGGAAACCATAAGGATCGACCATTCAGCGCCATTTTTCATCAGCTGAATACACCGTATCTCCAGCGTCTCGCGCTCGCGGGCGTGAATCCCGAGGATGTCGACTTAGTTCTGCTTACTCACCTGCATGTCGATCATGTGGGTTGGAATACCTATCTTCGAGATGGAAAATGGGTGCCGACGTTCCCCAATGCGCGCTACGTAATGGCCACTCCAGAAATAGAGTTTTTCGCGACGCCTGCGGGGGAAAAGCGCCGAATGGTATTCGAGGACAGCATCCTGCCCGTGATCGAAGCGGGGCTGTCCGATGAACTCGGGGCCGAGGGCGGAGAATATTTGCCGGGTATCAGATTCCACCCAACCCCTGGCCACTGTGTCGGACACATGTCGATCGAGATCGAGTCGGCAGGCGAGCGTGCACTGTTTACCGGTGACGTATGGCATCACCCGATTCAGGTCTACCGTCCCGAATGGAGTTCGATGTTCTGCGCAGACAGGGACGGCGCGAACCGATCACGTCGATGGGTACTTGAACATGCGGCCCGCACCGGTGCTGCGGTTTTTGCACCGCACTTCGCGGGCAGCTCGGCGGGCACTGTTCGAAAGCAGGACGATCGCTTCATCTGGCAGTTCAAATAGGCTCAACCCGGCGCTCCAAGCTTTCCTGCGAATGCTTCGAGGACACAGCAGCGTGACCACCGACTTCTTCAGCGACGAGCCAATGCTTGCATAGTAGAAGCCTGATGGATCGCCCGCGCTCCGGATGTACAGCCTGTTTATCGATGCCCGGCAAGCATCACGAGCAGCACAATTAACGATTGGAAGTCAACCAACCGATTGTCCAGAATTGATTCCAGGAAAACCGCTGTTCCTAAAATCTGGAGGTCGATATGTTTGACGATAGAGGAATCGAAGCCACGGCCGGCACAACGGCTGATGGATCGAAAAGCCCCCCCTCTGGTGGTACCGTGCGTCTGGGCGCGGCATACGGTGTACTGGCCGTGTTGGGATGGGCAGTCTTCAACGTGAGCTCAAAGGCGGCCCTCGATCATGGCTTTATGCCCAACGATCTCACCATGATGCGATACGGCGTCTCCGGCCTGGTTTGCCTTCCGTTGCTATGGCGAGCCGGGTTCAAGAACGCCGGCGGACTTGGATGGCCGCGAGCGATCCTTCTCGCGTTGGCCGCGGGCCCCCTTTTTGGAGAGCTGGTTAACATGGCAATGCCTTTTGTGCCGCTCTCGCATGCGGCCATCATGGTGCCTGCCTTGGCAATGCTAGGCGGCCTGGTGGTTGGCCACTTCGTTTTGAAAGAGCATGTTTCCGCTCAACGTTGGGCCGGCGCTGCGACGATGGGTGCTGGCTTGCTGTGGTTGATGCTTCAAGGCGGGGGTGATCATGCGATGCCGAAGGCATGGATCGGGGATTTGCTGTTTGTCGCGGCCAGCTTTCTTTGGACAGCATACACATTCATGCTCAAGCGCTGGAATGCGAATCCTGTTTCGTCGGTAGCCGCACTCAACGTGATTTCGGGCTTCGCCTCTCTTCCGGTATATCTGATGACAGGCCACGGCCGACTGCCGCACGTCAGTATCGGTTGGTTTGCCGGCACGGCGGCACTACAGGGTGTTGTCGCCGCGCTACTGACCGTGTACGCCTATGCGCAGTCGGTCCGCATCCTAGGGGCGTCACGTGCAGCAGTACTGCCAGCGCTGGTCCCTCCGGTAGCGTTGATCATTGGGGCCGTTACGATTCGCGATGTTCCCACCTCGCTTCAGATGGCCGCCGTTGCCGTCGCCATGATTGGATTTACTGGGGCTGTGGGCGCCTGGCCCGCCGTTCGCGCGGGCAGCAGGCAGCCGACGCGGGCCCTATTTCATGGCGGCAGATAATGCGAACGCTTACGCTGTGCCCGCGCGCGATGGGCCCGGCAAGCCGATCGGCTCGGGCACTTTCCACACAGCACGCAAGCCACATTGGCATTGCGTATCGCGCGCCGCAGGACGGCTCCGTGCGTGTGCTGAAAGCAGAGCGCCAGCCGGTTCGGCTCGTGACCTGGTCCCGGCACCCGCTCGCTGCACGCAAGAGTGCCGTGATGCCGCGGATTTTCCGGGCGGATCACCAGGCGCCGCTCAACTCGTCAACCGCTGCGAACCCTGATGTACCTCGATGTGGCGCATGCCATGCGACCCTAGCAGGCGATAGAGCGTGACGCGCGAGATCCCGAGCTCTTGCGCCGCATCGCCGAGGCGCCCGCGGTGACGCAATAGCGCGAGCTCGATCGCCTGCCGTTCAGCCGCCTCGCGCGCCTGCGCGAGAGAAACGGGCACGACATCGACATAATCGGCAAGTTCGAGGTCGCTCGCGCTGATCAGCCGCCCTTCGGACATCACGATCGCACGACGCACGCGATTGATGAGTTCGCGCACATTTCCGGGCCATCGGTAGTTGTGTAGCGCCGCGATCGCATCCGGCGAAAACCCGCGCAAACGTCGGCTCGCGTCTTTCTTGAAGCGCTCGAACATATGCTGCGCGAGCAACTCGATGTCCTTGCCGCGCGCGCGCAACGGCGGTTCGTCGATTTGCAGCACACACAGCCGGTGATAGAGATCGGCACGAAAACTTCCTTCGAGCATGGCGCGGTGCATATCCACGTGCGTGGCGGAGATCACGCGCACGTCCACGGCTGTCGATTCATGGCCGCCAAGCCGCTCGACGTGGCCCTCTTGCAAAAAGCGCAGCAGACTCGCCTGACTCTCCAGCGGCAAGTCGCCAATCTCATCGAGAAAAAGCGTGCCGCCATGCGCCGCTTCGATACGCCCGATCTTGCGTTGGCTCGCGCCGGTGAATGCGCCGCGTTCGTAGCCGAAGAGCTCGGACTGCAAGAGGTGCGGCGGAATCGCGCCGCAATTGATGGCCACAAACGGTTCGGCGCGCCGCGTCGATCTCTCGTGAATGGCGACGGCGGTCAACTCCTTGCCCGTCCCTGATTCGCCGGAGATAAAGACCGGCGCGTCCGTCATCGCAACTTTGTGGATGGCGCGAAAAAGCTGACGCATCGCCTCGCACGAACCGATCATCTGCCCTTCGCCGACGCGCGTGGCGCCCTCCTCTTCCGCCTGCGCAAGCACGACCATGCCATAGGCATGCCCCACCGAATCGACGACCCGTCGCGCATCCGACGGGATCGTCACGTAGTCGAAACAATAGTCGCGCACGAGACGGCGCAGCGCTGTGTCCCGGAGCTGGCCGGGCGCGGTGGCGGCCACCCAGCCAATGCGCGGCGCGGTGAGGCACGCTTCGAGCGCGCCGATTTCCTGCTCGTCGAATTGGCTCGACAAGTCGAGCAGACCGCCTGCGGCTTCGCCGCCGCGCATTGCGCGGCGCGCATCCCGTGCGTTGGTGACAACATCGACATGCCAGCCGCGTTGATGGAATTGCGCACTCCACTGGGCATTCACATCCCGGGTAACGTAAATCAATTGCCGTGTAGCGGGTTCCATTGACCAGACCTCGTTTCAATGACGAACAACAGTGCTGGCGGCGCATGACGAAAATATGGCGTCTTGGCGCTAACAACTTCCCGACGACGGGACGTGTGCCGCTCTGTCCTCTCCCGTGAAACTTACGGACCCCGAAAGAAATTATTAATAGCAATGGCCGTTGCATCGGCCTTATTCGCGGAATGAGACTGCTCACTTAGCTTACTATACGGGCCGCGGCTCGTGGCTCGGCGCGCATGTAACAAATTGGAAACAGCGTTACGAGTACGTCGCTATGCGCTTCCCCGAAACGTCCCTTCTTTCTTTTATCGTTGTTTCGTGGCTGTTTTGCGACACGGCCAATTTTACTCAATAGAAAACATCGATACGGCATTCTTTGCGGTCGTTTCATTGCTGAAACAATCCGGCGCCTTTGCAGCCTCCGCGTTGCATATGACGCAATCGAAATACCAGCTTCCGCAACGGTCTCACCGCTATGGCACGGGTTTCGCTTTCGTTCGTTGCGAGAACGGAGGCATCGTCATGCATGTGCGTCGCTTCGCACCTTCGCGCGAGAACGCGTGCCCCGCGGTGCCCCGGCTCGCGTATTCGCGAGCCGAGCAATTGGCTGTCGGCGCATTGATCGATCATGTGACGTTATGGGACGAACTTGCCCGGCCCGCCCCCGGGCCGATACCCACGCCCGTGCCAGTCACAGGCTTGTCCCAACGCACCGGGGCACCTCGATTCGACCGTCGCAGCAGGGCGGCCGCGGCTTGCGCAATGCATCCGTCTGGTTTGTGCTCCGTCCCCCGGCGGGCACTTTTTTAAACAAGCGAGCGCTCCGGCCGACGCTCCGGCGTCCGGCGAAGCGCTCGCCGGGTCCAATGTGTCGGCCCTCCACGCACTGCTGCGCGGTTGCGCACGTTTCGCGTATTCGAAGCGTATCGAAATGTGCGCCAGACAACGCGCGTTTGCAGCGCGATCCCCATAGTCTTGCAGACATACGGCAAGGGTGATCGAGCGCTGGGACCGACCGGGCGTTTCGCTCAACCCGCCGCAACAAGGGGACCACGAACAAGGCAGGCAGTCAGGCAGCGCTCGCAAACGGAGGACAAGCACGTCGGAGCGGCGCCGCATACCGGGGGAAGAATAATGTCAATCATCTCGACAAGAGACGCGCGGCATCGCGAGTTCAAAACGCATGCCACGGTTCAACCGCTCATGACACCCGCACCGGGGGTCGATCGGTATGCGCAGGCGCGCTGGCCGCGCCCGCTGCGATATCTCCACCATTCGACGTCGAATCATGCGGGGACATCGTGCGCGACACCACTCATCTGACAGCGGCTGCGCCACTCCTGGCCAGCACGTCCTCCGTGTCGAGCGCGCACGCGAGGGGCGCCGACATGAACGAGAAGAACACGCGAACACTCATTTATGTCGCGCAGACGCCGGACGATTCGCTCGTCGCACATCTCGCCGGTGGCGGCTGGAACGTGCTGATCGCACGCTCGGCAAGCGAGGCCGCGCGGTATGCACGCCCCGATCTTCCCTATGCGGGGCTCATCGATGTCACCCGTCTCGCGCCGCGCGATCTCACCGCACTCGAGCCCAGTTTGCGTCAGCCGCATATCGGCTGGATCGCGCTCGCTAGCGCGCAGCGCCTGGAGGAGCCGGACGTACGTCGCTTGATCCGCAATTACTGCTTCGATTACGTGAAGCTGCCCGTCGCCCACGCGAGCATCGACTACCTCGTCGGCCACGCGTTCGGCATGGTGACGCTGTGCGATCTGGATATGGTCGCCGGCCTCGCATCCGCGGGCGATGACGAGATGGTCGGCACCTGCGAGGCGATGCAGCAACTCTTTCGAACCATCCGCAAAGTAGCGAATACGGACGCGGCCGTCTTCATCTCGGGCGAATCCTGTACCGGCAAACAGCTGACCGCGCTCGCGCTGCACGAGCGGTCGCCGCGCCGCAAAGCGCCGTTCATCGCCATCAATTGCGGGGCGATTCCGCACCACCTGCTTCAGTCCGAACTCTTCGGCTACGAGCGAGGGGCTTTTACAGGCGCCAATCAGCGCAAGATCGGACGCGTGGAAGCCGCGCACGGTGGCACGCTTTTTCTCGACGAGATTGGCGACCTGCCGCTCGAAAGTCAGGCAAGTCTGCTGCGCTTCTTGCAGGAAGGCCGGATCGAGCGGCTGGGCGGGCGCGATTCGATCCCCGTCGACGTGCGTGTGATCTCCGCCACGCATGTGGATCTCGAGCAAGCCATGCGCGACGGCCGGTTCCGGGCCGATTTGTTCCATCGCCTGTGTGTGCTGCGTATCGACGAACCACCGCTGCGCGCGCGCGGCAAGGATATCGAAATTCTCGCGCATCACATGCTGCACAAATTCAAGACCGATAGCGCGCGCAAGATTCGCGGCTTCGCGCCATCGGCAGTGGAGGCAATGCACAACTACAATTGGCCCGGCAATGTACGCGAGATGATCAATCGCGTCCGACGCGCGATCGTCATGGCCGAAGGCAAACTCATTTCGGCGCAGGATCTGGGCCTCACACAGTTCACGGCGCAAGAAACGATGACGCTTGCCCAAGCGCGCGATGACGCCGAAAAGCGCGCGATCGAAGCGGCACTACTGCGTCACCGGAATCGGCTCAACGAAGCCGCGATGGATCTCGGCATTTCACGGGTGACGCTCTATCGATTGATGGGCGCGCACGGGCTACGCGAGGTAGCCGCGCACGAGAAGAACGAGGCGGCAAATCCGCCGACCGTCGGCGACGCTTGCGGCGAATGAGGCCGCGCTCGGGCATGACATTGCTCCCGCGACGCGAGCAGCGCAAGACGTCCGGCGGACGTCGATCCGTCTCGACGAGCGAAAGCGGCCGGGTGTCGCGTAAAATCGCCACACCTTGGCTTTGAGCTTTCCGCTTTTCGATGACGACGCTGACTATCCTCGTCGCGCGCGCCCGCAACGGCGTGATCGGCCGCGACAACCAACTTCCCTGGCACCTGCCGGAAGATCTCGCATTCTTCAAGCGCACGACCATGGGCGCGCCCATCATCATGGGCCGCAAAACGCACGAATCGATCGGCCGGCCGCTACCGGGACGCCGCAATATCGTCGTGACGCGCGACGCAACGCGCCGCTTCGAAGGTTGCGAAACTGCATCGGGCATGCGGGAAGCATTGGCGCTCGCCGCCGCCGGCGGTGCGGCGGAGGCTTTCCTGATTGGCGGCACCGAGCTTTATAAAGCGGGAATCGCCTTCGCCAACAAGCTCATCGTGACGGAGATCGCGGCCGAATTCGAGGGCGACGCGACGTTTCCTGCGCCCGACCCCGCGCAATGGCGGGTCGTATCGCGCGACGCCCATCGAAAAGAAGGCGACGACGGCTTCGACTACGCGCGCGTCGTCTATCGGCGCATCGAATGAGCCGCCTTTACTGACCCGCGACCGTCATCTGTTCGATGAGCACCGATCCAGTCTGCTTCGTGCCGCGGACGATCGTATCGGCACCGATCGCCACGAGATTGCGGAACATCTCCTGCAACGTACCCGCGACGGTGATTTCCTCGACGGCATACTGAATTTCGCCGTTTTCGACCCAGAAGCCCGACGCCCCGCGCGAATAATCGCCTGTCACATAGTTGACGCCCTGCCCCATCAGCTCAGTGAGCAAAAGCCCCGTGCCGAGCTTTTTCAGCATCGCTTCGAAGTCGTCCTGCGGCTGAGTGGACGAGCTCGCGAGCGATAGATTGTGCGAGCCGCCGGCATTGCCTGTCGTCTGCATCCCGAGCTTGCGCGCGGAATACGTCGATAGAAAGTAGCCCTCCACAACGCCGTCTTTGACGACGGCGCGCCGCTTCGTGCGCACGCCCTCCTCATCGAACGGCGCGCTGCCCATGGCGCGCGGCGCATGCGGTTCTTCGACGATCTGAACATGCGGTGCGAAGACCGGCTTGCCCAGACAGTCGACGAGAAACGATGTCTTGCGATAGAGCGCGCCGCCGCTGGTCGCCTGTACGAATGCGCCAAGCAAGCCGGCGGCGAGCGGCGCCTCGAACAGGACAGGCACCTTGCGGGTATCGAGCCGCCTTGCGTTCAAGCGCGCAAGCGCCCGCTCGGCCGCATAGCGGCCCACCGCTTCCGGCCGGGCGAGCTCCTCGGCGCTGCGCTTCGAGCTGTACCAGTCGTCGCGCTGCATGTGGCGGCCGCTTCCGGCGATGGGGGCACAGGCGACGTAGTGACGCGAATAGGGATAGCCGGCGAGAAAACCGCGCGTCGTTCCCAATACGAATTGCGAATGCTGCGCCGATACGCTCGCGCCCTCGGAATTGCGAATCTGGGGATCCGTGGCGAAGGCGGCATCTTCGGCGCGGCGGGCAATCTCGACTGCATCCTCGGCGCTCAAATGCCACGGATGATAGAGATCGAGATCGGGCGGGGAAGTCTCGAGCAATTCCGCCTCGGCAAGCCCGGCGCAACGATCTTCCGCCGTGAACCGCGCAATGTTGTAGGCGGCCGCCACCGTGTCGCGCAGCGCCTCCTTCGAGAAATCGGACGTACTCGCATTGCCGCGCTTGGCGCCGATAAATACGGTCACGCCGACCATTTTGTCGCGATTGTGCTCGATCGTTTCCACCTCGCCGCGGCGCACCGATACCGACAAGCCGTCACCTTCCGAGATTTCGGTCGCGGCGTCCGTCGCGCCGAGCGACTTCGCGTGGCGCAGGATGTCCGACGCGATCTCTTTCAATTCGTCTTGCGTATGCGGGAAAAAACGTTCTCTGGTTTCGGTGTCCGCTGCCATCGTCATTGCCGTCCGGTATGGATTCCATCGTTCGGGCGCCCGCGCTGCCGGCGCGCGCCCAGGATTGCGCCTCGTCGTACCCCGCGATCATAGCAAGGTCCGCGTCCAAGTATGTTGTCGTTATCCGTTCGGACGATCCCGCGCGAGGCATCGCGGCCCGCGCGGCGAGCTACAATGGCGCGCATGACACGCAAAACCCGTATTCAGCCGATCGAGCCGCCCGATGCCGGGCTCGACGAAGACACCGGCTACGATCGCCCCAGCAAATCGCAGATGAAGCGCGAGATGCTCGCGCTGCAAACACTCGGCGCCGCGCTGGTCGAGTTGCCGAAAGACGCGCTCAAGCGCATGCCGATGCCGGAGGACCTCGCGGATGCCGTGCTCGAAGCGCGCCGCATCACGGATCACGAAGGCAAACGGCGCCAGTTGCAGTATGTGGGCCGGGTGATGCGCTCGCTCAGTGACGACGAAACAGCAGCGCTGCGCTCGGCGCTCGACGCCCATCGCGGTGTGAACAAGGCCGAGACGGCGAAGCTTCATTGGATCGAACGCACGAGAGAGCAACTGCTCGCGGACGACAGCGCTTTGACAGAGTTTGTCCGCACGCATCCCGGCGCGGATGCGCAAGCGGGCCGCACCTTGATCCGCAATGCCCGCAAGGAAGCGCGCGACGGCAAACCGCCTCGCTATTTCCGGGAGCTGTTCCAGTGGATCAAATCGGCAAGCGAAACCGGCGAAGCGCGTGGAGCGGACGGTGCGCCGGACTCGGCAAACGCCACGGAACACGACGATGACGACAACGAAGCGTAATCACCCCGACGAAATCGTCATCGGACTCGTCTCCGTGAGCGACCGCGCGACGAGCGGCGTCTATGAGGACAAGGGCATTCCGGCACTCGAGGCATGGCTCGAGAAGGCGATCGTTTCGCCATGGCAGGCCGTGAAGCGCCTGATCGCCGATGATGCGCAGACCATCTCGGCAACGCTCGTCGAACTCGTCGACGAACTCGGCTGCGATCTCGTCTTGACGACAGGCGGCACGGGGCCGGCCAGACGGGATGTGACGCCCGAGGCAACGCTTGCTGTCGCCACTCGGGAGATGCCGGGCTTCGGCGAGCAGATGCGCCAGATCAGCCTCAACTTCGTGCCGACGGCGATTCTTTCGCGGCAGGTCGCGGTGATACGCGAAACCCCGTCCCATGCGGCGCTGATCGTCAATTTGCCGGGACAGCCGAAGTCGATTCAGGAAACGCTCGAAGGATTGCGCGATAGTACCGGCGCCGTCGCGGTGCCCGGCATTTTCGCCGCGGTGCCCTATTGCATCGATCTCATCGGCGGCCCTTACGTCGAAACGAACGTCGAGGTGGTCGCGGCGTTCCGCCCGAAGAGTGCGCAACGCCCGGCGCGCGGGTGATGCCGTACGCCGGAGCGGCACGGGCGGTCCAGGTGGATCGAGCGACTCAGGCGCCGTCGACGGGTGCGCTCGGAGAAACCACGAGGAAATGCTGGCGGTAGTACTTGAGCTCGTCGATGGATTCATGGATGTCCGCGAGCGCGGTGTGCATCGCGCGCTTTTGGAAACCCTTGTAGACGGTCGGCTGCCAGCGCCGGCACAGCTCCTTGAGCGTACTCACGTCGAGATTGCGATAGTGGAAAAACCGCTCGAGCTCGGGCATCCAGCGTGCCATGAAACGTCGATCCTGGCAGATGGAGTTGCCGCACATCGGCGACTTGCCGGGCGGCACATAAGCGGCGAGAAACGCGCGAATCTGCTCCGTGGCGGCATCCTCCGTCACGCTCGATGCACGCACCCGCTCGATGAGACCGGAGCGACCGTGCGTGTTCTTGTTCCAATCGTCCATTTTGTCGAGCGTTTCGTCGCTTTGATGAATCGCGAGAACGGGCCCCTCGACAACCTTATCGAGCGTCGAATTGGTAACGACGACGGCGATCTCGATAATGCGGTCGGTATCGGGCTCGAGTCCCGTCATTTCCATATCGAGCCAGATGAGGTTCATCTCGCTGCGAGCGAGCGTCGGCTCCGCGACGGGTTCGACAATTTCAGTCATGAAGGCAGTCCTGGTTACGAAATGATTCGGGGCATTCGCCCGCGTGCGGCCCAACGCACTCGCCGATCCGGCGAAACTCTATAATTCTCGCATAGATACAACGGACTTCCCCGATGCCCTCTTTCTACTTCACCGTCGTTTTCGCCGTCGCCGTGCTCGCGATGGTCGGCACGAAACTCTGGCTCGCCTCGCGCCAGATCCGCTTCGTCGCGGCACATCGAAGCGCGGTACCGAAGCAATTCGCGGGCACCATCACCCTGCCCGGTCATCAGCGCGCCGCGGACTATACCGTCGTACGCACGCGGCTCGGGATGATCGAAGTCGTCGTGGGTGCGGTGCTCACGATCGCGCTTACGCTGCTCGGCGGCGTTCAGGCGCTCAATGTCGCCGTATCTGGCGTGCTCGGGCACGGATATCTCGCCCAGATCGCGCTGGTGGCGCTCGTCATAGTCATCACGAGCGTCATAGACGTACCGTTCGACTACTATCGGCAATTCGTCATCGAGGAGCGCTTTGGCTTTAACCGCATGACGCGAGGCATCTTCTTCGCCGACCTCGCAAAGGGCACCGCGCTCGGCGCCGCGTTCGGCTTGCCGCTGCTCTTCGTCGTACTCTGGCTCATGGAGCAGATGGGTTCCCTCTGGTGGCTGTGGGCCTGGGTCGTGCTCGTCATCTTCCAATTGGCCGTGCTCGTGCTTTACCCGACGCTCATTGCACCGCTGTTCAACAAGTTCGAGCCGCTGACGGACGAAGCGCTCAAAGACCGCATCGAAGCGCTGATGCGCCGCTGCGGCTTCGCGGCCAAGGGCCTCTTCGTGATGGATGGCAGCCGTCGCTCGGCGCACGGCAACGCCTACTTCACCGGCTTCGGCGCGGCCAAGCGAATCGTTTTCTTCGACACGCTGCTCGCACGTCTCTCCGGCAGCGAGATCGAGGCCGTGCTCGCGCACGAACTCGGCCATTTCAAGCGTCGTCATGTGGTCAAGCGGATGGCCGTGACATTCGCGGTCAGCCTTGCATTGCTCGCGCTACTCGGCTGGCTCTCGCAGCGCACGTGGTTCTATGAGGGGCTCGGCGTCACGCCCTGGGCAGCGGCCAGCAACAATGGCCTCGCGCTCGTGCTCTTTTTCCTCGCATTGCCGGTGTTTCTGTTCTTCGTCACACCGCTCGGCAGCTTGAGCTCGCGCAAGCACGAGTTCGAGGCCGATGCGTTCGCCGCAAGCCAGACCGATGCGCACGAACTCGTCAACGCGCTCGTCAAGCTTTACGAAGACAACGCGTCGACACTAACGCCTGACCCGCTCTACACGGCCTTTTACTACTCGCACCCACCGGCATCGCAGCGGATCGACCGCCTGCTGCGGCACGCATGACCGCCCGGCCTGCCAAACCGGGCCGGCGCCCGGAACTCGGCGAGCGCGCCGAGGGGCTCGTCATCGCGGCGCACGGGCGCCACTATCTCGTGGCCCCGGGCGGCGATGTCCATGCGCTCGTGCAATGCTTTCCGCGCGGCAAGAAAAGCGAAGTAGCCGTCGGCGATCGCGTCGTCTACGAACCGATCTCCCCGGATCAAGGCGTGATCGTCGAAATCGGCGCCCGCCGCAACCTGCTCTATCGCTCCGACCAATACAAGTCGAAGCTCTTCGCCGCCAATTTGGATCAGTTGCTGATCGTCCTCGCGACCGAACCCCACTTTAGCGAGGACTTGTTGGGGCGCGCGCTCGTTGCCGCCGAAGCGAACGAACTTGCGCCACTGATCCTGCTCAACAAAACCGATGTCGAACGCGCACTTGGGCAGGCGCGCACCCGGCTTGCGCCGTACGGTGCGCTCGGGTATGAAATCCTCGAATTGTCGATCAAGACGCGGCCGGATGAAGCGCGCGAGGTGCTGAGCGAGAAGCTTGCGGGGCATTCGACGCTATTGCTCGGACAATCGGGTATGGGCAAATCCACGCTCGTGAATCTGCTGGTGCCAAACGCCGAGGTGGCCACCCGCGAAATCTCGACGGCATTGAATAGCGGCCGCCATACGACAACATTCACGCGCCTTTACCCCTTGCCAGAAGGCGGCGCGTTGATCGACTCGCCGGGGTTTCAGGAGTTCGGCCTCCATCACTTGACAGAAGGACGGCTCGAACGCGCATTCCCGGAGTTTCGGCCATTGCTGCCGCATTGCCGCTTCTACAACTGCCATCATCTGCATGAACCGGGCTGCGCCATTCTGGACGCCGTCGCCGCGGGCCGGATCGCGCCCGAGCGTCACGCGCTTTATGCGCAGCTCGTGCACGAAGCCAGTCAGATCGTTCGTTAGCGACACACTGTCCCGCCAAGGCCTATCGATGTTCAAGCTGACACTCGCTCCGAACGCCGTAACGGGTCAGCATTGGGTGAACCTGCTGACCGTCGCCGGCATCCCTTGCGAACTGCATAACCGCTATCTGAACGGGGCACTCGGCGAAATTCCGGCGGACCAATGCGCCCCCGAGCTTTGGCTCGTCGACGAGCGCGACGAGGCCTTGGCAAGAAAAATCATCGCAGCTGCAATCAGCGGACCGCCCGCCGGCGGCACACCGTGGCGATGCACGAGGTGCGGCGAGACCTTGGAGGCACAGTTCACCGAGTGCTGGCAATGCGGGGCGCCACGCAGCCTTGACGAAGGGTGAATCCTAGACCTGTGGCGAAAAGCCGGGCCCGGGAGCGGGCCCGATGGCGCGGATCAGCCCAGCCAGACCGCGATCGTCAGCATCAGCAGCAAGATCATCCAAAGGATCACGGCACGCCACACGAGCCCAACGGCAGATTGCAGCGTGCGCGGCGTACAGTCGTCGCCAACCGGGATGGGACCGCCATCCGAAGCGCCGAGCGCATCGAGGCTCGACGGTTCCGCAAGCGGCCCAGCGAGGCGCGCGCCCAGAGCGCCGCTGCCGGCGGCGAGTAACACGCCATCGTTGGCATCGGGCCACTGACGCGTATGATTGCGCCAAGCATAGATCGCGTCTTCGAAGTTGCCGACGATCGCAAAACCGAGCGCAGTGAGCCGCGCAGGGACCCAATCCATTACAAAGAAGACCCGCTGCGCGAACGTGCCGAAAGCCACGGTCCGCTCGCCCGCCGGTACGGACCAGGCTCGCGCGAGATATTCGGAAATGCGGTACAGAACCGCACCCGCCGGGCCAATGGGAACGAGAAACCAGAAGAAAACGCCGAACACGTGGCGGTGCGAAGCAACAACGGCGTGAATCAGCGTATGCCTGACGACCTCACCGACGGGCATGTCGACAGTGTCGAGCCCCGTCCATTCGTTGAGGATTTCCCTTGCACGGGGTACGTCGTCATTATTGAGCGCGAGATGGATATCGGTGAAGTAATGGCTGAACTGCCGAAAACCCAGCGTGAAATAAACAATGACGACGTTCCAGAGAAACGCCAGCGCGAAACTGATTCGATAAAGAAGGTAATAGACGGCACCGACGGCGAGCGTCCATGGAAGGACGACTACCAGCCACGCCAGTATGCCGTGCTTTTTCTTGCCGGCGTCGAAGCCCTGCGCGGCCCATTCAGCGTGATATTGAAGCAGTGCGAACACCGGGTTGTTCGGCGAAAGCGCACGTAGCTGTTCGATGACGAGAGCCAGTAATACGGAGAAAAAGGTCATGCGACGCGCCGTACCAATTCAAGTTTTTTGCATTTGTCGCGTAACGATAGCACAGGGCCGCGTGTACGGAGCGCGGGCAACACGAAAGTGCGTAGATTAGTCGGCACGTTCGGGCTCATGCCAGCAAAAAGCGATAGAAATTGCGAAGCATGCCGGCAGTGGCCCCCCAGACGAAGTAGTGACCACCCGTCCCCTCTCGCGGATACGGCATCGAGAAAAATCGTCGCTCGCCCCCTTCCCAACGCAGCAGTCGAACTTCGTGATTCGCCGGGTCCATCAGAAACGCAAGCGGCACTTCGAAGATTTCCGCGACCTCGAGCGTGTCGGCTTCGACGGTGAACGGCGGATGCACGAGTCCGACAACCGGTGTGACACGAAAGCCCGTACCCGTCAGGTAATCGGGTAGCGCGCCCAGGATTTCCACGCGCTCGGGCGCCAACGATACTTCTTCCTGTGCTTCGCGCAACGCGGTAGCGATCGCGTTGGCATCGTCCGGCTCGCGTCGGCCACCGGGAAAGCTGACTTGGCCGGCATGGTCGCTCAGATGATCGGCACGCTGGGTCAGTAACACGGCAAGCCCTTCGTCGCGCACGACGAGCGGCATGAGCACAGCGGCAGCGCGCGGATCGCCGGGCTCGCGCCAATTGACGTCGGTCGGCTCGGGCGCCCAGACGAGCCGCTGGGTGAAACGAGCGCGCAATCCGTCAGGCGTCAGCCGTTCGAACGGGACGCGGGGCAAATCGGCACCCGTGGACTCGACCGGCAGCGCCTCGGGTTCAAAGACAGGGCGGATCAATGGGGCCTCTCGCGGTCAATCGATGCAATATCGTCATTTTGAACCGGCAAACAAAAAAGCACCCGGACGGGTGCTTTTTCTTACAGCTCTTACGCTCAGGAAGCAGCGCGGTCCTTAAAGACCAGCTTTTCCTTGATTCGAGCCGACTTGCCCGAACGCTCGCGCAGGTAGTAAAGCTTCGCACGGCGGACATCGCCGCGGCGCTTCACGACGATGCTCGCCAACAGCGGCGAGTACGTCTGGAACGTACGCTCGACGCCTTCGCCCGACGAGATCTTGCGAACGATGAACGACGAGTTCAAGCCGCGGTTGCGCTTGGCGATCACCACGCCTTCATACGCCTGAACGCGCTTGCGGTTGCCTTCCACGACGTTCACGTTGACGATCACCGTGTCGCCAGGGGCGAATTCGGGAATAGTCTTGCCTGCGAGCACGCGCTCGATCTCTTCCTGCTCGAGTTTTGCAATCAGATTCATTACTGACTCCTAATGCCATCTTGTCGGCGTTCTGCCGGCTCGAGCATGCAATATGCATCGTGCGCGGCCCCGATAGAGGATGGATTTACAACTTGGCGCCGGCCATACTGCCCGACACCGCCTGACCCTGCCATCGGCGCCCCCGACCCCTTTCAGGTTTTCGGAGATGCCTTGGCAAGACTTGCGAGCCATGCCTCATCGGCACGGCTCAACGTCTTGTTGCGCCTCGCGCGCTCGATCAAATCGGGCCGCTTGGCAGCGGTATTTCTCAGCGCCTCGCGTCGGCGCCACTGCTCGATCTCGGCGTGATGCCCACCGAGCAGCACGTCCGGCACACGCACACCCTCATATTCCTCGGGCCGCGTGTAATGTGGACAATCCAAAAGGCCGTCCACGAAACTGTCTTGCACCGCCGACTGCGCATCGTTGAGCACACCCGGCAAATGCCGCACGACGGCATCCATCAAGGCCATCGCAGGCAATTCCCCGCCCGAGAGCACGAAGTCGCCCAAACTGACTTCCTCGTCGACGCAGCGCTCGATGAGCCGCTGGTCGATCGCTTCGTACCGGCCGCAAAGCAGCACGAGCCCCGGCTCATCCGCAAATCGCATGACTCGCTCGTGGTCGAGCCGCTGCCCTTGCGGGGACATCATGACGACGCGCGTACCGGCAATGCCTTGCGCCGCCTGCGCGGCTTTCGCCGCGCTGATCGCCGCCTCGAGCGGCTTGGCCAGCATGACCATCCCGGGGCCGCCGCCGTACGGGCGATCGTCTACCGTGCGATAGTTGTCTGTCGTGAAATCTCGCGGATTCCATGTACGCAGACCGAAACGCCCTTGTTTCACGGCACGGCTGGTAATGCCCCACTCCGTCACGGCGCGGAACATCTCGGGAAAGAGCGTGACGACATCGAACTGCATCGCGCTCCTTGTCTCGATCGAGCTCAGTAATCGGCTTGCCAGTCGACGACGATGCGTTTTGCCGTCTGGTCCACCGCTTTCACATACACACCGACAAACGGGATCAGCCGCTCGCCGTTCGCCGGCTGACCGTCCTTGCCAACCGACGGATATTCGACTCGCAGAACCGCATGCGCGCCGTTGTCGATCAGGTTCGCAACGCGGCCAAGCGCTTCACCGGCCTCGTTGACGACATCCAGGCCGACCAGGTCGACCCAATAGAATTCGTCGTCGTTATCGAGCACCGGGAAATCGGCACGGCGCACGAATACGCGAAAGCCACGCAAAGCCAACGCGCCGTCTCGGTCGGTCACCCCTGCCAGATGCGCGACGACGCTGTCGCCATGCACCTTGGCCTGCGTCCTCTGGCCAGACTTGCGCTCCCGCCCGTTGGCGAGCCACCAATACTTCGCGTGAATCAATGCTTCGCCGCCTTGCTTGCCACCGGCATGCGCAGCGACTTTCACCCAACCCTTCAGCCCATAGGCATCGACGATCGCACCGACTTCGATGGCATCGTCAGGCCAGGCTTGGGCATCGGCAATCGCCCCGACCGCATCGCCAGGATCTGGCAAGCGTTCCACGGGTTTTCGCACGAACGCACCGAACGGCGACGCCGTACCGCGGGCGCCCGCCTTCGAAGGCGGCTTTGGGCGCGACGGCCCGCTTGAGTCATGAGCCGGCATTGATATCCTTCGGTCTCACGAACGGCCCGAATTCACGAATGCAAACCGCGAAATCGCGATCAAGCAGCCGGCTGCGCCTTTTGCGCTTGCTTGACGAGGCGCTCGACGGTCGGCGACAGCTGCGCACCGACGCCTTGCCAATAGGTCAGACGATCCTGCGCGATGCGCAGCGATTCGCCTTTCGTGGCGACGGGGTTGTAAAAGCCCACGCGCTCGATGAAACGCCCATCGCGACGGCTGCGCGAGTCAGTTGCAACGATGTTGTAAAAGGGGCGCTTCTTCGAGCCGCCGCGAGCCAAGCGGATGATGACCATGCTGTAATCCTTGAAATCCGGGGTTCGGAACCACTGAAACGCTCGATTATAGCGGGAAATCAAAACCATAACAAACACTTACCGCAGGCGTATGTTCGCGGCGACCACACCCGGTAGCGGAGCGTAAAATGCGTCCGCGATCTGCCGCGCTTGCGCGGAACATCGTGCACCATTCGATCGCATTCAACGTAAGGCCGCTTAGCTCTCTCCCTCTATGTCAGTCTCTCATCCCACCAGCATGCAGCGCTTTCGCTCCAAGACGCTCGCGGCGACGCTCGCCTTCTTGCTTGGTAGCGTGGGCGCGCATCGCTTTTATCTCTACGGCATGCGCGACGCGTTCGGCTGGGCCCACCTGCTCGGAACACTGCTCGGCGTTCCGGGTGTATTGCTGCTCGTTGCGACGATGCGCGCTTCGCCTCTCGGCTGGGCGCTGGCAGTGCCGGGCGCAGTTTCTCTGCTGGCCGCGTTTCTTTCGGCGATCGTCTACGGCCTGCGGCCCGATCATAAGTGGGATGCGCAATTCAATGCCGGATCGCACCAGCGCAATCGCTCCGGCTGGGCCGTCGTGTTCGTCGTTATCTTTTCTCTTTTCATCGGCGCGCTGCTTTTGATGGCAGGACTCGCTGTGTCATTCGAAACCTATTTCGAAACGCAGAGCGATGCCGCCCAATCGCTGGAACGATAGCAGAGGCTGAAGCGGTTAAAAAAGGCTCAACTGCCGGTCGGGCGCGGAGGGCGGCTCTGGTCTTTTGAAGTGCGACATATCGAGAATCCCGTGTCGCCGTTCGTTGAGCCCCAGCCGCTTGGCCGCCTTCTCAAACCGCTGCTTGAGCAATTCGGCCCAGGCGCCCTCACCTTTCATCCGGCGCGAGAAAGAAGAATCGTAGTCTTTGCCGCCCCGCATGTCGTGAATGCGCGCCATGACGCGATCGGCGCGCTGCGGAAAATGAGCGGCGAGCCAATCCTTGAAAAGCGGCGCAACCTCCCATGGCAAGCGGAGGACGATATAGCTTGCGCTCGTTGCGCCCGCATCGGCGCATGCCGCTAGGACGCGCTCCAGATCGGGCTCGGTCACGAACGGAATGACCGGTGCAACGCTCACGCCGACCGGGATGCCCGCCTCGCTAAGGGCGCGAATCGTGCGCAATCTGCGCGCCGGCGCAGCCGCGCGCGGTTCCAGCGTGCGTGCGATCTCCGCGTCGAGAGTCGTGACTGTCACCGCGGCCATCACCTGCCCGCGCTCGGCCATCGGCGCGAGTAAATCGATATCGCGCTCGATCAGTGACGACTTCGTGATCGCCGCAAACGGGTGTCCGTATTCGTGCAGCGTTTCGATGATGCGTCGGGTAAGGAGCAGTTCGCGCTCGACCGGCTGATACGCGTCAGTGTTCACGCCTAGGGCGATCGGCTCCGGGGTGTAGTTTTTCTTCTGCAGTTCCTGCCGCAGCAATTCGGGCGCATTGATCTTCGCGTAAATGCGGCTTTCGAAATCGAGCCCCGGCGATAGTCCCAGGTAGCTGTGTGTCGGACGGGCGAAGCAATAGATGCAGCCATGCTCGCAGCCACGATAGGGATTCAGTGAAACGCTGAACGGAATGTCAGGGGAAGTGTTGCGTGTGAGGATGCTCTTGGCGTGCTCCTCGAATATTTGCGTCTTCAGTGCCGGCCGACTATCGTCTTCGCTCGCGGATAACCAACCGTCGTTAAACACTTCCCGTTCGTTGAGCTCATAGCGTCCCTGAAGGTTTGTAACGGCGCCCCGGCCCTTTCGTGGGGTAGGGGGCGCAATGGGATATTCGGCGTTGGGGTCGTACATCGTCCGGCTCTCTCTACGTGCAGCACATCCTTCTCGAGGCAAGAAACCGTCTGCAATGCGTGCGGATCCAAGGTTTACTCGATCTTTTACTGTATATCCATACAGTAGTCAAGGGCGACGGGCGTGTTTCGTACGCAGCTCGCGCGGCACCGATCGCTACGCGGATAGCGTTTCCTCTTCGCAGCCGAAAATAGCGAGTCGTGACGGGAGGCTTACCATGAAAGTTACTAGCACTCCATGGAAAGCAAGATGACAAGACCCTATTTCGTGCATTCGCCGAGGCCCAGCCATGTTATCGAAAGGGGTGCGCCGAGGCGCGACACCGCCGACTCGCCGGCCCCTTTGGTCCCCCAGTCAAAAGGATTCGACGGATTAATGGCTTTGGTTCGCCGGAGGGAACTGCCGGCGGCCGAGGCGTCGAAGTTCGGGGCATCGCCAAGATTCGGGCCATCGGTTCTGTCCGAGCGGCGTCTTGTGGGCGATAGAGAGATGCGCACTCGCTCGGTGCCCGTCTTACCCCTACCTACCTTGTCTGTCGTCAAGACTGTCGTCAGCGTCGTGAGCGGCCTCCCGGCAATAGTTATGGTCCCGTCGAGAATGCTCATGTACGGTCGGACAACGGCCCGCACCCCGGCTGACGTGCCATCCGATCAAATAGACAATGAGGGCGCCGTCGAAAGAACGACTTTTCTGGAGCTCCCACCCAAACGCGGCTTAAAGTTGATAACGCACATAAAGCAGGGCGAGTTCGATATATACAGCAGGGAACTGCACCGGATTATGACGGGAATCGAGCCACTGCCTGTTCCAGAGGGGCCCGCGCCGCGCGATGAAGCGTCCATCGCGCTAGTCCGTCAAGGATGGCGAGTTAACAAGCTGAGTCCCGAAACAGCCGCAACGTTCGGCGTCGGCTCGGTGCCAATGCAGGATGGCGATGCGTACCAAGTCGGTCAAGCGACAAGCTACCGACGAACGTCCAGTATCGGTTCGATGATACCCGTCGTGGGCCAAAGGACAGTATTCAGCGGTGTTACGACGCAAATCTTGTTTTTCGCACCGTCCGAAGCGCGCCCAGAGGGGCGGGCGGTAGTGACGGAGATTGGGTTCCGGCAGTATGCGCCGCGCACCGGGTATAAGGTGAAGATGAGATGGCCGCAGTGGATGCGGCGCGCAACGAATGAGCAGTGAGAACGCCACAGCGACGCTCTTGCCGCGGAGTCTCACCGATTGCTTTGAGCAAGCCGGGGACGTCGCTTATTGCTGTAAGCAGATTAAGTGACGATCAGACAGCAAAAACCCCCGGCTGCGCGAGGCGAGCCGGGGGTTTTCAGGTGAGGAGCCTG
>CBJLAJ010000067.1:0-26411 GCA_966421005.1 uncultured Paraburkholderia sp.
AGATGAAGCTCTCGTTCGAAGTGCTCGAGGCACTGGACGCAATCGACCGGACCGGCACCTTCGCGGAGGCCGCCGAATTGCTGCACCGTGTGCCGTCCGCGCTCAGTTATCTGGTGCAGAAGCTGGAAAACGAACTCGATGTCGTGCTGTTCGATCGCAGCGGCCGCCGTGCCAAACTGACGCAAGCGGGACGTGTGGTGGTCGAGGACGGCCGCCGTTTGCTGTACGCGGCCGAGCAACTCGAATTGAAAGCGCGCCGTATCCAGTCGGGCTGGGAAGCCGAGTTGCGCATTTGTATCGATGAAATCCTCCCGTTCTCAGCGCTCTTGCCGCACGTCCACGCGTTCTATGGAACGAACATGGACACCCGGTTGAGACTATCGACCGAAGTACTCGGCGGATCATGGGATGCGCTGATCACGCGCCGCGCCGATCTCGTCGTCGGTGCAGCCGGCGAACCGCCGGCGCTGACGAACGTCGTCACGCGCCCTATCGGCGAAATGCGGCACGTCTTCGCAGTTGCACCGGGCCATCCGCTTGCGAGCCAGCCCGAGCCGCTGACGATGGTGGATGTCGCTCGTCATCGTGCTGCCGTCATCAGCGACACCTCCCGCGAGCTGCCACCGCGGACGATCGATATTGCGCCCGGCCAGCAGGTTCTCGCGGTGCCGAGCCTTGCAGCAAAGCTTTCCGCGCAGTGCGAAGGTCTCGCGGTCGGATCGCTGCCCGCATGCATCGCCGAGCAGGCAATCGCACAAGGCAAGCTTGTCGTGCGCACTGTGGCGGGGATGCGCGAAGTCACGCCCTGCTATCTCGCATGGCGCGACGATGAAATCGGCAAGGCGCTCAATTGGTGGATCGAGCGGCTCGATCGCCCTGACCTGATTCAACGCTTTACCGAGTCGGGCTGACATCCGCCTCGCATGACATCGAGGCGAGTGCGGGCCGATCCGGGTCGTCACGCACAGGCCGGGAGCAGCGCTGGCAACCTCTGCAAGTAGCGCGCATAGGCGAGCGCTGCCGCCTGGCATTCACCATTGTTTTCGAGTTGCTGCCGCGCGTATGCACGTGTGGTGGCAAGCAATCGGTAGCGTGGCGCCGCGCGTGCCTCGTCCCGGATAACGAGCGATTTGGACACGAGACCCGCCACAGCATCGAGGATGTCCGCGGTGGAGAACGCCGCTCCGACGATACCCTGAATCGCCTCGAGCGAGAAGTCGTCCCGGAAGGCGCCAAGCCAGCGTAACAGCCGGCGTTCCTTGTCGCTCAGTAGCCGGTAGCTCCAGTCGTACGTCGCCTGCAAGGTTTGATGGCGCGGCAAGGCTGTCCGGAATCCGCCCGTCAGCATTCGGAATGCGTCGCCGAGATGCATCGCCAGCACCTCTATACCCAGCACTGCGGCCCGCGCCGCCGCGAGCTCGATCGCAAGCGGTAAGCCGTCGAGACGACGACAGACCGCTGCCATGTCGGAAAGGCTGCGCTCATCCAGCGGAAAACGAGGATCGGCAGCGCGAACGCGGGCGATGAACAGCTGAACGGCGCTTGCCGCGAGAATCGCGTCGCAGCCATCCTGTTCGGCCGGAAGCGCCAATGGGCTGACTGGTCGCAAGCACTCGCCGTGAACGCGGAGCGCCTCCCGGCTCGTTGCCAGCACCCGAAGTCCCGCATGGGCCTGTGTCAGGGTATCCGCGAACTCCGCCGCTGCTTCGATCAGATGCTCGCAATTGTCGAGCACCACCAGTATCCGGCGGTTTTCAATGCTTTCGGAGACAGCGTCGAGCGGCGTCGAACCGGCTGGGATCGTGATACCGAGCGCTGACGCCAGCGCGTTCCCGATAAGGCGCGGGCTTGTCAGCGCTGCGAGTGAAACGAACGCGATACCGCCTGGAAAGGGGGCGGCCGCATTCATCGCGACTTCGGCAGCAATACGCGTTTTGCCGATACCGCCGGCGCCGACGAGCGTCACGATACGCGCATCATCCAATGCGGCGAGGATTTCCCCGACGGCACCCTCACGTCCGATGAGCGCAGTGAAGGCGGCGGCAATGTGACGGTTCGGCTGGCGGCTCCTCTCGACCGGCGCTGCGTGCTTATCGGCCATCGTGCCTCGGCCGCCGCTGGCGACGAGCCGATAGCCGAATCCCGGCACGGTCACGATGAGACCGCGGTCTCGGCCCAGCACCTTGCGTAACGCCGCGATGTGCACCTGAAGATTGTTTTCCTCGACTATCGTATGCGGCCAGACGCGCCGCATGATTTCGTCTTTCGATACGAGCGCCCCTTTGGCCTGGATCAGCAGCTCGAGAATATCGAACGCCCGACTGCTGACGCGCACCGCTCTGCCATTTGCGCGGATTTGACGTTCGTCGAGAAAAACATCAAGTTGTCCGATCCGAATCATTGGCATGCGTCTTCATGAAGCGTTGAGTGGCACCCAGGGCTCCCTGGCGCCTGCTGACGCTCATGCTACGACATCCGCATCTCGCGATGAGATAAATATTCCGAATCCAATGATCGAAATTTTTGACGTAATGCTCGAGCACCGCTAGCTGCCGCCAGCCTGGCATTGAATGCGAAGCCATTCTTGATTTTTCTTCAAATATGTCTTGATTCCATGTGGCTATAAATCGACGTCTCCGTGAGGCAGACTCCTGCTCGTGCTGTTATGAAGCTGATCCCGCGGTGGAGCGCCATGAAGGTAAATCTGGAAGAGGCCCGATGTCACGCAACGGCTCCATGCGGCGCACGGCGGATTCCTTGGCCTTCAGGCGGATCGTCGGACAAACGCCCGGGGCGTGGCGTCGAATGCACTAACACCCGAATTCCGTGCCCCGCACGGCTTCGATCAGATAGTCGACGAATGAGGCAATGCGTGCCGAAATGGCCGTATTGCGATAGTAGACCGCGTTGATCGGCTGCCAGAGCTCCTGCGTCTGACGGGTGAAAAGCTGCACGAGTGTCCCGTCGTGGCGATCCCGGGCCGTCATGAAGTCCGACAGGCACACGATACCGGCTCCCGCCAACGCCAGTTGCCGAAGCGTTTCTCCGCTCGACGACCATATGGCCGGTGCGATCCGATATGGCTCATTGTCCGGCCCCGGTATCGGCCAGACGTTGAGGGTCTCTGGCTGGGTAAACCCAAGCAACATATGCCGCGACAAATCTCCGACCCGCTTCGGGTGCCCCCAGGCGTCCAGGTAGGCAGGGCTCGCGAGGATGCGCATGCGACTACGGCCGACTGCCTTGCGATGCAGCGTGGAATCTCTCAGCGGGCCGATACGCAGGGCGACGTCGGTCCGCCGCTCGAGCAGATCGATGATCCCTTCGTTGGTGTTGAGCTCCAGCTCGACTTGCGGATAGCGCTCGCGGTAGCCGGGCACGAGCGGCACGATCACATGAAGCATGAACGGCGTAGCCGCATCCACGCGCAGCCGCCCAGACGGGCGCTCCCGGCGCGCGATCATTTGCTCCTCCGCTCCCTCTACCGACGCAATGATCGCTCGCGCGTCGATGAGGAATGCACGCCCCTCTTCTGTGAGTTCGAGACGACGCGTCGTACGCCGGAGCAGCGTGGTTTTCAGCTTCTCCTCCAAGCGTCCGAGGGTGCGGCTGGTGGCTGAAATGGTCAAGCCAAGCTGTTCCGCGGCGGCCGTCATGGACTTGCTGTCGACAACGCTCACGAACGCCTGCAGTTCGTCGAGTGTGATCTTCATTTTTGACTTGAAAGCGAGACGAATTTCTTGAGAAAAGTAAAGCAATCGCACCGTCAACGTTACGGAGGTAGCCACCGGCAGGTTTCGTCAGACACGCACTCTTTCACGGATGTCGTTCGCCATCTGGCAACTGCCGGCCGCTGGTCCGATTTTGCGTCTTGAGGGCAACCAGCAGCTTACCCGTCACATAGAGTTCCGCGTCCTCGGCCGTAGATTGTTCCAAAGGAGGAAGAAACCTTCGTCCTAGTTGCCGACTCGGCTACAGCAGGTACGTCGTGCGGCGAATCCGCCGCCCCTCACCGTTGGGCCCGCTCGCCGTTGAATTGCAGCGTTACCTGAACAGGTATCATATACCGCTATACAGTGAAGTTCGCGGAGGCGGTGTTCGTCCTTCACTGCTTCCAGAAAAAGAGCAAGAGTGGGATCTCCACGCCGAAAGGCGACATGGACATCATTCGCGCTCGGTTGAAAGTGGCAGAAGCACTGGCACAGGAGGTACGAAATGCAAAAACGAAGCATTGAAGGCGTCGACGTACAGCGCGGTTCGGGGAATGTCTATGCCGACCTGGGCTTGCCCGATGCGGAAAAGCTGAAGATCAAGACCGGTCTGGTAATCGAAATCAGAAAAGCCATGCGTGCGCTCGGGCTCACGCAGCAAGCGGCGGCGAAACGTATGGGCATTCCACAACCGAAGGTGTCAGGCATGATGCGCGGCGACTTCACCAACCTGTCCGAGCGCAAGTTGATGGACTGCTTGAACCGTCTAGGCTACGACATCGAGATCAAGGTACGGCCAGCCGCCGAATCGATCGGGCATCTCACGCTCGCGGTCGCTTGATGCGAACAGTCAATCCGCCACAGCACCGCGAAACGACATAGCAAGCGGCCGAGACCGCTACTCGTTCTCATCGAAGTAATGCCCGAATTTGAGCTGCTTGGTCCGGATATAGCGCTCGTTTTCGTCGCGTGACGGGATGGCCAGCGCGACGCGTTCGCACACGGGAATCCCGTGCTTCGCAAGTGTGTCGAACTTTTTCGGGTTGTTGCTCATGAGCCGCACGGAAGTGACCTTGAGCACGCGCAAGATCGCGGCGGCCGAATCGTACTCGCGGGCGTCGTCGGGCAATCCCAGCTCGAGATTGGCTTCGACGGTATCGAGGCCCTGCTCCTGCAGCGCATAAGCCCGAATCTTGTTCGACAAGCCAATGCCGCGCCCTTCATGGCCGCGCAGATAAAGCAATACGCCCCGCCCCTCCGCCGCGATATAGCGCAGCGCCAAGTCGAGCTGCTCGCCGCAGTCGCAGCGATAAGAGCCGAGCACGTCGCCTGTCAGGCACTCGGAATGGAGCCGCGTAAGCACGGATTGCCGATTGCTGACATCGCCCATGACGAGGGCCAGGTGCTCGGCATTCTCCGCATCGGCACGGAAAGCGTATGACGTGAACGTCCCATAACGGGTAGGAAGCGTCGCCTTGGCGGCGAGCGTGACACACTGTTGTTCGCTGCCGCCGCCCTCGGGCGATGGATCGGAATGCGTGGGCATGACTTTCGAATCGAGTGGAATGCGACAAAACGTCCGGCGCCCCGCGTTTGGCGAGGGCGCGCACAAACGCGAGTGTACCGCTATTCGCCTGGGGCAGCCCGAAACAGGGGCCGATTCGGGCGGCAGCCACCGTCGCTGCCGCCTATACTGGACTCTGTCAGCCGCACCCACGCGGGCCCGGCCGCCATCGAACGAGAACGGAGACTCCGCCATGACGAGCGTTGCGCAAATCCTCAAATCGAAAAGTGACTCCCAACCCGGGCACGATCGCCCCGTCGTCACGATCGACGCCGAGGCATCGGTCTACGAAGCGGTCAAGATGATGGCCGAGCATCATATCGGCGCGCTGGTCGTCATGAAGGGGACCGAGATCGCAGGCATCGTCACCGAACGCGACTACGCGCGCAAAATTGTGCTGATGGACCGTTCGTCGAAAACTACGCCGGTGCACGACATCATGACCCGCCACGTCCGCTACGTCGTCCCCGGCGACTCCGCCGAGCAGTGCATGGCACTGATGACGGAACACCGTATGCGCCATCTGCCGGTGCTCGACGACGGACGACTGATCGGCATGATCTCGATCGGGGACCTCGTGAAAACCATCATCTCGGATCAGCAATTCACCATTCAGCAGCTCGAGCACTACATCACCGGCGTCCGCTCATAAGCGCGCAATGGCGCGGCGCACCGTCGATGGCTGCGCCGCAACCTCGAACGCGGAACAACGCGGGGCGGCCCATCGCGCTTATCGCGACTGCCTCGGCGACACCCTTCGCCACATCGCATAAAATCGATTTCAATTCGCTTCGCAGCGATGAATTTTTCGCTCGCCCAAAAGGCGCTCGAACGCAATTCAAATTGCAGAAATCGAATTTTCTTGTTAGTCGAAATTCTAATTCACAAACTACATAAATTAATTCCTACGGGATATCGGACTGAAGTCATTAAATTTGAAATCGATACCGCGTATCCCTGCCTCGAGCCCCTACTCAAACACGCTATTTTTGATATACCCTTGTGTCCGGTCAATAAGGCGACAGCCATCCCGATTTTCCGACGAGCGAAAATGCTTGTCGGCGTGGAGAATAAAATGCCGGCCTATTCGGGTGAGTCAGCAGGTAACATTTTCGTCATCGAGGACATATGCAGCGTCAATTTATCGAGCCCATGGCGCCCTTATGGCGCGCCACCGATGAGCAGTCCTGGTTTCAGGCGCTCTCAGTCCTCGGCAAGCGTTGCGGCTTCGACCAGACGCTGTTCGCGGTCATACCGCGGCCCGGCATGCGCTTCAGCGACGTCTACCTGCGCAGCGACTACGCATCGGCATGGCGCGAGATTTACGACGAACGCGCATTCGTGCGGATCGACCCCACCGTTTCGCACTGTCTGACTCAGACGGCGCCGCTCATCTGGTCCTCGTCGCTTTTCACGGATCGCCGCGAGCAGGAAATGTACGAAGAAGCACGACGCCACGGATTATGCACCGGCATCTCGTTGCCGATTCACGGCCCCAAGCAGGAAGTGGGCATGCTGTGCTTCGTCTGCGGCGATCAATCCGCCCGTGAGCTCGACAATCAGGTGCAGCGGTATTTGCCGATGCTCACGTTGCTGCGGGATGTCGCCTTCGATACGGCTCAACGGTTTGTCGCGAGCCACGCCGCGTCCCTGATACCGAAGCTGACGCCGCGCGAATACGAATGCCTGCAATGGACCGCGCAGGGCAAATCGACCTGGGAGATCGCGAAGATCTTCGGCTGCTCCGAAGCCACCGTCAATTTCCATATGGCAAACATTCGAACGAAGTTCGGTGTCAGTTCGCGAAGCGCAGCGGCGGTCAAAGCGACCCGAATGGGTTTGATAGATCCCGATTGAACATCGTCGGACGATGCACCACCGGGCGGCGAACGCTGACGCTCGCAATATCGTCGTCCGTGATTCGCCCTTCGAAGTAAAGACGCAACAAGATCATGACGGGCTTCGGAATATTTGCGCCGAGCTCGAACCGGCTGCCTCTCGATTGCGTTACACCGAAACGAGCCCAGAAAACCTTCTGGCTCTCCCGGGTTTTTCGTCGATACGCCTGAATAAAGTTGCTGTCGATTTCCGCGCGAACCGGACGCGTGAATTCGTCCGCTTCCATTGAGTAGCTGTCAATCGTAGTCATGGGTTTCACCTCGCTCTGTACGTGGTGCGCGAATCATCCCAATTATCGGCGCGTATTTGTACCTATCTTGCTTGACAGTTACGCGCTGCACGCAAAGTGCATATCGTCTATGCGCATCAGGTAGGGCCAACCCATGGAGACGACATGAACGCAAAAATCACGATTGGGTCGCAACAAAGCTTCGATCTCGATGCACTCGCGCAGATGTACCGTCTGCGTGCCAAGGTCTTCGGCGAACGAATGGGATGGGAGGTCGCCATTCTCTCGGGCATGGAGATCGACGGCTACGATGCGCTTTCACCGCACTACATGCTCGTGCACGACGAAAAAGACACGCTATGCGGTTGCTGGCGAATCATGCCGACGGTCGGACCGTATATGCTGCGCGACACGTTCGGACAGTTGCTTCACGGGCAGCCGGCGCCGTCGTCGCATGACGTCTGGGAGTTGAGCCGCTTTGCAATCGTCGCGCCGGAGACGCCCGGATTTGGCTTTGCGGGCCTCGCGCTCGAAGCAATGCGCGAAGTCGTGAAGTTTGCCGACCGGATGGGTATTTCAAGCTATGTCACGGTCACCACGACGGCGATCGAACGCTTGCTGCGCAAAACGGGCGTCGAGACGCACCGTTTCGGCCCGCCCATGAAAATCGGCGTGGAAACCGCCGTCGGACTGACGATCGTTCTTGGGGAGCAGACACACCACGCACTCTTCGAACACTGTGTCGAAACCGCCTGAACGATTGCTGGCAACGGCGAATATGGCTTCACGTTGCCAGCAATCGTTTCGGACCGCTGACGAACGGATTGCCTCGCTCGTAAAAGCGCAATAACGCGTGCATTTCGCGCGAGAGCCCAATCCGTTTCGTCGCGCCGATGTGTGCGGCGCCGTCGTCATCGAGCGCCGCGCGGGTATCCTCTCCTATCCACAGCGCCGCGCCCCCGCACAGATCCGCTCCGTCCCATTGCGGGCCAATCGAGAACGCCGCGGTGAGCCGCCCCGGGCCCCGCGCGAGGTCCACATCCTTGGCGCCGGCGCGACGCCCCCGCATGAGCTCGATACCCTCGACAGGTTCCACCGCACGAAGGAGTACCGCTGCGCCGATACCTTCCACCTCGCTCGACATGTTGATCATGTACGACGCGCCGTAGACGAGCCGCACATAGGCGTATCCGGGCGCGCGAAAAAGCGCGCCGTTGTACGGCCGCAGCCCTCGATACGCGTGGCTCGTGGAGTCCCCCACGGGATACGCCTCCGTTTCGACGATCCTGCCGCTCACGCGCCCCTCCGGCGAATCGTGCACGAGATACTTGCCGACCATGAAGCGGGCGAGCATCACCGTATCGACGGGCAAGGCGTCGCGCGCGAGCCGCGCAATCGCCACGGGCGCGCCGCATACATCGCGTTGGTCCTGTAAGGCCCCCATGAAACGAACGTTCATCCGCATGTCGGAATCCTGGTTGCCAGAGCACGCATTCTAGGTCCTCTCCACGCTCATTGCAGGCCCCGGTTCGTGTATAAACGGACGGGTTCGGAACGCACGCCGCGCGGTGCCCAACCCTCGACAACAAAGGAATGCCGATGTCCCGTTCGCCCAACGCTTTGCCGTATTGGACCTTGCTGCTGCCGCCGCTCGCATGGCTCGTACTCGGCGTGTCGATCTATGCCGACGGGCACCCGCTCGTGCTCGCCATCGTCGCGCTTGCGCTCGCGGGTGCCGTGTTCGCGGCGGTACATCATGCCGAAGTCGTCGCCCACCGGATCGGCGAACCGTTCGGCACGCTCGTGCTCGCCATCGCCGTCACGATCATCGAGGTCGCGCTGATCGTTTCGGTCATGCTCTCGGCCGGCGCCGAGAAATCGGCGCTCGCCCGCGACACGGTCTTCGCGGCCATCATGATCGTCTGCAACGGTATCGTCGGAACCTGTCTGCTCGTCGGCGGCCTGCGTCATGGCGAACAGGATTTTCGCGTGAGCGGCGCGAATACCGCGCTCACCGTTCTTGCCGCGCTCGCGATTCTCACCCTCGTCATGCCGAACTACCTGAGCGCCGCACCAGGTCCCGTCCTCTCGACGTCGCAGCTCGCCTTTGCGGGTGTCGCCTCGCTGACACTCTATGGGGTCTTCGTCTTCATACAAACAGTCCGGCACCGCGATTACTTTCTGAGCGGCGACGCGCCGCAAGACGAGACGATCCACGCCGATGCGCCGAGCGCGCGTACCGCGCTGACCAGTGCAATCGCGCTGGTCATCTGTCTCGTTGCCGTGGTGCTGCTCGCCAAGCGTCTGTCTCCGGCGGTGGAGCGTGCCGTCGAGGCGGCAGGCGCGCCGGCCGCCGTAGTCGGCATCGTGATCGCGGCCCTCGTGCTGTTGCCGGAAGGCATGGCCGCCACGCGGGCCGCCCACGCCAACAGATTGCAAACGAGTCTCAATCTCGCCTTGGGCTCCGCGCTGGCCAGCATTGGCCTGACCATTCCGACGGTTGCGGCCGTATTCATCTGGAACGGCCTGCCGCTGGCGCTCGGCATCGGCGGCATGGAGACGGTGCTACTGAGCCTCACCCTCCTGGTCAGCACGCTGACGCTCGCGACGGGGCGCACGACGATTCTCCAAGGCGCAGTCCATCTCGTGCTGTTTGCCGCGTATCTGTTGCTGTCGGTCACACACTGAACGGCGCTTCGCGCGTATGCCTCGCGCAAAGCACAAAGTCACGCCGCACTGCGCAAGAAAAACTTGGCAAATGTATCGAATTGCAGTGCGCCGGCAGGCAAGGGTCCCCGCCGGGCGGCCCGCGAGTCAAGCTGGGAAAGCGGGTCGCACGGGGCGGGACGAAAAACTTCGGATTACTACATAACTGCTTTGCAGCCGATAGTTGCAGACGTAACCTGTAGAAACACATTTGACAAAAAAACGGGGAGCGTTGCCCGTTAAAATACGGCCCGCATACCTATTAGTGCATCTTCGCCGCCACCCAACCTTCGTATGCGGTGGCCCCCATTGGCCCGTTACCGCCATCGGACGCCCCAGCGTCCCCCGCAGCATGACGAACGACGCAACATCAATGGACTCATTGGCCGTCGCAGAGCGCGTACGCGCGTTGATGAGTCGGCACGGCATCGCGAAGCGGCAGCAGACAACCGAGCTCTGTCGCATCCTTGCCTTGAGCTTTTCGCAAGGGCACCGCAAGTTGCGCGGCAGCAGCCCCTGGACGCTCGCGCAGATCAGCAAGGTCGCCGACGCCTTCAACGAGCCGGCCGCCCAGCTCGTCGCGGCTGCCGGGGGCGATAACGGCCTGGGCGACGCTCACCCGCGCGAGGCGGTCTTCAACGTGGGCACGGCCCAATGGCCCTGCACCGCCTGGATCGCCGGCCCCCTCAATGCCCATCGTCGCAGCGACTTCGTTGCCTATGCCGAAGGCAATCGTTGGCGGGTCGTGCACTGCGACGGTGCACCGGAGCCGCATGCCTGCGAGGTCGTCAAGATCGAGATTCGCCCGCGCCGCGCCGAGCTCGTGCGGCCTACCGTCGCCATCGTCGATAGCGATCACGCGGCGGCCGAAGCGTTGCGCGACTATCTCGAGCAAAACGGCTTTGCGGTTGCCGTGCTCGATCGGCTGGAAATGCTCGAAATCGCCCTGCGCGCGCAAACGTTTGACGCCGTCATCACCGATTGGCGCTTCGGGCAGCAAACTGCCGCCGTAGCGATCGAAGCGATCAGACGCTCGCCCAAACCGGATGTACCTGTCTTCCTGCTCACAGGGGACTTGTTGACGGGCAAGGCCAGTGAGAGCGAGATCAGCGATGTCATTCGCCGTTTCGATGTGGCCTGCTACGAAAAGCCCGCTCGGCTGGCCATTCTCGTAGCCGATCTGTCGAAGCGGCTCGGTCGGGGTTAGGCACGGCCGGAGTTCGGCTCGGCTTCAACCCTTGCGCCCGCATCGCAGCCCGTTCATCATGCCGCCGATTGTCCGACGATCCAGTTCCTGAAGGCCTGCATGGCTGGCGTGATGCGTTTGGATTTCAGCCACGTCAACCAATAGCTGCCCGTATCGACCTCGATATCGAACGCGCGCACGAGGCGCCCGGAGCACAATTCATGTTCGAACATGCGCACGGGCGCGAGCGCGACGCCCGCGCCTTGCATCGCCGCTTCGACCATCAGTCGCGACGAATCGAATACGGGACCGCGGATGGCGCGCGCTTCCACACCGGCGGCCTCGAACCACCGTGCCCATTCATCGGCCCGGTACGAGCGCAGCAACGTTTCGTTGGCGAGATCTTTCGGCACGCGAAGCCGTGCGGCCAACTCCGGCTTGCAAAGCACACCGAGCGGGGCCGACACCAGCTCGGCCGTCTGCATGCCGGGCCAGGTGCCGTCGCCGAAACGAATCGCGCAATCGAAACCCTCCGCCGCTACGTCGACGAGATTGTTGTGCGTCAACAATCTGAGCTCGACGAACGGGTGCGCCGCCCGAAAGTGCGTAAGACGCGGCATGAGCCAGCCGACCGCGAACGTGCCCACGACGCCGACCGTCAGCACTTCATGAAAATGGCCCCCTTCGAACTGCCTCAGCACGGCATCGATGCGACCGAACGCGTCGCTCAATACGGGCAGCAGCGCCAGTCCCTCGTCTGTCATTCCAAGGCCGCGCGGCAGCCGCTTGAATAACGCGGTGCCCAGCCGCGCCTCCAGCATACGCACCTGCTGACTCACGGCTGCCTGGGTGACATTGAGCTCGCGCGCCGCGCGCGTGAAGCTCAGATGACGCGCCGACGATTCGAAAGCACGCAGCGCGTTCAGCGGCAGATAACGTCCCATTTGTATCGACCTACAAAAATTTCTATCGTCTGGAGAAAAATAACGTCGATTGTGGCGACCCGCGCCACGCGCGATATTCTCTGCTCCTTCCCTTGGAGACAAGACAATGCAAAGACGGCAGTTTATCGGCACCCTGGCGGGCGGCCTGATAGCTGGGCTTGTGAGTGTACCCGGGCCCGCGCGGGCGGCGGAAGCGAACTCGACGGAGGCCGACGCCTCGGGCTCGCCGGGCGATCTCGCCCGATCGATAAAAGGACGCCTGGAAGCCATCGAAGAACGTGTTGCCGGCCGGCTCGGCGTATCGATCGCCGATACGGACTCCGGTTTCGCCGCGGGCTGGCGGGAACACGAGCGCTTCCCGATGTGCAGCACGTTCAAGGCGCTGGCCGCGGCAGCGGTGCTCGAACGCGTGGACAAGCGGCTCGACGATCTGTCGCGACGCATCGTATTCACCCGCGAGGAGCTCGTCCCGTATTCGCCGGCGACAGGCAAGCACACGGGTGGACAAGGCATGACGCTATCCGAGCTCTGCGAGGCAGCCGTGACGCTCTCCGACAATACAGCCGGCAATTTACTGTTGGCAAGCATTGGCGGACCTGCCGGGCTGACTGCGTTCGCGCGGCGCTTGGGCGATACTGTCACGCGTCTCGATCGCACCGAGCCGATGCTCAACGAAGCGCTGCCCGGAGACCCGCGGGACACCACATCGCCGGCGGCCATGCTTGGCACACTGCGCGCGTTGTTGCTCGACAATCGGCTTTCGCCTCGTTCGCGCGAGCAGTGGCTTGTATGGCTGCAAGGCAACCGCGTGGGCGATGAGCGGATTCGCGCCGGGCTGCCAAAGGGTTGGCGCGTGGGCGACAAGACAGGCACCGGCGAACGCGGCACAACCAACGATGTCGCGTTCGTCTGGCCACCCGGACGCGGACCGATCATCGTCACGGCTTACTTGACGGCAACGACGGCTGCCACTGGAGAACGCAATGCGGCGCTCGCCGAAGTAGGACGACTCGCCGCGTCGGTCGTCGGATAACCACAAACACTATGCACGCACTCCCATCGAGCTACTACGAAGCGACCGTTACGCGCCCCGAGTTGCCGCAGCTCGGTGGGCAGCGTAAACAATCCGAGGTATGTATCGTCGGTGGCGGCTTTGCCGGCCTTGCCACCGCGCTGGGCCTCGTAGAGAGAGGCCTGCGCGATATCGTCGTGCTCGAAGCCGAGCGGGTGGGCTTCGGTGCATCCGGCCGCAATGGCGGCTTCGTTTTCGGCGGCTACAGTCTCGATAATGCCGAGCTGATGCAGTTGTTAGGCGAGCGCGATGCAAACGCGCTCTATGGGTTGACGACTTCCGCAGTCGATCTGATCCGCCGACGCATCACCCGCTATGACATCGAGTGCGACGCCGTACATGCAGGCGTCATTCTCGCCGACTGGTTCGGCCGGCCGACAGCGCTCGCGGCGCAACGTCAGTTGATGAAAGAGCGCTTCGGCGTCGACTGGCTGCCGGTCGGCGAGATCGAATTGCGGCACCGCCTCAAGTCCGAGCGCTATCACGGCGGGCTGCTCGAGCCGCACGGATTTCATTTTCATCCGCTCAAATATTTATTGGGCCTCGTTCGGGCGCTTGCAGCCGCCGGTGTCCGGATCTATGAAGGCAGCCCCGCCGTCTCCATCCGGCGCGAACGGGATCGCGTGCGCGTCACCACGCGCGACGGGTCGATCGATGCGCGCGAGGTTGTGATGGCCGCGGGCGGCTATTCGAACGGCGTCTATCGGCCTGTGGAGCGCGCCATTTTGCCGATCGCCACCTATGTCGTTGCGACGGAGCCACTCGGCGCACGCCTCAAAACGGCGATCGAATGCGCATCCGCGGTCTATGACACGCGCTTCGCCTTCGATTACTATCGCCCGCTGCCCGATACGCGGCTGCTCTGGGGCGGCCGCATTTCCATCTTCGAGCGTTCGCCCAGCAAAATCGCGCAGCTGCTGCGGCGCGACATGCTGCGCGTCTATCCGCAATTGCACGGCGTTGAGATCGAATATGCCTGGAGCGGCTTGATGAGCTACGCACGACACAAGATGCCGCAAATCGGGCGAACGCCCGACGGAATCTGGCATGCCGTGGGCTTCGGCGGTCACGGGGTCGCGCCGACGACGGCCGCCGGAGAACTACTCGCGGCCGCTATCGCAAGCCGGGATGCCATTGCGCCGGCGTTCGAGCGGTTCGGGCTCGCTCCCGCGTACGGGCCACTTGGTTTGGCCGCCGCCGAACTCGATTACCTCATGAAGATCGGCATCGACATCGCAGCGGAGCATATCGCGCGGTGGCGCACCGCCTAAACGCGTGCCTTCATTGCGCCAGCAACGGAACGTCCGGACCGTCAGCCCCGGGACCCGGCGGGCGCGATGCGGCGCCCGATTCGATCATCGCGCGTTGCACGAGCGCCTTCGCTTCGACACTGCCCGCATCGATCGACAGTGCGCTTCCCGCCTGGTGCCATGTGCAATTCCATTCCTGCTGCACGGCGCAAACACGCGCTGAATTCAACGCGGAATCGCGCGCCCTCTCGCGCGAGACGAGATCCTGCTGCAGCATGAACGCTTCGCTGTTGCCGGGCTGAGCAGCTTGCGCCGCATCGAGCGCGCGGCGCGCCGCTGCGAGATTGCCCTTCGCAAGGCTTGTCTGCGCGAGCGCGATGGAGCGGTCGGCAGACGCTTGGTGTCGCTCCTGCGGCACGTTCGCGCGTTGGATCGCCTGCGGGCCGTTCGCGGAATACGACGAATTGCCTATGGCGGGCTGCTGGATATCGTTGCGCGGGGCCACGTTACCGGGCAGCAGCGGCACCGCGGGCTGCGGCGGAATCGCGGCATCGGTATAGGCGCTCGCGCTTCGGCGCGCTGACTTCTTGGGCGCGATCGAGGCATAGCTGTTGTTGTCCTGGCTTCGCGCAACGGCACGTGCCTCTTTCGATTGTCCGCTATCGCGCGCGACATCGACTTTCGCCGAAGGTCCGCGTGTATTCGCCGCGGCTGGCGGGGGTTCGACGGGCGCTTGAGCCAGATCGGGGCGCGTGTCCTGAGCCGGCACGGCTTGCTTGGGCGCAAGCGCAGCAACAGGCGGAGGCGCCACAGGTGCGGCCGGTGCGGCAACTGGGGGCTTGGGCTGCTCGCGCACTGCCGCAACAGCGGGCGGCTTCGGCGCCGCGGCTCGAGTATCGTTGGCGTTGCCCGCGGGTGTGCCATGCGCCAATGCGCCGGACTGCACGCTGCCTTCGGCCGTGCGCAGAGGCGCCTGCTGCTCTGGCGGCGACGAAGCATCGTCGTGACGATGCAGCAACACAATGGAACCGAAGAGGGCGACAAACGCTGCAAGGGTGATAGCGGTGCCCGCTTTCACCCCCCATTGACGACCGCTGTCGGCGGCGAAATCGCGCATAGGCGCCGCGATACCCGCAAACGGCTTGGCGTCCCCGCCCGCCGAAAACAGCGGTTGCGGGGGGGCCCACGGTGGAACGCCGCTTTCGCGCGCGGCCGAAGGCTCTTTCCGTTCCTTTGCAGGCTCTTTCCGTTCCTTTGCAGCGGTCTGCGGGCGTTGCGGCTTGCGTTCGCTTTTTCCGAACGCAAGCCGCGCATGTGTCCCGCAATGCGGACAAAACGATACGCGCTCCGCCACCCGCGCGCCGCAACGCGCGCAAGTCGCGGGAAATTGAATCTCAGCGGCAGTCTCGCTCAACATCGTCAACTCCTTGCAACGAGCAACGAACGACGTTCAGACTCGAAGACGCGCTCTTGAATCGGCGTCGGACAACAATTCGAGGTGGCTACCAGTGGCATCTTTCGGAGTTCGTGAAGCTTTTGATAGTCCACTATCGGGCAGGGCCCCGGGCAGCGTCAAGACACCGTGCGCAATAGCATCAGCGTCGATCCGTCAGAAGTTAGCGGCATCCCGCAATACGGACCCGACTCCTTTTATTTTTCTGCATTACGGTGCAAATATTGCATGAAACGGCAACCGCGCGAGGCGCATCGGTCAGCGTTCGCCACTGCCCGTGAGCATTGTCCGATATTCGCTGGGTGTGACGCCCACCGTTGCCTTGAATTGACGCGTGAATGCGCTGTGATCCGTATAGCCGCACAGCGCCGCCACATCAGTCACCTTGTCGTTCGAAACCAGCAGCGCGGTAGCTGCGTCGAGCCGGGTCTTCAGCAATACCTGTCGCGGCGTCAGATGAAACACCTTGTGAAAATAGCGCTCGAGTTGCGCGACCGACATGCCGGCCATGCCGGCGAGGTGAGTCAGGTTGAGCGGCTGTGCGTAGTTGTCCTGAATATGTTGAACGACAGCGGCAAGGCGCGAATAGGCCGGATGCGTCTTCTCGTTCGCCTTCAGGTCACGCGATATACCCGCCACGCCGACAATCGCGCCAACGCTGTTGCGCAACGGGACCTTCGAACTCAGGCACCAGCCCGGTTGGCGGCCCGGATAGAGATGCAGTTCGAGCTGATCGATCATCGACGGACCACCTTCGAGAATCGCCCGGTCCTGCGCCATATAGGTGCTTGCGAAGCGGCTCGGGAACACCTCTTCCGTCGTCTTGCCGATGAGCGAGCGCTTTTCCTTGCAGCCACAACGCGAGGCGAGGGTTTGATTCACGAGCGCATAACGGGTTCGTTCGTCCTTGACGAAGAACACGACATCGGGAAGCGCGTCGAAGACAGGCTCCAATTGCGTGAAGAACGGCAACATGTCCACTAGCGTCGTGGCGGTGGGCATCTCGTGAAGGGAAAGCATCGGCGGCAAGGTCCATTTCGGGCGAATCGCTTACGCGTCGCATGCGGTAATCGAAGAAACGCCCGATTATAGGGTGTGCTCACGCTCGGCCGACGCAGCTTCGAGCAACGTACCGATGCGCGCAGGATTGAACGGCGGCCTCGGCGGTGCGCTGTCCCAGCCGAAATAGACTTGCGCCGCTGTGCCGCAGATGCGCCCTTGACACGCCCCCATTCCGCAACGGGTATGCAGTTTGGCATCGCGCCAACTCGCGTGCTCGGCAACGGCTCCGAACGGCACATCTTCGCAACGGCACAAAAGCGTATCGTCCGAGGGCCGTTCGCGCGCCGCATCGCCAAGGGCGAACGCCGCGTCGACACGGGCGGCAAAGTGCCGCCATCGCTCGCGTGTTCGAACGAGTGCACGCGGTATCGTCGCGCCGCTCGCGGCCAGGCCCGCTATCCGGCCTTCCACGCAGGCAAGTTCGGCGCCGCCTATGCCTGTCGATTCGCCGGCAGCCCAGATGCGCGCAACGCTCGTGCGCTGCTGCTCGTCTACAACGACTGCGCCGGCGCGAACGTCGCACTCGAGTGCCAATGCCAGCGTCAGATTGGGCACGAGTCCATAACCGCAGGCGAGGCGATCGCATTCGAGCACGACATCGCGCGCGCCCCGGCGCACGACCACGCTTTCGACATGGCCCTCCCCGCGCACTTCGCGTACCACGCCGCCCGTCCAATAGCCAAGGCCCGCAAAACCACGCGTCAACCGCATGGCCTGCCACAGCTTCGACGGCGTTGCGGCGAGCGACAGCCCAAAACGCAGGACCGAAGCGAGTGACGCCTGTTCGACGACGGCGACGATATCGGCCCCGGCCGCGCGCGCCGTCGCGAGCGCAGCCATGAGAAGCGGCCCGGTGCCGGCGATGACGATGCGTTCTCCACGGACCGGCGTCCCGCCTTTGATGAGCGCCTGCAGACCGCCGGCCCCCGTCACGCCCGGCAGCGTCCAGCCCGCGAAGGGCAGCAGGCGCTCGCGTGCACCCGTGGCCAATATCAATTCGGAGTACGAAACGTATCGCGCCGTGCCGTCGTCGGACTCGAGCAGGAGCGCCTGGGGTGGCGGTGCCGCGACAACGCGCGTCGAGGCGAATATCGTCGCATTATCGGCCGCATCGAGCGCACTCGACATTCGGTGCATTGGTTCAGCGACCTGCGTTCTCGGCCCCTGACGCCAGACCTGGCCGCCTGCGCGCGGGTTGTCGTCGACGATGGCCACGCGTTTGCCAAGCCGGAGCGCTTCACACGCGGCCGCGAGCCCAGCCGGCCCGGCGCCGACTACAACGATATCGAAGTCGTATTTCACGGGTACGCGCGCTCCGTCTCGATACGCATGCCCTCGCGGCAGACCGTCTGACATGCCAGTATGTGCGCTCGGCCATCCACCTTGACGCGGCACTCCTGGCATACGCCCATTCCGCAAAACGGCGCGCGCGCCGTACCGCCGATCGACACACGCGTACCGCCAATGCCCCGTGCAATCGTCAAGGCGGCCGCCACAGTCGTGTATCGTGCGACGCCGACCCTCACATCGTCGACTGTGACAGTCAGGTCCGCAACAGCGCCGTCGTCCGCGTGCGCGGCGCAGAACACCTTCTCACGCGTGAACATTGGCGTCCTTCCGAAAGCGGCCGAGCCGATACGGATGCGAATCGATGGCGGGCGCGGTACCGAGTATCTGTGCAGCCAGGAGCTTGGCTGTCGCAAGCGAAGTCGTCACACCGAGCCCTTCGTGGCCAGCCGCGATCCACACGCCGGGCGCGCCCGGCCCCGCCTCGCCGATGAGCGGCAATCCATCGGGCGTGGCTGCTCGAAAGCCGGTCCACGCGCGCAACCCGTTCAATTGCATCAGTGCCGGCAGATAGCGGGCGCACCGGGCGAGCATCTGCGCGAGCACGTTCAACTCGACGGCGGAACTCGGGCTCGAGAACTGCCGGGACGAGCCGAGCAGCAGTTGCCCGGTGGGCCGCGGCTGTGCGTTGAACGCCACTGAGGTGCCGCTCGCCTGATGCGCGCTGTCGATATAACCGAGTTCGAGGAGTTGATGCGCGATGAATCCCGGATAGCGGTCCGTCACGAGCAAGTGGCCTTTTTTGGGTTCGATCGGCAACGACGGGACAAGGCGCCGCGCCTGAATGCCATTCGCCACGACGACGTTAGCCGCGCTCAAGTGTTCTCCATTCGCAAGCGTGACCGTTTGCGCACTGACACCGATCGCTTCAACGCCGGTACGCACGCCAATATTTCGTGCTCCTGACGATTGCGTCAGCAACCACTCGGCCGCGCGGGGCGCATAGACGATGCTGTCGTCCTCGACGAGCAGACCGCCCGTCATCGCGGGCGATAACGCCGGCTCGCAATCGCGCAACGCATTGCCATCGAGCAGCTCGGCGCGCACGCCCCGCGTCGAAAGCGTCTCCTGAAGCTCGCACGCGGCTTGCCATTCCCGCTCGTCGGCCGCCACCCAGAGCGTGCCGCAGCGGCGAAACGCGTCGACTTCGCGCAGCCGCGGCGCGAGCTCGAGCCACAAACCGCGCGAATAGCGTGAAAGCGCAAGCTCCGCTGGAGAATCGTTCATGACGACGATATGCCCCATGCCCGCAGCCGTCGCGCCGCCGCCGATGCCGGCCGCATCCACCACCTGCACGCTCATCCCTTGCGCCGCCAGCTCCGCGGCGCACGCAGCGCCGACGATCCCCGCGCCGACGACGATCGCGTCCGCGCTCATACGTCCCGCGCGAGGGCAATGCCATCGGCGAAGGGATCGTCCTCTTCAAAACAGAGCTTGCCGTCAGCCATGATGTGCGCGCGTCCGGTAATCGTCGGCACGATCGAAGCGGGCATCGAGCCGCTGCCGCCTGCGTCGTGGCCCTCGTCATGTTCGCAGCGCGTATAAGTCCCTTCGAAGACGCTGCCGATAATGCTTTGCTGCCGCCAGCGCGCTCCTGGCGCAAGCCTGCCATCCGCGGCAAGGCATGCGAGTTTCGCGCTCGTACCTGTGCCGCAGGGCGAGCGGTCGTAAGCATCGCCGGGACAGAGCACGAAATTGCGGCTGTCGATACCTTCGCTCGATCCGGGCGCGAAGAGCTCGATATGATCGATGTACGCGCCATTCGCGCCCGTGACGCCCTGGGCGGCGAGCGCTTCGCGAATGTCGTGAGTGAACGCTGTCAGCTCGGCGATACGGGCCTGTTCAAGTTCGCGGCCATGATCGGACACGAGGAAAAACCAGTTGCCGCCCCACGCGATATCCCCGGTCAGCCGGCCGTGTCCGGGCACATCGACGCTGGCTGCCTGCCGGTATCGGTAAGCGGGCACATTGCGCACCGACACGCTGCGATCGGCATTGAGCGTTGCCTCCACAATCCCGACGGGTGTCTCGATCCGATGCGCGCCCGGCTCGATCCGCTGCAAATAGGCCAGCGACGCAATGAGCCCGATCGTACCGTGGCCGCACATGCCGAGATAGCCGACATTGTTGAAAAAGATGACGCCGGCCGTGCAACTCGGGTCGTGCGGCTCGCAAAGCAGCGCGCCGACAACGACGTCGGACCCGCGCGGCTCCGTCACGATGCTCGCGCGCCAGCTATCGTGGTCCGCGCGCAACCGCTCGAGCCGCTCGTGAAGCGGGCCATTCCCGAGATCGGGGCCACCCGTGACGACGAGGCGCGTGGGCTCGCCGCCGGTATGCGAATCGATGATGTGTAAGGTCTTCATGCCGCAAATGGTAGGAACCCGCGTGGCCACGCGTCTTGGTACCGATGCGCGTGCCGCATGCCGATTTCGGCATACCTGACCGAAATGGGACCCTATGCCGAAATCGGCATCGCCTATGCGCGATCCGCGCAAGACGCCGCTTTCTCCGATACTTACACTGCCGTAACGATCTTGGTAGATAGCCCTCGCTCAGGAGAGAAAAGATGGCACAAGGATGGAAGGGTGTATTACCCGCGGTGACGACGAAGTTTCACGAGGATTTCAGCATAGACCGGGCTTGGACGAAGAAGAACATCGAGGCACAGATCGATGCCGGCGTCGACGGCATCATCGTCTGCGGCTCGCTCGGCGAAGCCTCGACGCTCTCGCTCGACGAGAAACTCGAGGTGCTCGATATCGCTGTCGAAGCGGCAAACGCTCGCGTGCCGGTCTTGCTGACGATCGCCGAGAACAGCACGCTCGACGGCTGTCGTCAGGTCGAGCGGGCTGCGGCGCATGGCGCGGCCGGCTATATGGTCTTGCCGGGCCTGCGCTATCTCTCGGACCGGCGCGAGACGCTGCATCATTTCCGCAGCGTCGCCAAGGCAAGCCCTTTGCCCCTCATGATTTACAACAACCCGCTCGCGTACGGCGTCGACATGACACCCGAGATGTTCGCCGACATCGCCGACGAGCCGAAGATCGTAGCGATCAAGGAATCGTGCGGCGACGTTCGGCGCGTGACCGATCTCATCAACGAAGTGGGCGAGCGTTACTCGATTCTGTGCGGCGTGGACAATCTCGCCATGGAGGCGATGCTGATGGGCGCGCACGGCTGGGTAGCGGGACTGGTCTGCGCATTTCCGCATGAAACCGTGGCGATATATCGTCTGGTTCAGCAAGGCCGCATCGACGAAGCGCGGAAGATTTATCGCTGGTTCGCTCCGTTGCTCGCACTCGACGTCTCGGCCAAGCTCGTGCAAAACATCAAGCTGGCCGAAGCGATCGTCGGATTGGGGACGGAGCCCGTGCGTCCGCCGCGTTTGCCGCTCGCGGGCGACGAGCGTGCGCAGGTCGAAGCCCTGATCCGGAAGTCGCTCGAAACGCGGCCGCAATTGCCTACCTTCTAATCGGGCTCGCTCGGTCAGAGTGGGCACTCCTCGCTTCGCCAGGCTTCAGGCGCCGCGCGAAGTGAGGGCTTCGAGGCGCGGTATCGAGGCGTGTAGCGTGCATCCGACGTTTCAGGCGACGCCGAAACGTCGTTCGAATCGCTTCGCTAACATCGGCCTCATGAACCCGACCACCCCTTCCCCCTCCTTCACGAAGGCGATCGCCCTCGTTCTGACCACGGTCAGCATCGCCTTCGTCGTCACGCAGCTCGACGTGACGATCGTCAACGTCGCCCTCCCCAATATCGGTGCCCGCTTGCATGCGCCTGTTTCGGAGCTGCAATGGATCGTCGACGCTTATACATTGGCCTTCGCCGTATTGATGCTTTCGGCCGGCGTATTCGGCGACCGCTTCGGTCCGAGACGGCTCTTTGGATGGGGGCTCGCGGTTTTCGCGCTGTCGTCGCTGGCCTGCGGTCTCGCACCCAACGCGATAGCGCTGATCGCCGCGCGCGCGGTCCAAGGGGTGAGCGCGGCGGCCATGCTGCCCAATTCGCTCGCACTGCTCAACCGTGCCTGCGGCCATGACCCGAAACTGCGTGCGCGGGCCGTCGGCCTGTGGACCGCCTCCGGTTCGATATCGATCGCGGCCGGCCCGGTTCTCGGCGGCATGTTGATCGCGGCGTGGGGATGGCGCGGCATTTTTCTCGTGAATCTGCCGATCTGCGCCGCGGGCGTGCTGGCCATTCGTTTCTGGATACCGCGCGAGTTCGATGCCGCCGCGCGCCGGCACAAAGGCGAAAAAATCCGTATCGACGTTCCCGGTCAGTTGCTCTCGATCGTCGCGTTGACTGCATTCACCGCGGCGGTGATCGAGTTGCGCCCATTGGGGATCGCGCATCCGCTCGTCATCGCCGGCTTCATGACGGCAGCACTTGCCTCGCTCGCACTGCTCTTCGTGGAAGCGAGGAGCGCAGCGCCGATGCTGCCGCTCTTCCTGTTTCGCGATGCGACATTCAGTGCCGCCGTCGCCTTCGGCATCTGCGTCAACATGGCGTATTACGGCACGGTGTTCGTGATCAGCCTATATTTGCAGCGCGTGCGTGGCGATACCCCGCTCGAGGCAGGACTGGCTTTTCTGCCGCTGACCGGTGGTTTTTTGTTCTCGAATGTCGCAAGTGGCTGGATCGTCGCCAAACGGGGCCCCCGCTTTCCGATGATGCTCGGGGCCGCGCTCGGTGCGCTCGGTTATGCCTTGCTCCACGCCACACAGGCCGATACGCCGTTTGCCCTGCTTCTCGCGCCCTTCTTGCTGATTCCGGCCGGAATGGGTCTGGCCGTCCCGGCCATGACAACGGCGATTCTTGCCTCGGTCGATCAGAAACGGGCGGCAACAGCCTCGGCACTGCTCAATACCGCTCGCCAGGCGGGCGGTGCAATCGGCGTCGCGGCATTCGGCGCGCTCGCGGGCGGGGTGGGATCGGGCGCTGTCGTGCAGGGTCTGCAGGCATCCGCTGCAATTGCGACAGGTTTGCTCATCGCCGGTGTGATGTTGAGCCGCTTCGTCCATCCCGATGCGCATGCGCGCGAAGGTTCGGCCCCACGAGCCACCGCCGAAGCCGGCGCGCGCGGCAGCCGCTGAGCGCGGCGACCGAACGGACGGCCCGGACGGGCCATCAAAGCGCCGCGGTTTGGACCGTGCCCGTGTCGAGCGCGCGCTCGATCAGGCCCTCGTCAAGTGCCTTCCGAATAGCATGGGCGATCAGCTTGTCAGGCGGGGCGATATCGGCCTTCAACGCACCGAGCACGCCCTCGGCATCGAATACCACCAATGTTTCAGCGGAATCGTCGCGGCTGATGATCACCCGGTGGTGAGCCGATTCGTCTTCGCCGAGGCTCGCGCAAAACCGCATCGGCTGGCCATTGATCATTTGCTCGAAGTTTTCGATCATCGCAATGCCCTCTCTCATCGCGCGTAAGCGTACGTCGAATCTATGCAGCAATTTCCGTGCGCGAAACGCCGACCGCGGTACGCCGACAAACGCGCTTCGTCGTTAGGCCGACCTATCAGAGCAAATGCCGTTTGGGCGCGCGCGCCGCATCGATGCTGATTCCGCCGGCACCCGTGACGAACAGCAACAGGAAGCCCCCGGCGATGCAGACGTTCTTCCAGAAGTGAATGACCATGTCGTGCTGAATCGTTGGATCGACGACATTCCAGAAGTCGTGCCCGAGCACAGCCGTCAGGATCGTATAGACCGCCATACCCAGCGCAAGCGGCCGCGTCCAGAGTCCCAGTACGAGCATGAGCCCGCCGAGCGCTTCGATCGCCGTCGCGATGGGCGCCGCGATCTGCACGAAAGGAACACCTTTGGTGTGCAGGTAGCCCACGAAGCCGGCATAGCCCAGCAATTTCATCACGCCGCCCCACAGGAACAGTACGGCCAGCGCGAGACGAGCGATGAAAATGACGCCGGAATCGACGGGACGCGTCATGAATACCTTCTCCTTCGAACGAGCAATGAAAAAAGCGGGCGCCGCTGCAAACGTCAGCGTCCCGCGTCGTTGGACAGGATATGCGGTGCGCCGGGCTTTTCCAAGCGCCGGGCGTTCCCCAAGCGGTAAAGACCGAAAGAAAATGTAAAAGCGGGGCCGCCAGGCAGCCCCGCGTGTTATGCGACCTGCCGGCTGTGTCCCGCGTCGCCTTCGTCGGCACGTTCGGTGCCGAACACGCCGAGATGACGCATGAGAGGACCTTCCGAGCGCAGTCCCATTGCGTTGAGCAACCGGTATAACGTGGCACGCGAGACGCCAAGCTCGGCAGCCGCGCTCGAGAGGCTGTATGCGTGACGCGCGAGCGCTTCGCGTATCGCGGCGCGCTCCGCTTCGCAGCGCACCTCGGCGAGGGTGCGGCCTGCCCGCGGTCCGGCGTCCGGCAGCCCGAGATCGGCGGCGGAGATGAAACGGCCCTCGGCCATGACCACTGCGCGCCGCACGCAATTGATCAATTCGCGTACATTGCCCGGCCATGCATAATTGAACATCGCCGCCACGGCATCGCTCGAAAAACCGCGAATCTTGCGCGCGCCGTCGCGCTTGTGCAGCGCGAGCGCATGGTAGGCCAGCAGCTTGATGTCGTGCCCGCGCTCTCGCAACGGCGGTTCGTCGAGCCGCAGCACACATAAGCGGTGAAAGAGGTCCGCGCGGAACCGGCCCGTTTCCACGGCCTGGTTCAGATCGACGTGAGTCGCGGAAATGATCCTCGCGTCGACATGGACAGAGGCGTTACCGCCCAGGCGCTCTATCGTCCCTTCCTGAAGAAAGCGCAGCAGCACAGCCTGACATTCGTGCGGCATGTCGCCGATCTCATCGAGGAAAAGCGTGCCGCCCGCGGCAGCTTCGATGCGGCCGATTTTGCGCTGCAACGCGCCGGTAAAGGCGCCGCGCTCATGGCCAAACAGCTCGGATTGGAGCAACGAGGGGGGAATGGCCGCGCAATTGATCGCTACGAACGGTTCGCCGGCGCGGGCCGAACGTTCGTGGATCGCGTGAGCCGTCAATTCCTTGCCGGTGCCGGATTCTCCGGCGATAAAGACCGGGGCATCGTTGCGCGCGCACTTTTCGACACCGCGATAAAGCTGCTGCATCGGCGCGCTGCTGCCGATCATCGTGCAGCAACCGGCTACGGGCGGCGCCTCGGTCGCCTTGAGCCGCAGCGTTGACAGTCCGTGCGCATGGCCCAGGACGATGGCGAGCCGTTCGTCACCGCATGGCATGGTCACGAAGTCGAAACAGTAGTCGACGATGAACCGTCTGACCGAGGGCAACTCCGCTTGCCCGCGCCGCACGAGCGCGACCCAGGTCGCTTCGGTATGAGAGACGCAGCTTTCGAGCTCGGTCAATTGCTCGTCGGTCACATCGGGTGGTAACGAAACTACACCCACGCGAACCGCACCGCGCTCGAGCAGCCGCTCGACCTGATGAGCCGCCTTGGCATGCACGACGTGCCAACCGGCCGTCACGAGACCATCGACGCTGAGCGGATCGGCCTTCAGCGAGACGAAGAGAACTGTACGTTCCGCCTTCAGCGGATTCAAAACGTCAGGCATGTTGCCCCCCGTATCGATGCGCGTGCGCCGTTGTGGCCCACCACTTTAAATGGTTCGCATCGATGCAATGTTGACGACGATCAATTTCGGTAACGAGCCGCTCTTGCGCTATATCCGAATACGTTCGTCATCGCTGTGGCGAGTCGTCTCATGCGACTCTGCCGGTTTCGCCCCGCCTCGATTGGTCGGGACGTCCGATTTCACAGACGCAAAAGGTGGCCCCCCAATTTCATTGGGACCAAACTTCTGCCTGTGCCTACCCTTTAGCCTCGGAGTGTTTATATCGTTCGTGCTTTGGAGCCCAGCCGTCTCGTCTGGAGCCGTACCGCGCACCGCACGTTTCGAAAACGATCTCATGCACTGCAACATATACGAGACCGATAAGAATTGCCATAGGAAAATTACCGTTGGGTCAAATACGGACGG
>CBJLAJ010000068.1:0-26398 GCA_966421005.1 uncultured Paraburkholderia sp.
TTCGGAAATACTGTCCGCGTGGGCCAACGCCATCGTGGACAAGAACGAGCGGAGCGCTTGACCGAACAGGCGCGGCACGGCGTGCCGCACGCGCTCATTGGCGGATACGCGACGCTTTGCGCACGAGGCGATTCGGGAGCAGGTGCGCGCGGCGATCCGACCTGACTGACGCCAGCAGAGGCGATGCCGATTGTCGGCCGCAGCGCAGTACCCGTTGGTGGGCGCGTCGCCTGCGCGCCGCTGCGCAGTTCCGTTTGGATGGTATGACGCGTGTTCGGCGCGACGGGGCCCGGGGCATGTCGGCGAGCGTCGCTGCAGCGATTGCATCGGCAAAACGCTGCAGCGATGCCAGCGAACCGCTCACGCTGTGGTAGGTCTCGTTGCCGATGCGCGCATCGAGTAACACCTGCAGGCCAGCCCGCGTGGCCATGTCGAAGATATTCATTGTCGGTCTCCTCGCACGCCTCGTCGGCATCTGCGATTGCGGCCTATTGTCATACCTTCGGCGGTATCGGACTGTGCGAGGCCGAACGAAGCCGATCTCCGTTATGCGGCTCGTTGCGCCTCATTGCGCCTTGATGGCCGTCGGCATGCCGTGGACGCCGGCATAGAACACGATCAGTTCGACGGGCGAGTTGCCGGTCCAGCCGCGATGGACCGTGCCCACCATTTCCGCCAGGACATCTCCCGCATGGAGTGTCTTCCTGGAACGTCCGTCCTGGCTCTCCACGTTAACCGTACCGGACATCACGTATGCCGCATTGGGCATCGGGTGAGTGTGCCAGGGCAGCTCGGTATGAGCGGGAATGACGATCTTGAGAACCGTGAGCTCAGGCTGACCGGCTGAATATGGTTTATACGGGGTGCCGTCCCACGACTGGGTTGTCTCAAGAAGGACGGTGGAAACGCTGCTCTCCGGGTTATGCGTCTCGGCCGCTGGGGCATGCGTCGCAAAAAGGCCGAGGGCCAGCAACGAAGCGGCGTTGCGGAATGAAAATGTCACGATGCGCTCTCCTGCGATAGGGTTGGCTCGTTTGTCGAACCGTCGTAAGGGTAGTTCCGTCTCCGGAGCTACCGCAGGAAGAAAAATCGGATTTTCATTTCGCTCACATCCCAGTGCGACGCTTACCCGAGCGCAACGGCGCGAAGCGGCGGAATCGTTCTTTCTTATGCTCTTCGTCGAAATGCAGCTGCGCCGGTTTGACAAGATCGCTGCGCGCGACGATGCCGACGAGCCGCAGCGACACGCGATCGGCCACGACCGGCAAGCGCTCGAGGCCGTGAACCGCAAGGCGGGTCGCCACGAGGCGGCAGGTCTCGTTGGCCAGTGCGACAGGCGGCGTCTTCCCCGCAATCGCATCGCCGAGGTTCATATCGCCCGGCACACCGGCATCGCCTTCGATCAGTGACACGACCGCCATGCGATCGACCACGCCGACGAGGCGTTCGCCGCGCACCACAGGATAGGCCCGATGCGTTTGGTCGGAGCCAAAATAAGTTGCCAGTGCTTCGCTGACGGGGATGGCAGCATCGATCGTCTTGACGGCCCGCGTCATCACTTCATCGACGAAGTGACGCTCGAGCGGGTCCACGCCGTACTCGCGGTAGATGTGATAGCCGCGCCTTGCGATCTTCTCTGTCATGATCGAACGCCGCATGACGACCGTTGCAAATCCATGGGCGAACAGGGTGGCCGTGAGCAGCGGCAAAAATGCGTTGCTGTCATGCGTGAGGCCGAATGCGAAAACCACGGCAGTCAGCGGCGCGCCGAGCGTTGCCCCGAGCGTCGCCGCCATCGCGACGAGCGGCCACAATGCCGGTTCGTTGCCCGGCAGCACCTGACCGAACACGATGCCGAGGCCGGCACCGAGCATGAGCAGCGGTGCGAGCACGCCACCCGAGGTGCCCGAGCCCAGCGCCACGACCCACACGATCGCTTTGACGACGAGAATGGCAAGGGCTACTTTCACCGCCAGGTGTTGATGCAGCAGATCCCCGATCACGTCGTATCCGACGCCGAGCACCCGGGGTTCGACGAAGCCGCCGATGCCGACGACGAGCCCGCCAAGGGCAGGCCACCACATCCAGTGCAGCGGCAACTCGCCGAAAAGATCCTCGGTTTTATAAAGCGCAACCGAGAGCCCACACGCCAGCGCACCGCAGGCAATCCCCAGAATGGCGCACGACAGGACGGAAATGACGTTGGGCGGCGCCGTCTCGAGCGGGAACAGCGGTCCCGCGCCGAGCCACGCCGCACGCATGAAACCGGCCACCGCGCAGGCCAGTGCGACAGGCAGGAAGCTGCGCGGGCGCCACTCGAACAGCAACAGTTCGACTGCGAGCAGTACGGCTGCGACAGGCGTGCCGAAGACGGCCGTCATGCCGGCCGCGGCACCCGCGACGAGCAGGGTCTTGCGTTCGGCGGCCGTCACCTTGAAGCACTGCGCGAGCAGCGAGCCCAGCGCACCGCCGGTCATGATGATCGGCCCTTCCGCGCCGAACGGGCCGCCGCTGCCGATCACGATGCCCGACGAGAGCGGCTTCAATATCGCCACTTTGGGCGACATGCGGCTCTTGCCGAAAAGGATGGCTTCGATCGCTTCGGGGATGCCATGCCCGCGGATTTTTTCCGAACCGAAGCGCGCGATCATTCCGACAACGAGCCCGCCCGCGGCCGGAACCAGAATGACCCAAAGCCCCAACGTATTACCGGCAGGCGGCCGATCGGCGAACGAAAACGCGCCGAAGAAAAAGAGATTCGTGAACAAACGAATCAGATTGAGCAGGACGTAGGCTGCGAGGGTACCGAGCACACCGATGGCGGCAGCGAGCGCGCAAATGCCGGGCAGTCGCGCATTGGAGGAAAAATCCCGCTTGTGTGTGTCGATACTCATCGTAAATGTCGCTTCAAAGATCGATTTGCGGCACGCTGAACGTGCCATGGAGTGACTTCAATTCGGCCTGGTGCAGCGCGGCCAGCCGCACGAGGATGGTCTCGCCCGCTTCGAGCAAATGCACTTCCACCTGCCGCCGATCGACCTCGCTCGGCTTGCGCTTGACGAGCCCGATCGCTTCGCAGCGCGAAACGAGCGCGACCACGCCGTGATGCTGCGCCTGCAGCCGCTCCGCCAATTCGCCGATGGTCGCCCATTCGCGGCCTGGATATCCTTTGATATGAAGCAGCAGCAAATACTGCAAGGGCGTAATGCCTTCGTTTTGCGCAGCGCGCTCCGAAAATCTCTCGAAGCGGCGCATCTGGAAACGGAATTCCGACAGTTGCTCGAAGTCGGTTTTGGCGAGCGCGCGAAAAGCAGGGGATCTCATGGTCGGCAGGACGAAAGGGGAACACGAAATTATATCACATTGTGATATTTTGGCCCTGGTCCGGCCGTGCGAGAACGGGGTGACGCGCATTGTGTTACGCCTTATGCCGACCGTAGGCGCCGCGTTTGCGTTTGCCGATGCAGCCCGCCGATCAAATCGGACTGCGTGATCATGCCGACCAGACGTCGGCTGTTGTCGGTGACGGGAATGTGATGATGGCCGTAGTGCGCAAAAAGCGGGATGAGTTCGGCAACCGCAACCGAGGCATTGACCGTGCGAACCGAGGCCGTCATCAATTCGGCGACCCGTCGGCCGGCTGCTTCGTCGCGGCGCCGCCATCCAAAGCGAGTCGTGCGCAGACGGCGTAGCCCGAACGACGTGCGGCCGACGAAATCCGTGCGCGTGACGATTCCGACCACACGTCGTTCGTCGTCGATGACCGGCAGCGCCTTGACGCGGTGGCGTTCGAGCAACCGCCACGCCGCCGCCGCTGTGCTATCGGCCGTCACGGTCACGACGTCGGGCGACATGATCTGCGCGCAGGTCATGTCGCTGAAGCTGCGCGCGTAGGCGAGCAGTTGCGCTTCGTGCAGCAGCGACTGCAGATCGTCCGCGGCGACGTCGATGAGCTCGCCTTGCTGGCGTACGATCGCTTCGAAATCGGCACGCGTCACGCCGGTGCCGGCTGTATCGCTTGCCGCCTGGGCCTGCGTGTTCGTGCGGCGCGCGTGCGGATAGCGATGTCGCGTCAGCGTGTGATAGGCGATGGCAGCGGTAAGGAGTACGAACGATTGCAACGCAATCGGCTCGAGCACGAAACGAAAGCCGAGCGCATGAACGGCTGGACCGCCTAGCACGGCGGTCAGCGCGACCGCGCCGGACGGCGGGTGAATGCAGCGCAGCGCGAACATCGCGCAAGTGGCCGCGGCCACGGCGAATGCGGCCGCGACGATCGGGTCGCCGAACAAGCGGCTCGCCAGTACGCCCAGCACGGCGGCCACGAGATTCCCGCCGATGAACGACCACGGTTGAGCGAGCGGACTCGCGGGCACGGCAAAAAGGAGCACGGCCGACGCACCCATCGGCGCGACGAGCAGCGGGATACGCGCGTCGCCACCCAGCAGCCAATGCATGCTTGCCCCCGTCACGGCGATACCTGCGAGCGCGCCGATGCACGAGCGAATGCGTTCGCGCCACGGCACAGCGATGGGATTCGGGATGAAGGCAAGCAGCCAGCGGGCGAGGGCGGGATGGAGCACGTTACGCTTTGTTTTGTCTGATCGAATCGAAGCGACGTGAGGCAGTCCGTGCCGGCTCGTCGCGAGCGGGCAGCGATTATATCGCACCGTGACATATCGTCACGTGTCGGCTCGTTTCGAGCGATGCGCGGATGCAACGGCGTGGCAAGCGAGCGTTTCGGCAATACCCTGCCGCCGTCAGCTCCAGACAGCGCCGTCGCAGAACACGTCGGTGCGGTTGTCGGCGGGAACCGGCACGCCCGCGAGCGCGGCGGCTTCGCGGTAGAGCGCGGTTTGATTGATCGCGGCGGCAATGGCCGCATCGTCGGCGCCAGCGCTGTCGCCCTCGCGCAGCAGGTGCCAACGGCGGTATTGCGCGAGAAACCAGCGGCCTTCGGACACGCGCGGGTAGTTGACCGCGCCGCCGTCGAAGAACGCAACGGGCAAAGGCGGCTGGGCGAAGCGAACGCCGCTTTCGTGGCCGACGAGGCGCGGCGCGATGACCGCCTCCGGCACGTCGAGCGCGTCGGCCTTGGCAAGCCACGGGGTGATTTCCTTGCGATGCGAGGGCGCGTCGACCCATCGGCACGCTTCGAGCATCGTGCGGACCAATGCGCGTGCCGTGTTGGGATGGCGTGTCACGAACTCGCGCTGGCATGCCAACACCTTCTCGGGGTGGCCCGGCCAGATTTCACTCGTCGATGCGACGGTCTGTCCCGCGCCTTGTGCTTCGGCAAGCGCATGCCAGGGTTCGCCGGCACAAAATCCGTCGAGCGTTTCGCGTGCCAGCGCATCGACCATGCGCGGCGGTGGAATCACCACGCTCTCGATGTCCTCCAGCGGATGCACGCCGTGCGCCGCGAGCCAGTAGTAAAGCCACATGGCATGCGTGCCGGTCGGAAAGGTTTGCGCAAAGACCGGCGTGCGGCCAAGCGTGGCGAGTGCCGATTTCAGGTCACCGGTCTCGTCGAGGGCCTCGGCGAGCCGTGTCGAAAGCGTGATGGCCTGCCCGTTGCGGTTCAATACCATCAACACCGCCATGTCGGCCTGCGGGCCGCCGATACCGAGCTGCACCCCATAGACGAGCCCGTAAAGCGCATGCGCCGCATCGAGTTCGCCCGAGAGCAGTTTGTCGCGCACGGCGGCCCACGACGGCTGGCGACAGAGTTCGAGCGTCAGTCCATGACGATGGCCGAACTCGAGCACCTTTGCGGCGATGAGCGGCGCGGCGTCCGAAAGTGCAACGAAGCCAAGACGCAAATGGGTTTTTTCGAGCGCGCCGGCGAAATCGGGGGCGCCGGCGGCCCGCGTATCGGTATTCATATCTACCTCGAAGAATCGGCCGCATCGACGAGCCGTCGAGCGATTTCGGCGAGCCGCACGCCCGCGTCCATCGCGCGCTTGCGAAGCGTGGCATAGGCGTCGTGTTCGGACATCTGGCCGCGCTCCATCAGGAGCCGCTTGGCGCGATCGATGGTCTTGCGCTCGGCCAATTCGCCCTCGACCTTGGCAAGGCGCTGGCGCAGTTTCTCCTCGTGAGCGAATCGCGCGAGTGCGACTTCGAGAATCGGAGCAAGACGCTCGGGCGCGAGACCTTCGGCGAGATAGGCCGTCACGCCCGCGTCGACGGCCTCACGAATCAGCTGTTGGTTCGCGTCGTGGCTGAACATCAGTACCGGCCGCGGCGCGGACTCGTTCATGACGGCCAGGTGCTCGAGCGTGTCGCGCGATGGCGATTCGGTATCGATGATGATGACGTCGGGCCGCTCGCGCTCGACGACCTTCGGCAGTGCCTGCGGCGTGGCGGCTTCAGCGAGCATCTCGTAGCCGAGGCGCGCGAGGGCCTCGCGCATCTCGCCGATGGGCTTGTCGGTGTCGGTCACGAGCAGGATGCGAAGCATCGTCGAGGTCATGCAACAGCGGGGGCTTTCATCAGTCGCTTGATTTCCGGTACGCAGGAGCCGCAGACAGTACCGCAGCCGAGCGTCGATTTCAAATCGTCGAAGCTGGCATGTGCCGCGACGGCCTGTTCGATCTGCGTTTGCGTCACTTGTTTGCAATTACAGACGATACGCGCGCGTGGGGCAAGCGAGCGCAATGCGTCCTCGCCGCCCGGCAGGAAAATCGTGTGCCGGGGCCCGGGCCACGGTGCCAGCGAACGGATTTGCTCGATGAAGGAGCGCGCCCCGCTCGTGTCGCCCGTCAGCAGGAATCCGTCGAGCATGTTACCGCTCCAGGCGACGCGTTGTTCCCGGCCTCGGCGCGGATCGCGATATTCGAGCAGATCGTCGCCTCGCGGCAGTCCCAATGCATCGTGCAGCTTTTCGACCCACTCCGAATGCGCGACCGAGTCCGCCGCCGAGACGACGAGCAGATTTTCGTCCTCGATGCGCACCGATGCGTAGCGGCGCTCGGCCAATAGCGGCTGCACTGCCGCACGAAGTGCGAGCGTGTCGCCCCGCTTGGCCGCCACGACGCGCCACGGCAGATCCGGGACTTCGATCCGGACGGCGGCGTGTTTCAGTTCCGGCTGCGCCGAATGTGGATCGACCGCGGCGATCGTCGCTTCGTTGGCGCCGCCGCTATTGAGGTACTGGCCGCTCCAGTGCATCGCGGTGAAGAGCGTGCCCGAGCGCAGATCGTCCGAGGTTTCGAGCGGCAGCACGACTTTGCCCCGGCGGCTCGCCACGGCCACGAGATCGCCGTCCTTGAGACCGCGCCGGGTGGCGTCGCCCCGCTGCATGACGACGGTGGCCTCCGGCGCATGCGCGAAAAGCGCATCGGCGCGGCCGCTGCGGCTCATCCCATGCCATTGGTCGCGCAAGCGGCCCGTGACGAGACGGAACGGATAGCGCGCGTCGGTGGGTTCGGCAACACCTAGATAGGGCGTTGGATGAAACTGCGCGCGGCCGTCGGCCGTCGCAAAGACGCCGTCGGTGTAGCGGCGTGCCAAGCCTTCATCCGCGCCCGCAACGAAGGGCCATTGCGTCGGGCCTTTTTGTTCGAGCAACGCGTAGCTGAGCCCGCCGATATCGAGGTCGCGTCCGATCGTCAATGCCCGATGCTCGTCGAAGACGGCTTCCGGCGACGCGTACGGAAACAATCCGGAGCCCGAAGCGCTGCCTTCCGGCTCGCCCTCTCGATACTGCGCTCGGCCGCCCAGGCGGCTTTCGAGGCGCCGCGCCGCTTCGGCGGCAATCCACCAATCGGCTCGGGCATCGCCGGGTGCGTCCACGGCGGCTTGCACGCGCGAAATGCGCCGCTCCGAATTGGTCACCGTGCCCGACTTTTCGCCCCATGTCGTTGCGGGCAGCAGCACGTCGGCATACGGCACGGTATCGGTCTGCACGAATGCTTCCTGAACGACGACGAACTCCGCCTTCTCCAGCGCTTTTCGTACACGGGCGATATCGGGCATCGAATGAACGGGATTCGTGCAGGCGATCCATACGGCCTTGATGCGGCCGTCAGCGATCGCGTCGAACATGTCGACGGCCGGCAGGCCGGGGCGGGCGGACAATCCTTTCACGCCCCACAGCGCTTCGACTTCGGCCCGATGCCCGGCGTTGCCGATCTCGCGATGCGCGGCGAGCATCGTCGCCATTCCGCCTACCTCGCGTCCGCCCATCGCATTCGGCTGCCCCGTCAGCGAAAACGGGCCCGCACCGGGTTTGCCGATCTGCCGTGTCGCCAGATGCAGGTTGATCAGCGCCAGATTCTTGTCGGTACCGTGGCTCGACTGGTTGAGCCCCATGCAGTAGAGCGAAAGCGCCGCGGGGCTCGTCGCGAACCATTCCGCCGCGCGGATCAGATCCTCCTCGGCGATGCCGCATACGGTCGCGGCCGTGCGCGGCGAATATTCGCGCACGAGCGCTTTCGCATCGAAAAAGCCGTTCGTGTGCGCTTCGATGAAGTCGCGATCGATCAGTCCTTCCCAGATCAGATGGTGCAGCATCCCGTTGAAGAGCGCCACGTCGGTGCCGGGCTGGATGGCCAGGTGCAGATCGGCAAGCGCGGCGACGTCGGTGCGGCGCGGATCGACCACGATCCACCGCACGGCCGGGTTCTTCGCCTTCGCGTCTTCGAGCCGGCGAAACAGCACAGGATGCGCATAGGGCATGTTGCTGCCCGCGAACAGCACCGTTTCGGCGAGTTCGAGATCCTCGTAGCAGGTGGGCGGCCCGTCGGCGCCCAGTGCTTTTTTGTAGCCGGTCACGGCGCTCGACATGCAAAGCCGCGAATTCGTGTCGATGTTGTTAGTGCGGATGAGCCCCTTCGCGAGCTTGTTGAAGACGTAGTAGTCCTCCGTCAGCAACTGGCCGGAGATATAGAACGCGACGGCATCGGGCCCGTCGCGTTCGATGATCTCGGCGAAACGCGAGGCCACGTGATCGAGCGCGCTATCCCAGTCGGTCGCTTCGCGCGGCGCTCCCCGGGTGACGCGCATCTCCGGGCGCAGCGCGCGACCGCCGGTACCGGCCGCCGTCAGCGGCAACGTCCGGCCTTTCGTACACAAGCGCCCAAAGTTGGCCGGATGCTCGGGGTCTCCCGAGATACCCGTGATGCGGCCGTGCTCGGCTTCGATCAGCACACCGCAGCCGACGCCACAGTAGCAACAAGTCGAGCGCGTGACGGTTTTCATCGCGGCAGCACTCCCCGTCATGCGATCGAGACGTATACGGCCTCGCCGTCGACCTTGACGGGAAAGCGCCGCGCGCACCCTTCGTCGGGCGCGCGCGCCTCGCCCGTGGCGAGCTCGATGTTCCAACTGTGCAGCGGACAGGTGACGGCCTTGCCGTGCACGATGCCTTGCGAGAGCGCGCCGCCTTTGTGGGGGCAGTGATCGAGCAGGGCAAACACTTCGTCGTCGGCCGTGCGAAAGATCGCGATATCGCCGTCGGCACGCTTGAGCACGCGGCTGCCGAGCCGCGGAATGTCGGAGACCTGGCAGACGTGAGTCCAGTTGGGAAGGGACAAGCGATCCATCATCAAATCCTCAATTGACAACCGTAAGCGGAATGTATTCGCGTTCCTGCGTGCCTTCGATGCGTGCCTTCCACGGATCGGGCAGGCCTTCGAGCGAGTAGAGCAGACGCTCGTAGAGCGCCTTGCGGTTCGCCGCATCGTCGACGATCTTGCGCTTCACATAATCGAGCCCCACGCGATCGAGGTAATGCACCGTGCGATCGAGGTAGTGCGCTTCCTCTCGATAGAGCTGGAGGAAGGCACCCGTGTATTCCTTGACCTCGTCCGGTGTCTTCACCTTGACGAGGAACTGCGCGACTTCCGTCTTGATGCCGCCATTGCCGCCGACATAGAGTTCCCAGCCGCTGTCCACGGCAATGACACCGACGTCCTTGATGCCGGCTTCTGCGCAATTGCGCGGGCAGCCCGAGACGGCGAGCTTGACCTTGTGCGGCGACCACATGTTGGCCAGCATGGTTTCGAGATCGATGCCCATCTGCGTGCTGTTTTGCGTGCCGAAGCGGCAGAACTCGCTGCCCACGCAGGTTTTCACCGTGCGGATCGACTTGCCGTAAGCGTGGCCGGACTGCATGCCCAGATCGCGCCAGACGTTGACGAGGTCTTCCTTCTTGACACCGAGCAAGTCGATGCGCTGGCCGCCGGTGACCTTCACCATCGGAATCCGATACTTGTCGGCAACATCGGCGATGCGGCGCAGCTCGTCGGGCGTCGTCACGCCGCCCTTCATCTGCGGCACGACAGAGAACGTGTTGTCCTTCTGGATGTTTCCGTGCGCACGTTCGTTGATGAAGCGGCTTTGCGGATCGTCGACGGCTTCATGCGGCCACGTCGAAATCAGGTAGTAGTTGATGGCCGGGCGGCAGCTCGCACAGCCGTTCGGCGTGCGCCACTCGAGAAAGTCGTAGACGTTCTGATGAGTGAGCAGCTTGTTCTCGCGAATCGCTTTGCGGACTTCGTCGTGCGTGCGCTCCGTGCAGCCGCACATCGCTTTCGTCTTGGGCGTTTCCTGGAAGCTTGTCCCAACAGTGCTCATCAGGATCTGCTCGACGAGACCCGAACACGATCCGCAGGAGCTTGCCGCCTTCGTGTGCTTTTTGACATCGTCGAGCGTGAAGAGGCCCTTTTCGGTGATCGCTTTGACGATGGTGCCCTTGCATACGCCGTTGCAGCCGCAGACTTCGTCGCTGTCGGCCATCGCGGCGGCGCGGTTATGACCTTGCACACCGCCGTCGCCGATGCTCGATTCGCCGAACATGAGCCGATCGCGCAATTCGCCGAGCCTGCGCCCTTCGCGCAGTAGCTTGAAGTACCACGCGCCGTCGGCCGTATCGCCATAGAGGCACGCGCCGACGAGACGGTCGTCCTGGATGACGAGCTTTTTGTAGACGCCGCTCGATGGGTCGGACAGCACGATCTGTTCTGTGTCCTCGCCGCCGATGAAGTCGCCTGCGGAGAAGAGGTCGATCCCGGTGACCTTCAGCTTGGTCGAGAGCACCGAGCCCTTGTAGGTGCCGATACCCATCAGCGCAAGATGGTTTGCGCAGACTTTGGCCTGCTCGAAGAGCGGAGCCACGAGGCCGTAAGCGATGCCGCGGTGGCTCACGCATTCGCCGACGGCATAGATGCGCGGATCGTAGGTCTGCAGCGTGTCGTTGACGACGACGCCGCGATTGCAATAGAGGCCCGCCTGCTCGGCGAGCGCGGTGTTCGGGCGGATGCCGGCGGCCATGACGACGAGATCCGCCGGGATCTCTTCGCCATCCTTGAAGCGCACGGCGGCGACTTCGCCGGCTTCATTACCCACGATCTCGCTCGTCGACTTCTCGAGGAGGAACGTGAGGCCGCGTGCTTCGAGCGAGCGTTGCAACAGCTTGCCCGCTTGCGTATCGAGCTGGCGTTCGAGCAGCGTGGAGGCCAGATGCACGACGCTCACTTCCATACCGCGTAGTTTCAGGCCGTTGGCCGCTTCGAGGCCGAGCAGACCGCCGCCGATCACGACCGCATGCCGTTTGACGCTGGCGGCGTCGATCATTGCCTGCGTATCCTGGATATCGCGATAGGTGATGACGCCTTTGAGGTTGGCGCCCGGGACGGGCAGGATGAACGGCTGCGAGCCGGTGGCGATGAGCAGCCGGTCGTACGGCGCCTCGGTGCCATCTTCCGCCACGACGAGGCGGCGCTTGCGATCGATACGCGAGATGGCTTTGCCGAGATGCAGTTGAATATTGTTTTTCGCATACCAATCGAGCGGGTTCAGCACGATGTCGTCGAACGATTGCTCGCCGGCGAGCACCGGTGAGAGCAGGATGCGGTTGTAGTTCGGATGTGGCTCGGCGCCGAAGACCGTGATCTCGTATTGATCGGGGGCAAGCGCGAGTAATTCTTCGATCGTGCGAATGCCGGCCATGCCGTTGCCGATCACGACGAGTCGTGGCTTGTTCATCGATTGGACTCCTTCTCAAGCGTGGGCGTCGCAGCGTCGTTGCTCGACCGAAAACCGAACCCGAAAACAAACGGCGTCCGCTCGTGCCGATGCACGAGGGGACGCCGTTGTCCTAATCCGTTGGCGAGGCTGGCACGGGTGCCGCATCGCATTGTGTACTGCCAGCACCTGACACCGTTGCCAGGGCATGGCGGGGGGTAATGCAAAGGGCATGCCAATGTGCTGAAATGCACGAGGAATATTGGGTTTGCAGGGTATGGCGCGTCGCGCGCACTATTTCAGGGCAGCCGGAAGCGCAGGGTGTTGCACCGCAGCAGTGCAGTGGCGGCCGAATACCGCACCCGTTCGGCGCGACACACTCTGGTTCGGTGCGGCATGCCACCCAACGCATTGTTTTCGGCGTCTATAATTCGGAGCCTCATCCCGCGCTTGAGGCGACAGTTCATATCCGAACCGTCGCTTCGCTGCTGCGCGGATCAGGGCCTGTCAACGTAGGGACGTCCAGACAAAGGAGGTTTGATATGACTATCAGGATCGGTGACGAAGCACCCGATTTCGCCGCTGAAACGACAGAAGGGCCGATCAAGTTTCACGAGTGGATCGGCAACAGCTGGGCCATCCTGTTTTCTCACCCGAAGGACTTCACGCCGGTTTGCACGACGGAGCTCGGCTATATGGCGCGCCTGAAGCCCGAGTTCGACAAGCGCAATACGAAGATCATCGGCCTTAGCGTCGATCCGGTCAGCGATCACAAGAAATGGGTCGGCGATATCGCCGAAACGCAGGGTCATGCCGTCAACTACCCGCTCATCGGCGGCGAGGATCTCGAGGTCGCGAAGCTCTACGACATGATTCATCCGAACGCGAGCGGCGGGACGCGCACGGCGGCCGACAACGCTACGGTGCGCTCGGTGTTCATCATCGGCCCGGACAAGAAGGTCAAGGCGATGCTCGTCTATCCCATGAGCGCGGGACGTAATTTCGACGAAGTATTGCGCTTGCTCGATGCGCTCCAGCTCAATGCGGCGCATTCCGTGGCCACCCCGGTGAACTGGAAGCAGGGCGACGATGTGATCATCCCCACTTCGGTGTCGGATGAGGACGCGAAGAAAAAGTATCCGCAGGGCTTCAAGACTCTGAAGCCTTACCTGCGTACGGTGGCTCAGCCTAAATAAGGACCATCCGTTGTTCGACGCATGCCGGTGCCGTCATGGCCGGTATGCGCCGACGCCACGAATTTCGTTCGCTACGCTCGCGCGCTCACCATGGCCGCACGCGATAGATCGCGTTGTTGCGATTCGCACTGAAGTAAACCGTGCCATCGGCACCGACGTCGACGCCTGTCGCCACATAAGGGGGCGGCATCCCCGGGGCACCGGGCAGCCCGATGGGCAACTGATCGGCCACGATGCGGCGCCTTTGCGTTATCGGGTTGATTTCGGTCAGCCGGCCCGCGCCCGCCTCGGCAACGATGAAGGTGCCCCAAGGGGTTTGTGCGACTCCTTCTGGCAGCGCGAGCTGGCTGGCCACCACACGCTTGTTGCCCGTCGCCAGGTCGATCCTCGCAAGGTCGCCCGTTGCGGATTCCGTGACGTAGAGGGCGCCATCCCGGCCGAGCGTCATTTGCGCCGGCCCCGCCAGCCCGGTGGCCACTATCTTGCGCGTGGCAAACCCGGCGCCGCTCGCCTGCGTGATATTGCCGGTGGCAAACTCGGCGACGAGCACGCTGCCGTCCGCGAGCGGCAGCGCGGCGTAAGGCGTCTGCCAGCCCGTGGTCGTGGCAAGCGTCGTGTTGCTCGCGCGATCGAGCACCTGCACGGTGCCGGTGAGCCACGAGGCCAGGACGACCAGATGGTCGGAGAGGCCTACCGCGAACGGGTATTGCAGCGTGGCGCCCGTAGCCCACATGCGCATCACATCTGTCACGGCGCCGCTTGCGAGATCGACCTTGCGGTAGCTGAAGATGTCGGCAAGCCACAGCGTGCCGCCCGAAACCCTGATTCCCGAGGGCACCGCAACCCTACCGCCGGTCAGCAGCCGGGACGAGCCGCTCGCCATATCGACGGCCGTGATCGAGTTGTCGGCGAAGTTCGAAACGTAGATCGTGCCGTCGGACGCAATCACGAGATTGTCCAACGAGGGCTTCAGCGTCTTGAACACAGTCTTGCGGCCGGTCGCCGGATCGACCTTGCTCAGTTCCCCCGTTGCGGCGTCGACGACCCAGAGATTGCCGCCGGCGTCGAGTTTCACGGCGCTCGGCGCATTGAATTCCGCGTTGATCACATTGAGCGCGCCGTTTGCCGGGTCGATCCTGACGACGCTGTGCTTGAACCATAGCGGGCCGTAGATCATCCCGTCGCTACCCACCTGAAAGCCGTCCAGGCCACCGAGATCCTTCGCAATCAGTCGAGGCGGATTAGCACCCGTCACGTCGATTTCCCAGAGCGCGTCACCGGCAAAGACCTGGCTGACATAGAGCTTGCTCGTCTTTGGGTCGAAAGCGACCGAATTGATGCCCGGCAAATTGCTGGCCACCACCTGGATCGGCGCGCGTGCACTTGCGCGATAGTGCACGACGCCCATCAGATAGCTGGTCCAGGCCATCTGGCCTTGAGGGCCGATGGCCACGTCGTCGGCCTGCCCATCGGGGCTACCGATGAATACGTTTGCCTCCCCGGTGGTGCGATCGACTTGCCAAATCGAATTGCCAATGATCGTGCAGGCGAGCAGACGGCCATGCGCGTCGATTGCCAAGCCGTGCACACCCGAGAAATGCGAAGGCGCGACGATAGCCTCCGGGGCGCGCCAGCCTATGGGTTGGGCGCTCTGCGCTGAGGCGCATAGGCTCGCGAACAGCAAACAAGCGGTCAAAAAGCGGGCAACGGTAAGGTTCATGGTGGCTTTTGGGTATTGGGGCGGACGCGTTCGATGATCCTGACAACGCGTCCGGCGCGCTTGAATCAGCGTGCCGTGTTTGACTCTGCGTGCTCTTATTTTTCCCGGATCGCGGCGGATGACGATCGCGGGCCTTGACGCCGGTTGCAGTCGAATCTGGCGGCGTCATCCGCGCGTGATTGAATGGCAGTAAACTGGCCTGCGCTATGCGGTTTGCATCGCCGTGTCCCGACCTGCCACATGATGGCGTTGGGGGCTCGTGGTGACGAAATCGCAATCCGGCAAACCACGGTCATCGACGAAATGGACTCACGCGAAAGATTGCATACGTCTTATATCGGTGTGCGGGACACGCCGACGCTGTTCGTGACGACGTTGCAGAAGTCGACCATATTTCTCAACAGGGAAAGGTGCGACGTACCCAATCACGGTCTCACGCCGGATTATCCGTTGGAGGACGCATTCGCCGTTTATCTGATGCTTCAGGCGATGCCAAGTTGGAATATGTGGTGCGACGGCAAGCCTCGACCGGTAGCCGATCATCGAGCTGGCGAGATGGCGATCTACAACCTCGATCAGTTGTGGCGGGCTGACATGACGGCGACATTCGATTGCCTGCATATCCATATCGCACGTGCGGCATTCGACGAAATCGCATGGGAAGCAGGCACCCAACGGATCGAGAATCTTTACTGTCCTCCCCACGAAAACACCCTCGATCCGGTAGTGTATTCGCTGGGAACGAGCTTGCTTCCCGCACTCGAGCATCCGGAACGAGCCAGTCAGTTATTTGTCGAGCACGTGTCTTATGCACTGAATCTGCATATCGCAATCACCTATGGGAAAATGCAACATCGATTTGCAAAAGTGACCGGCGGTCTGTCTCCCTGGCAGATGCGGCGGGCCACTGACTATCTTATCGAGCGTCTCGATGGCGAAGTCTCATTGCTGGAACTTGCCCATTACTGCGGCCTTTCGCGCAGTCATTTCTCGCGTTCATTCAAGCGATCGACCGGATATGCTCCGCATCAATGGTTAGCGCGCAAACGCGTCGAACGCGCGAAGGATCTGCTTGTTCATACGACGCTGCCACTCTCGGAAATCGCAATCCAATGCGGTTACGCCGATCAGAGTCATTTCAGCCGGGCGTTCAGTATGCGGACGTCGGTCACGCCGACCTGGTACCGGCGAGCTCGTTTATCGAAGCCTGTCGACGCCGACACTGAAGCTTCCGCATAAGGCGAGTATTCCTCGGAGGGAGGGGACGACAACGGCAAATGGCTTGCCGCGGGAATGCTGCGCCGCAGCATAGGTAGGTGCCCCATATTGCCGTGCGAGTTCTACACTGAAGCCATAAAGCCGAGGAGGAGACCATGCTGCAACTTTCCCGGCGCCAATTCCTGCAGGTCACTGCGACCACCCTGGCCGGCTCGAGCCTCGCGCTCATGGGCTATTCGCCGGCAGAGGTGCTCGCGGAGGTCCGACAGTACAAACTGGCGCGCACCACCGAAACCCGCAACACCTGCCCGTATTGCTCGGTCGGTTGCGGCATCCTCATGTACAGCCTTGGCGACAACGCCAAGAACGCCAAGCCAAGCATCATCCACATCGAAGGCGACCCCGATCACCCCGTCAATCGAGGCACGCTGTGTCCGAAGGGGGCGAGCCTGATCGACTTCGTCCATAGCGAGAGCCGTCTGCGCTACCCCGAATACCGGGCGCCGGGCAGCAAGGCGTGGCAGCGCATCTCGTGGAACGACGCGCTCGATCGCGTCGCGAAGCTGATGAAGGCGGATCGCGACGCGCACTTCGTCGAGACGACGGACGATGGCCTGAAGGTCAACCGCTGGTTGACGACGGGGATGCTCGCGGCATCGGCGAGCAGCAATGAAGTCGGCTATCTGACGCACAAGGCGGCCCGAAGCTGGGGGATGCTCGCGTTCGACAACCAGGCGCGTGTCTGACACGGCCCGACGGTGGCAGGTCTTGCCCCGACGTTCGGCCGTGGAGCCATGACGAATCATTGGGTCGACATCAAGAACGCCGACGTGATCCTGGTGATGGGCGGCAATTCCGCCGAGGCGCATCCGTGCGGTTTCAAATGGGTGACCGAGGCGAAGGCCAACCGCAAGGCACGCCTGATCGTCGTCGATCCGCGCTATACGCGCACGGCCTCGGTGGCCGACCTGTACATGCCGATCCGCACGGGCACCGACATCGCGTTTCTCGGTGGTGTCGTCAACTATCTGCTGACAAACGACAAGATTCAGCGCGAGTACGTGCTGAATTACACGGACCTCGCGTTCATCGTGCGCGACGACTTCGCGTTCAACGACGGCATCTACTCCGGATATGACGCGAGCAAGCACGCCTATCCCGACAAATCGACTTGGGACTACGTACGGGGCGACGACGGCTTCGTGAAAGTCGACATGACGCTGCAGGATCCGCACTGCGTCTACAACCTGATGAAGGCCCACTATGCGCGTTACACGCCCGAGATGGTCGAGAAGATCTGCGGGACGCCGAAGGACAAGTTCCTGAAGGTCTGCGAGATGCTCGCGTCGACGGCGGCGCCGGACCGGGCTGCGACCATCATGTATGCGCTCGGCTGGACGCATCATTCGGTCGGCTCGCAGATGATCCGCACCGGCGCGATGGTGCAGTTGCTGCTCGGCAATATCGGTGTGGCTGGCGGCGGCATGAACGCGTTGCGGGGCCACTCGAACATCCAGGGCCTCACAGACCTCGGACTGCTGTCGAACCTGCTGACGGGCTATATGACGCTGCCGTCGCAAACCGAGCAGGATTTCGAGGCCTACATGAAAAAGCGCGTGCTTCAGCCGCTGCGGCCGAACCAGCTCAGCTACTGGAAGAACTATCGCGCCTTCTTCGTGAGTCTCATGAAGGCATGGTGGGGCGACGCCGCCACGGCCGAGAACAACTGGGGGTACGACTATCTGCCGAAGCTCGACAAGTCCTACGACCTGACCCAGGGGCTCGAGCTGATGTACCAGGGCAAGATGAACGGCTATATCGCTCAGGGTTTCAATCCACTCGCGGCTGCGCCGAACAAGGCGAAGAATCTGGCCGCGCTCGCCAAGCTCAAATGGCTCGTCATCATGGACCCGCTCGCGACCGAAACGTCCGAGTTCTGGAACAACCATGGCGAGTTCAACGATGTCGACCCAACGAAAATCCAGACCGAAGTGTTCCGCTTGCCGACGACGTGCTTCGCCGAGGAAGACGGCTCGCTCGTCAGCTCGAGCCGCGTGCTGCAATGGCACTGGCACGGAGGAACGCCGCCGGGCGAAGCAAGGACCGACCTCGAGATCATGGCGGGTCTGTTCGTCCGTATGCGCAAGCTCTATCAGCAGCAGGGCGGTAAATATCCCGACCCGATCGTGAACCTGAGCTGGCCATACGCGAATCCCGAGAGCCCGACGCCGGAAGAGCTCGCGAAGGAATACAACGGCCGGGCGCTCGCCGATCTTTCGGACCCGAAAGATCCGACGAAAGTGCTCATCAAGAAGGGCGAGCAACTCACGGGCTTCGCGCAACTGAAGGATGACGGAACGACATTGTGTGGCTGCTGGCTGTTTTGCGGCGCCTGGACCCAGGCCGGCAACCAGATGGCGCGGCGCGACAACTCGGACCCGACCGGTATCGGTCAGACGCTCAACTGGGCCTGGGCGTGGCCGGCGAACCGTCGCGTGCAGTACAACCGCGCATCGTGCGATCTGAAGGGCAAGCCGTTCGACCCGGCGCGCAAGCTGATCGCCTGGAACGGCAGCGCCTGGGGCGGAAGCGACATCCCGGACTACAAGGCGGACGAGCCGCCCGAGAACGGCATGGGCCCGTTCATCATGCTGGCGGAAGGTGTGGCGCGCTTCTTCGCGCGCGACGCGATGGTGGAAGGTCCGTTTCCCGAGCACTACGAGCCGTTTGAAACGCCGCTGGGCTACAACCCGCTCCATCCGAACAATCCCCTCGCGACGAGCAACCCGGCCGCCCGCGTGTTCCCGGGCGACCGCGCAGCGTTCGGCAAGGCGGCGCAGTTCCCGGTCGTGGCGACGACGTATCGATTGACCGAGCATTTCCACTACTGGACCAAGCACGTGCGCCTCAACGCAATCCTGCAACCCGAGCAGTTCGTCGAGATCGGCGAGGATCTCGCGAAGGAAGTGGGTGTTGCGAGCGGCGAGCGCGTGAAGGTGTCCTCGAACCGCGGACACATCGTCGCGGTGGCAGTCGTGACGAAGCGGATCAAGCCGCTCATGATCGACGGCAAGAAGGTTCAGACCGTCGGCATTCCGTTGCACTGGGGCTTCATGGGGGTGGCCAAGCCGGGGTATCTCACGAATACGTTGACTCCGGTCGTCGGCGATGCCAATGCGCAGACGCCGGAATTCAAGTCATTCCTTGTGAAGGTCGAGAAGGTGTAAGGGGGCTGCGATGGCACTGCAATCATTGGACATCAAGCGCCGCTCGGCTACCACGGTCGCCCCGCCTTCCCAGCGAGAACCGTCGACGGGCACGGTGGCGAAGCTCATCGACGTATCGAGGTGCATCGGCTGCAAGGCGTGTCAGACGGCATGCATGGAGTGGAACGACCTGCGCGACGAGATCGGCACGAACGCCGGCGTTTACGACAATCCGCGCGACCTCACGGAAAACTCGTGGACGGTGATGCGTTTTTCCGAATACGAGAATCCGCACGGCGACCTGGAATGGCTGATTCGCAAGGACGGCTGCATGCATTGCGAAGACCCCGCCTGCCTGAAGGCATGCCCCGCACCGGGCGCGATCGTGCAGTACACGAACGGCATCGTCGACTTTCATGAGGAGAATTGCATCGGTTGCGGCTACTGCGTCACAGCGTGCCCGTTCGATATTCCGCGCATCTCGAAGAAGGACCGCCGCGCGTACAAGTGCACGCTATGCTCCGATCGCGTCGCCGTGGGGCAGGAGCCGGCTTGCGTGAAGACTTGCCCGACGGGTGCGATCGTGTTCGGCACCAAGGAGGATATGAAGCAGCACGCGGCCGAGCGCATCGAGGACTTGAAGGAACGCGGCTTCGAGCACGCGGGGCTGTATGACCCGCCCGGAGTCGGCGGCACGCACGTGATGTACGTACTGCATCATGCGGACAAACCTTCGCTGTATCACGGCCTGCCCGACGATCCGCAGATCAGCCCGATGGTATCGCTCTGGAAAGGTATTTCAAAGCCGTTCGCGTTGGGAATCATGGCGCTCTCCGTGCTGGCCGGGTTCTTCCATTACACGCGGGTCGGGCCAAACGAGGTGTCGGACGAAGACGAGGCTGCTGCCCGTGAAGAGGCCCGGCAGATCAGGGAAAAACAGAATGGAGTGCAATCATGAAGCCCGACGATCCGAGCCTGATCGTGCGGTATACGCCGAACGAGCGCACGAACCACTGGGTCACGGCGATCTTGTTCGTGCTGCTCGCACTGTCGGGGCTCGCGCTCTTTCATCCGTCGATGTTCTGGCTTACCTGGCTTTTCGGCGGCGGGCAGTGGACGCGCATTCTCCATCCGTATATGGGCATCCTGATGTTCGTGTCGTTCCTGCTGCTCGCGATCCGCTTTTGGCCGTATAACTATCTCGACCGCGACGACGTCCAGTGGCTCAGGCAGTTCGACGACGTACTCGCCAAGCGTGAACATGCTGTGCCTGAGGTGGGGCGCTATAACGCGGGGCAGAAGGTGGTGTTCTTCGTCACCGTCGCATGTCTGATCGTGCTGCTGGTGAGCGGTGTCGTGATATGGCGCGTGTACTTCGGCACGATCTTTCCGCCCGCCGTCGTTCGCTTTGCCTCTCTCGTTCATGCAATCACGGCCTTCGTGCTGATCGTCACCATCATCGTCCACATCTATGCCGCCATTTGGGTCAAAGGATCCGTGCGTGCCATGACGCGTGGAACCGTTTCGCTCGGATGGGCAAGAAAGCATCATGCGAAATGGTTTCGGGACATCGTCAGGGGTTATCGAGACCGCACGGGCGTTTGAAATGGGCATCCACGCACGTCCGTGAGAGAGGATGCGAACGTACATCGATGAGACAGGAGACGTAAGATAGGAAACGTTCGCCGTTTCGGCGGCGTGAGCAGCATGCCCAGCGAGGTGAGCAAGTGATCCAGCGAATCCTGGAGCCCGGGGAGATCGAAGCGCTCGACCGGACCTCGATTCCGCGCATTCGCCTGCCGGATCGCGCCGCCATCTTCGCCGAGCGCGCCGCGCGCATTCGCAAGCTCGCCGAGCACAATCCCATCGGCGGCTACCTCCGCCTCATGGCATCGGTCGTCGACGCGCAGCAGCAAGTCCTTGCCGTCTTCCGCGCCAGACCGATTTCCCCGGACGCCCTGAAACTCGCGCAAGCCCATTCGATGCCGCTCGCGAGCGCTCTCACGTCCGAGCGCGACCCTGCCTGGCGAAACGTACTCTGGCAACTCCTCGATCGCGTCGAAGCGGTCGGCGCCGTCACGCCTGCGCTCGGCAAACTGCTCGACACGCTGCACGCGATGACCGACGCCGAGCTCGACGCCGCCGCGGATGCCGTGCTGGGCCAGCGTTTGGCGGAAGTCGATCCGGCGAGGGCGCCGTTTCTGATGGCCGCGCTTCAGCTTGTCTGGACCGACATCGCCGCCGGGCTCGAGGCGCGCGACATTCCCTATCTCGACACGCCCGGCCTTTGTCCCGTCTGCGGTTCGCCCCCTGTCGCGAGCATCGTCCGGATTGGCGGGCAATATCAGGGTTATCGCTTTGTGCAGTGCGGCCTTTGCGCGTGCGAATGGCACGTGGTCCGGGTCAAGTGTTCGCATTGCGATTCGACCAAGGGCATCGCTTATCACGGAATCGTAGGCGGCAGCGAGGCCCTCAAGGCCGAATCGTGCGACGAATGTCGTACCTATCGCAAGATCGGCTACCAGGAGAAGGACTACGAGTTCGAGCCGCTTGCCGACGATCTCGCGAGCCTCACCCTCGATCTGCTGATGAGCGAGGCGGGCTTCAAGCGCGCGTCGCCGAACCCGCTGTTCTGGCCGCAGGCGAACGGCACATAGCGCGGCGCAAGACGCCATGAAAGCGACCTCCCGCAACGATTTGCGCTCGCTCCTCTCGCGCCTGCCGTCGGTGGAGCGCCTGCTGTCTTCGATGCCGCTCGCGCCGCTCGTGGCCGACTATGGCCGCACGCAGGTTCTCGCCGCCATCCGCGCGACGCTCGATGCGTGGCGGCGCGAGGTCCAGCTGGTTGCGTCGCCCGAGCGAAACGCGGAGCCTCCCGACGAGGCATGCATTGCGGCCGACGTCGCCCGCGCGCTCGCCGCCGATGCTCGGACGCGCCTACGCCCCGTGTTCAATCTGACCGGCACTGTGCTTCATACCAATCTCGGGCGTGCGCTCCTGCCCGACGAGGCCGTGAACACGGTCATTTCCGCGCTCACGCAGCCGGTGAACCTCGAGTTCGATCTTGCAAGCGGCCGGCGCGGCGATCGCGACGATCTCGTCGACGATCTTCTGTGCGAGCTGACGGGGGCGGAAGCGGCCACGGTGGTCAACAACAACGCGGCGGCGGTTCTGCTCGCGGTGTCGGCGCTCGCCTTCAGAAAAGAGGTCGTGGTGTCGCGCGGAGAGCTCGTCGAGATCGGGGGGGCGTTCCGGATTCCCGACATCATGAGCCGCGCCGGCGCGAAGCTGCACGAGGTCGGTACGACGAACCGCACGCGCCTCGCGGACTACGAAGAAGCCATCGGCGCGCGGACTGCGCTGCTGATGAAAGTCCATTGCAGCAACTACGCGATTCGCGGCTTCACGGAGTCGGTCGCCCTCGGCGAACTCGCACCCCTTGCCCACGCGCGCGGCTTGCCGGCGGCAATCGACCTTGGCAGCGGCACGCTCGTCGACCTGGCGCTTTGGGGGTTGCCACGTGAGCCGACCGTGCGCGAATCGGTCGAAGCCGGCGCCGATCTCGTCACGTTCAGCGGCGACAAACTGCTCGGCGGCCCGCAAGCGGGGCTGATCGTCGGACGTGCCGATCTCGTCGCGAAGATCAAGAAGCACCCGCTCAAACGGGCGCTGCGCGTCGGCAAGCTGACACTCGCCGCCTTGGAGCCGGTGCTTCGGCTGTATCGCGCGCCCGAATTCCTGTGCGAGCGATTGACGACGCTGCGCCTGCTTACCCGGCCGGCTGCGGAGATCCGCGCGTGTGCCGAACGGGTCAAGCCTGCATTCGCGCGAGCGCTGGGGCCGGCCTATGTCGCGAGCGTCGAGCCGATGTTCAGCCAGATCGGCAGCGGCGCGTTGCCTGTCGATCAATTGCCGAGCTACGGGCTCGTCGTGCGTAACGTGAATGCGAAGCGCAACGGCGGCTCGCTCGCGAAGCTCGAGAAGCGATTGCGCGAATGGCCGCGTCCCGTGTTAGGCCGCATCGCCGACGACGCGCTCCGCCTCGACCTGCGATGCCTCGAGGGCGAGCAGGAAGCCGCCTTCATCGAGCAATGCATGGAGGCACGCGAATGATTGTCGGCACGGCCGGACATATCGATCACGGCAAAACCGCGCTCGTTCACGCGTTGACGGGTGTCGATACCGACCGCCTGAAAGAAGAGAAGGCGCGCGGCATCACGATCGAACTTGGCTACGCGTACTTGCCGCTCGACAATGGAGACGTACTTGGCTTTATCGACGTGCCCGGACACGAGAAGCTCGTCCATACGATGGCCGCGGGCGCTTGCGGCATCGACTTCGCGCTGATCGCGATCGCCGCCGACGACGGCGTGATGCCGCAATCGCGCGAGCATCTCGCGATTCTTCAATTACTCGGTATCACGCGCGGCGCGATTGCGCTGACAAAAATCGACCGCGTGGAATGCGCGCGGGTCGCGCAAGTGCGCGACGAAATTCGAGCATGGCTTGCGCCGACCATGCTGGCGGGGGCGCCCATCTTCGAGACGCAGGCGCTAAAGGCTGGCGACGCCGGAATAGCGGCGCTCGACGCGTACTTGCGCGAGGCCGCGCTTGCCTGGCGGGCTCGTCGCGACGACGGCTTGTTCCGGCTCCCTGTCGATCGCGTGTTCACGCTCGCGGGCACCGGGACGATCGTAACAGGCACGGCGTTCGGGGGGCAGGTCAGCGTGGGCGATACAGTATGGCTCGCGCCGCGCGCGGAGCCGGTTCGCGTGCGCAGCGTCCATGTGCAGAACCGGGCGGCGCGAACCGGGCGGGCCGGAGAACGTTGCGCGCTCAACCTTGCGGGCATTCCCAAGGAGCGGATCGCACGCGGCGACTGGATCGTCGATCGGCGGCTCGCGGCGGCGTCGGAACGGCTCGACGTCGAAATGGCGATACTGCCCGATGCAGAGATGACGTTGGACCACTGGACACCGCTGCACGTACACCTCGCCACGACGCATCGCGTAGCGCACGGCACGCTGCTCGAAGGCGAGGCGCTCGGCGCCGGCCAGGCGGCGCGTGTTCAACTCGTATTTGACGAGCCGGTCTGCGCCTTGCCGGGCGACCGCTTCATCGTGCGTAACGCTCAGGCGACGCGCACCGTGGGCGGCGGGCGCGTGCTCGATCCGTTCGGGCCGGCGAAAAAGCGCCGTACGCCGGAGCGGCGTGCATGGCTCGACGCGCTGATGGCATGGCTCGAAACGGGGCGTATCGAGCCGCTTCTGGAGCGCTCGCCACGAGGGATGCTCCGCTCCGCGCTCGAGCAGTTGACGGGGAGCGCGCTCGATGACGCTGCGTTGCCGGCCGAAGCGCTTGTCGTGCCATTACGGGGCGCGCACGAGCGCGACGCCTGCATCGTGCTGCGCGCGCATTGGAAAGCCATGCGCGCGACTATCGTGGACGCGTTGAGGACGTTTCATGAGCGCTCGCCCGACGAGCAAGGGCCGGATATTGCGCGTGCACGCCGTATCGCCGCGCCGCTCGTGTCCGACGCGCTGTGGCGCGAGCTCGTCGAGGCAATGGTCACGGACGGGGAAATCGCGCGAAGCGGGCCGTGGCTGCACTTGCCGAGCCACTCGGTCAGCTTGGATGTCAGCGAAGAGCGCCTCGCGGCACGATTGCTGCCGATACTGGCCGCGGGGCACTATGACCCGCCGTGGGTGCGCGATCTGGCGTCGGCGCTCGAGGTTCCCGAGGCGCAAGTCCGGAATGTGCTGCGCAAACTGGCCTGCAAGGGCGACGTCTATCAAGTCGTGCGCGATCTGTTTTATCTGCGCGACACTGTGTGTGAGCTGGCGCGGCTCATCGCGCAACTGGCGGGCGAGCACGGTGGCGGGCTCCCCGTTGCATCGTTTCGTGACGCGACAGGCTTGGGACGCAAGCGTGCGATCCAACTCTTAGAGTTTTTCGATCGCGTTGGATATACCCGGTTTCTCCACGAAGTTCATGTGCTGCGGGCTGACAGCCGCCTGTTGGAGGCGTTTTGAATGTTGGGTTGTCCTCTCGTTGGAAGGCATTCGCATCCGGTGGTGCGGCTGGGCTTCAAACCCAGTTGGGAGCGTCAGCCGCTCCCGGGCAGGTTCGACTCCGGCTGCCTTCCGCCACTCCTTACCAAGCGGTCTTTGCGTGGCTCAGAGGTTCTCATGAGCACGCGGATTTTTTGGTCGTGCCAGCTGGGTTTTTGGCCATTGATCGCGCTTGCAAGTGATGCGGACAAGATGCGCGGTCATTGCATCAGGCAGCGTGTCGAGCAAGCGGTTTGATTTTCGGGGTGGGCTGCTGCTGCGCCTGCCACAAATCCCATTGCGCCTGCATGCCGACCCACATTTCGGGCGACGTGCCGAGCCATGCAGCAAGCCTAAGCGCGAAACTGGCGGTCACGCCCGACTTGCCGTTCAGCACGTTGGATAGCGTAACGCGGTTGATCTGCAACGCCTCCGCCGCCTGCCCCACGGTCATGTCCTCAGGGATCCATTCCCGCAGCACTTCGCCCGGGTGCGCAGGATTGTGCATCATCGTCATAACAATCACCTTAATGATAGTCCTGGTAATCGACCAGGATCGCGTCCGTCCCTTCGAACGTGAAGGTCAGCCGCCAGTTTCCATTGACCCAAATCGACCAATGCCCTTTCAGATCGTCTTCGAGCGAATGCAATTTCCAGCCCGGAGCGTTCATGTCGTCCGGCTTGGTGGCTGAGTTCAGGGCCGTTAGCTGGATACGAAGACGCGTCGCGTGGTGCGGTTGGATTCCGGCCTTGCTTCCCTTGATGAAAAACCGTTCGAGCCCTTTATGTCGGAAGGTTTTGATCATGGATGCTATTGTAGCCTGTATGGCAACAGGCTACAATATCTTTTCCGTCCGCTTGTCCGTTTCGGCGATACGCGCGCCACCGGCGAGCCCTACGCGTGTCTTGGCTGCGCGAACAATCTACCGAACGGGCCCGCATGGTTGGCGGCCATGCGTCTGCATTGATGCTGCGTTCCGCGCGCGGCTCGAGGCCGTTGGTTACTTCGCCGTCCCGAACAAGGTGCTGGTCACGCCT